>NZ_JAMPKC010000003.1:0-539665 GCF_039961975.1 Trichocoleus sp. DQ-A3 | reverse complement strand
TTTTCAGGACGGTATCGCAACCGCAGAAAGCGCTTTGGCTTGCGTTTAAACCTAATTGCTGGCTTGCTCAACTACGAACTGGCACACCCTTCATGATTCATGCAGGAGGTCTACTGAAGAGCGATCGCATTCAGCAGAAAATTGACTTGGAAGCCAAGAGTATAAAAATCGAACTCACCGGGGAAATGAAAGAGCGATTTTTAGCACTGGTTCGCATGACAAAGCGCTGGGAAAATGCGGGGAAGCCATCTCAGCAAAATTGGAAGCAGATGCAACGCTGAATATTCAGTATTTCAGCGGCTATCAAGCGATTGAATGGGTAGATCCGGAATTTAATCTGTGCTGGGGTATAACCAGTGACAGTCGCAGAAAATCTTGCCCTAGCGCTAGCCAATTTATCGCTGTACGAAACTTTACAAAAACAAAAGGTACAATCTCGGCGTCAGCAACTGGGTACGATTTCGATCTCGCTGGGAGTTGCTTGCTTCCCGATTCATGGCAATACGGAAGAGGCAGTCATTCATGCGGTGGATGCGGCACTTTACAAAGCGAAGGCGCAAGGACGCGATCGCGTCCTTGCGTATGCCACTAGATGCAGCTCTTCCCCCGATCGCTCGCTCCTGACTTGTATCAATCATTGGATGGATGAATTGCGCATCAAAACTCGCTGCAATATTATCTAACTACTAAATTTTTTACCTTAATCCCCCCATAGGGGATGTTAACCTAAAAAAGGAGTGGTGCTTTGAGGGGATTGAATCTGTACGACAACGCGATCGCCCCAGTTTCCACTCTGATGTAGACACCATTCAAGTTGAGGAACGCGACTTGGTAGCCACCCCAGAAAAACTTCAACAAAATAACGATTCAGCCACTGGTAACGACCGCGTAGCCGTATTGCTGATGGGCTATGGCGAAGTAGAAAGCTACGACGACTTTGCCAACTATAACGAACAAGCTTTAAATCTACTCACCGCTAAGTTTGCGCCGGTACCGACGTGGATTTATCCACCACTCGCAAAGCTTTTGGCAATCTTTGACCTGCACGAGTGGAACCACCAGCACGATCATTTTATTTCCCCCCACAATGCAATTTTTGAACAGCAACGAGCGGGGATAGAAAAAAATCTACAAGAAAAATGGGGCGATCGCGTTAAAGTTTTCAAAGCCTTTAACTTCTGCGCTCCCTTCCTTCCCGAACAGGTTCTTGCTGAAATCAAAGAGCAGGGTTTTGACAAACTGCTGATCTACCCGCTCTTAGTAGTAGATTCTATCTTTACCAGCGGGATTGCGGTCGAGCAAGTAAATAACGCCCTTTCCAAACTCTCTGACGGTAGCGAACATTGGATTAAGGGACAGCGCTATATTCCCTCCTTCTACAACGAACCCGCCTACATCGAGTTGTTAGCGCGTCTAGTAGAGGAGAAAATTGCCCGCGATTTAGCAGTCGCCCACCTGCCCTCCCAAACTGCCATCGTGTTGATGAACCACGGTTGCCCTCATAAAGCTAAAGGATTTACCTCAGGCATCACTGAAAGTGAGGCACTCTACGAGAGAGTTAGAGAGAAGCTGATCAATAAATATCCGCTGATTTCAGTGGGTTGGCTCAACCATGACACTCCTCTGATTGAATGGACTCAACCCAATGCCACCCAAGCTGCTGAAAATCTAATTCTGCTGGGTGCTACCTCCGTCGTTTTCATGCCAATAGGCTTTGCTACTGAGAATCACGAAACTCTGTTAGATGTAGACCACATCCTGCATAACTTACGGCGTAAGCATCCGGAAGTGACCTACGTACAAATGGAGTGCGTCAACGACCATCCAGAATTTTTAAAGATGGCAGCAGAATGGGCGCATCCTCAGATTGAAGCTTTATTTTCAGAACAAGCTCTTTCCGTTAATCCTCAGATGGCGGCGATGCAAGCGGCTCATACCCACGACCACCACGATCACGGTCATCATCACCATGACCACGGTCATCACCACGACCACGATCACCACCATCATTAAATAATTGGGTGTTTTTTAACGCCTAGAACCACAAAGGAATAAAGCAAAGATACGCAAAGAAAAATCATCTCTGCGTACCTTTGCGATTTCCTTGGCGTACCTTTGCGTTAAAACTTCCCAATTGAAGCCGAAAACTAGGCAGCCTTTCTCAGTTTTTGGGTATTTTCTACTAAACTTTTAGCAAATTCATCAAAGCGCTCAGAAAGTTTATCATCCAGCAAGTTCCCATTAGCATCAAACGCTTTCCAAGCTTGTCCAATGGCAATTTGTTCCGGAATTACCCAAGCATGAACCCAGCGCATAATCACCCGCAGATCGTTGAGAGCGTTACTATTTGACTGACCTCCCAAGACACTAATTAAACCCGCAACTTTATCGCTTAGCTGGTCAAAGCTCATTAAATCTAAGGCATTTTTCAGCACACCACTGACACTACCATGATATTCAGGGGTTGCCAAAATTAAGCCATCTGCCTCAGCGACGGCTTTCCGCATCTTTGCAACATCCGGAAAGTCTGGAAATTCCTTTTCCCCATTACAAAAAGGCAGATTCATTTGCCGCAAATCAAGAACTTCTACCTCAGCACCAAGCGATCGCATTCGCAAAGCTGCCAAATTTAGAGCCAGCTGACTTTGAGATTCAGCCCGTAAACTCCCGCCAATTCCCACAATTTTGACCATATCAATCCTCCATGAAGATGAAAACAAGCTTTAGTAACCGCAAAAATAGTTAATTTTAGGCAATCACCTGTCACCGAGACATCGGTAGATAAATTTACGCTGATATTAAAACGTACTCGTTATGAATACGTTTAAGATAACAAGTTCCACCCAACTTCGTCAACAAAGCAGCCAAAACCAGCAAACCGATTCTCGGCAAGGCTGGAATCGAGACAGTTAAACTAGAAGATGGAAAGGTCTGCTCAACTCCTGATTTAGGCAGATTCCTCTGGAAATCCAGCAACCTAGGGGTTGAGTCAAAGCAGCAGGGAAAGGGCAATAGTTATGAACAATAATTCTGGGATCGAAGCATGGATAGGGGATCGACCGGCAAAAAGGTCTAAAGATTCCGTTAAACCAGCGCCACGACGCTTCTGGCAGATCGCCGCCAGTTTGATGATTTTCCAGGGGATGCTGCTGAGTCCTCCTGCCCTCGCCAAGGCAGAGCAGAACACCCTCACCTATGGCGATTTATTGCAGAAACTTGAGGCAAACCAAGTCACCAAAGTGGAAATTGACCCAGCCACCCGGATGGCTAAGGTTAGATTAACGGGGCAAAAGCCAACCGATCCGCCGCAAGAGGTAATGCTTCTAGAGCAAAACCCAGAATTGATCGAACAACTCCGCGACAAAAATGTCGAACTTGATGTACAACCTTCGACCGATAACACCGCAGCGGTGGGAGTAGCGGCAAACTTACTATTACTCTTCTTCTTACTGGGAGTATTAATGTTTATTTTCCGTCGTTCTAGTAATGCCTCTGGGCAAGCCATGAACTTCGGGAAATCAAGAGCCAGATTTCAGATGGAAGCCAAAACCGGCGTCAAATTTGACGACGTCGCCGGAATCGAAGAAGCCAAAGAAGAACTCGAAGAAGTCGTCACCTTCCTCAAACTCCCAGAGAAATTCACCGCCGTAGGTGCGAAAATTCCCAAAGGCGTCCTGTTAATTGGCCCTCCTGGAACCGGGAAAACATTACTCGCTAAAGCGATCGCAGGAGAAGCCGGGGTTCCCTTCTTCAGCATCTCCGGTTCGGAATTTGTGGAGATGTTCGTCGGCGTCGGTGCATCCCGCGTCCGGGACTTATTCAAAAAAGCCAAAGAAAACGCTCCCTGCTTAATCTTCATCGATGAAATCGACGCCGTCGGACGGCAAAGAGGCGCAGGAATTGGCGGCGGAAACGACGAACGGGAACAAACCCTCAACCAGCTCTTGACAGAAATGGACGGGTTTGAAGGCAATACTGGAATTATTATCATTGCCGCGACCAACCGTCCCGATGTTCTGGATTCGGCGCTGTTGCGTCCGGGACGTTTTGACCGACAAGTGATGGTGGATGCACCGGATCTGAAGGGACGCCTTGCGGTTCTGGAAGTTCATGCGCGGAATAAGAAAATCGCTCCCGAAGTCTCGCTGGAAAACATTGCTCGTCGGACTCCAGGCTTTACAGGTGCTGACTTAGCGAACTTACTCAACGAAGCTGCCATCTTGACCGCCAGACGGCGGAAAGATGCGGTTACAGAGCTAGAAATCAACGACGCCGTTGACCGGGTGGTAGCGGGGATGGAAGGCACACCGCTGGTGGATAGCAAGAACAAGCGATTAATTGCCTATCACGAAATCGGTCATGCCGTGATCGGCACCCTGTTACCCGGTCACGACGCGGTACAGAAAGTCACCCTTGTACCACGCGGTCAAGCACGAGGACTAACCTGGTATACTCCGGGTGAAGAGCAGGGTTTGTTTTCGCGATCGCAGCTGCTGGCTCGAATTACCGGAATCTTGGGTGGACGTGCAGCGGAAGAAGTCATTTTTGGCGACGACGAAGTAACGACGGGTGCCTGGAATGACTTGGAGAAAGTGACATCCCTGGCGCGGCAGATGGTCACGCGCTTTGGAATGTCGGATTTGGGGCCGCTGTCGTTGGAAACTCCGAATGGGGAAGTATTCTTAGGGCGCGATTGGGGGAGCCGTAGCGAGTATTCTGAAGAAATAGCGACTCGCATTGATACCCAAGTCAGAACAATTGTTGAGCATTGCTATCGGGAAGCTTGTCGGCTGATTTTGGAAAACCGAGTCTTGGTAGACTATCTGGTAGATCTTTTGTTAGACCAAGAAACGATTGAGGGCGATCGCTTTCGTCAAATTGTAACTGAACGCGCCCAAGTGCCTAAGAAAGAGGTAGCACTTCCTTAATTACCTTAATTAAAAGTGCTTGTTCTTTAAACAGAACACTTCTATAAAAGAACTCGTTTTCCTGAAAAAAACGGGTTCTTTTATTGCTAAGATTTGAGCCTGCCAATCTTCGGGGCGTTCCTGTATAACGTTTCTCAGTTGAGTGCAGTATATTGCGGTTTCTAACAAGTAGGGACATGGCATTGCCATGTCCCTACTGATGTATTGCACCCAGTCCTTGAATTGCTTTTGTCTTAGGTAAGAAGGATTGAGCCTAAGAAAATGTTGTCAAGTCGATCAATAATCAATCGTTCGTTGCCCCTGACGTTTCCACCATGATGTCTGACTTCTAGACGGTTGAAGCAAACGTTGCCCAACTTGCCGAACATTACCGGGTTGTTGAGCATACATTGCTTTAAGAACCTGAGCCGGATCTACATAGTTATCGCCATACTTTAATCCCCAGTGGAGATGAGGGCCAGTAGTGCGCCCAGTCATCCCTACCCGACCAATCCGGGCACCTGCTGGCACTTGTTGCCCTTCCCAAACTACAAGACCCCCGCTGCGATCGATGAAATAACGACCGCCATTGGCGGTTTCCACGCTCCCTTTCATGTGACAGTAGACGTGACGCCACGCACCGGACTCCACAGTAATTGAGGTGCCGCAAAGTCTATCTTGTGAGACTTTCACGACTTTCCCTGCCCACCAGTTACGAATGTAACTTCCTTCAGGTGCAGCAATGTCTAAGCCCCGATGGAATTCCAAACCCCCAGAACCAGAAGGAGAGCGACGGTAGCCAAATGCAGAAGTATAGCCTTGAAAATTTTCAACTGGGAAAGATGCCCCTTGCCAACTATTGCCAGTTAATGCCGAACTTGCTCTAACTTCCAATGCCTCAACTGATTTTGGCTGTAATTCTACTGCTGGCATTAACCAGGCTAAAGGCAGCCCTAATAAAAATAGAAATCGTCTTGGATGGAGAAAGCGGTTTTGAAGGTTTTGTGGTACGGACCCTTGCTGCATTGCTTTACTCTTCGTTTGCCCGAATTAAGATCGATAACCGAGAACTGTGGTGCTTATCTACGCAGCCAATTAACCGAAAGATGTTACTTTAGATTGCTGCCGTGTCAAGTTTGGCAGTCAAGCTTTGAGCTGGGGTCTGTCCCAGGGTGGAAATTGTCGGCACCTCACAACTTTTTTAGGCAGTGAGGAACAACCTATATTCACAGATTCTTGACTTTTGTTAAAATCCCTGAAGAGTAACTACTATAGTGTTGTAAAACCCATGCTGATTGAAATTCTACCGTTTAGATTCGAGCTAAATGCGACCGCGATCGCAGGTGCAGGTCTATGGTCGCTGGCTTTATATCTCGGTTGCTCTCCGGTCAGCGAATGGGTGATGGAGCAAATTAATCGCTGGTTTAACTTTGCTGAGCGATCGCTCTACACTTCACAAGAAGAATTTGACAGAACTCGCAAGGGTAGAGAAGCTCAAAATGCCTTCTATGCTTCTATTTTCAGCATTGTGCCTTTTTTCCTGATTGGCGCGGTTTGCAACTACGGAGTAGAACTTGGCTTAGGGCGCAGCTGGGCAATCAGTATGGGAATGCTGGCTTGTGTCGGTTGCGGGATCTACGAACTAGGGCGTCGTAGTGCTTAAAAATTAAGCATTTTGTCTTTCTAACTCCTCACAAACTAGCTTTGCCAGTTTTTGGGCAGCACCCGCTTCACCTCGAATGCTGCGGAGGCGATCGCGCATTTCCTGCAATTTTTCAGGATGATTTAAATAGTCCAAAGCAAATTCTGCAACTTCTGCCGCTTGGAGTTTACCGAGTAATTCTGGAACTATCTGGGTTTTTGCCCAAATATTAGGCCAAGCATATAAACGCCCTTGTTCCATGACTTTTTGCATGATAATCCAGTTGATCGCTTTGGCAAAACTAGAACCGAGAACTGGCAAATTAGCAAGTAAGCCCGGCAACCCATCCCAGCTTCGCATGGCGTCCAGTTGTTGAGTTGGCAATAAGACAATCATCGGGACGGCTAAAGCAGCGAGTTCAGCAGTATTGGCTCCTACGGTCGTAAAACACAGAGAACATTGAGATAGTAAGTCATAAGCTGGCGATCGCGTCCACAGTTCTACTCGCACTCCCGCTGCTGTTTTTAAATACGGAAGTTCTGGCGGATCGGGAGTTATGAGTTCTGCTGTTGCGCCTTTGACTAACTCAATCACTGGATTTTGCCTAGGATCGGCGAATCGAGCTAAAGTTTTTAGATCCAAAGTCGGCGCGACGGGGATCACAAAGCGAGTTTGGGGACGTTTAGCATAGATGCATTCTGCGATCGCCAAGCACAAAGGCACTCCTTGAGCAAGTTTTGCTGGTTTCGACCCAGGCAATAACCCAATCGTTTCGCCCGGATAGATTGCCTCGGAAATTTCTAATTTTTCATTTTTAGTGTTTAATTCTGCCGCTTCTGCCATTAAATCCCCGACAACCGAAAACTTATGAGCATATTTCTGGGGAATGCGGGCGATGAGTTCCGGTTTCATGACGCCAAATCGGTCAATCAAACTGTGCCAACGGGCGTCCCACTCTGCATAAATCACTGTGCGATAACCCAAGCGTCTGCCAATGACGACGGGAAAAACTTGATCTCCACCGAGAAACAGAACCACACCGCGATCGCGCCAATCCCAGTTTTCCGCCGTCTTTCCCCACAGTAAGAACTCCCAAAACTTCTCTGCCCCCTGTACTCGGTCTACTTCCGGGTAAGACTGGGCAATTTCTGCTTCTTTGCCACTCGCGTTGGGACAAGGAGACAGAACGACCGAGATCCGCACTGCCGAACGGTCATCCCCTAGTTGTTCCCGTAAAGCTTTTACCACAGGACGAACCCAGGTCGCTAACTCCCCAGGGCCATTTGAAAGAATCAAGATGTCCGATATTGGCATTCCACGCCTCTCCAAAACTTAATACTTATTTGCAAAAAAATGAGTAGGCACTTTCATATTTGTCAATAAATATAAAAAATTGTTGCAAAGTTTTTATCGAATTGTGTCAGATAATGCCCAAACCCCGCACTGGGTAAGCATTTTTTGGTAAAAACACTTCATAAGCCAATCAATCATCAGAACCCAGAATTCAGAAAGATGAGCGATCGCCTCAGACTTCTGTATCTTTAATTCTGCCTTCCAAAATAAGAGAACACGTTATCATTTGGAGCCTACGCGAATGTTCACTCACGTCAAGTCCACCATTCGCCACATTGCCCCGGACAACCTGCGGGGGCGATCGCTACTCAAGGTGGTCTATGTCGTGCTGGAGCCACAGTACCAGAGTGCCCTTTCAGGAGCGGTTCGCTCAATTAACGAGAACCATCCCGGCTTAGCCATCGAAATTAGCGGCTATCTGCTTGAAGAACTGCGCGACCCGGAAAACTACGAGGGTTTTAAGCGAGAAGTTGCGGGTGCCAATATCTTTATCGCTTCCCTGATTTTTATTGAAGACTTAGCCGATAAAGTTGTTGCGGCAGTAGAACCCCACCGCGACGCGCTGGATGTCGCTGTCGTCTTCCCGTCGATGCCGCAAGTGATGCGCCTGAACAAAATGGGCAGCTTCTCGATGGCCCAGCTGGGGCAATCTAAGAGCGCGATCGCCCAATTCATGCGGAAGCGCAAAGAAAAATCCGGTAGCGGCTTCCAGGATGGGATGCTGAAGCTGCTGCAAACTTTGCCCAAAGTTCTGAAATACCTGCCAATGGACAAAGCGCAGGATGCTCGAAACTTCATGCTCAGCTTCCAATATTGGCTCGGCGGTTCCTCAGAAAACCTGGAGAACTTCCTGCTGATGCTGGCGGATAGATACGTTCTCAAGGGTGTAGAGACGCGCCGTGGTTCGTCTTTCCAATACAAAGACCCCGTCACCTATGTTGATATGGGAATCTGGCACCCCTTGGCACCGCAGATGTTTGAGGATGTCAAGGAATATTTCAACTGGTACAACAGCCGCAACGATATTCCTGTCGATCTCAAAGATCCCCTTGCTCCTTGTGTGGGCTTAGTGCTGCAACGCACTCACCTCGTCACTGGCGACGATGCCCATTATGTAGCGATGGTGCAGGAACTCGAAGCAATGGGCGCACGGGTAATTCCCGTCTTTGCTTCCGGTTTAGATTTTTCTAAGCCAGTTGAGGCTTTCTTCCTCCAAGGAAACCAGACAATCGTGGATACAGTCGTATCCCTAACCGGATTTGCCCTGGTCGGGGGTCCTGCTAGACAAGATCATCCCAAGGCAATTGACACGCTTAAACGCCTGAATCGCCCCTATATGGTGGCACTACCGCTGGTATTCCAAACAACGGAAGAGTGGGAAAATAGCGATTTAGGGCTGCATCCGGTGCAAGTGGCATTGCAAATTGCCATCCCCGAACTAGATGGAGCGATTGAGCCGATTATCCTTTCCGGAAGGGATGGAGCCACTGGGAAAGCGATCGCCCTTCAAGATCGAATAGAAGCGATCGCGCAACGCGCCTTAAAATGGGCAAACCTGCGCCGCAAGCCAAAACTCCAAAAGAAAGTTGCTATCACCGTCTTCAGTTTCCCACCGGACAAGGGTAACGTCGGAACTGCTGCTTATCTGGATGTATTTGGTTCCATCTACGAGGTGATGAAAGCCCTCAAGCAGAACGGCTACGACCTCCCAGAACTGCCAGAGTCAGCGATGGCGTTGATGCAAGAAGTCATCCACGATGCCCAAGCGCAGTACAGCACTCCGGAACTGAATATCGCCTATCGGATGTCAACGCCGGAGTATGAAGACTTAACTCCTTACTCTCAACGGCTCGAAGAAAACTGGGGCAAACCGCCTGGACATCTCAACAGCGACGGGCAGAATTTATTAATCTTCGGCAAACACTTCGGCAACGTCTTTATCGGCGTCCAGCCGACCTTTGGCTACGAAGGCGATCCGATGCGGTTGCTATTCTCCCGTTCTGCCAGCCCCCATCACGGTTTTGCCGCTTATTACACCTATTTAGAGCGAATTTGGAAAGCCGACGCCGTGCTGCATTTCGGTACGCATGGATCGCTGGAATTCATGCCTGGTAAGCAGATGGGGATGTCTAACGAATGTTACCCCGATAACTTGATTGGCAACATTCCCAATCTCTACTACTACGCGGCGAATAACCCCAGCGAAGCCACCATCGCCAAGCGTCGCAGCTACGCCGAAACCATCTCCTACTTAACTCCCCCGGCTGAAAATGCTGGACTCTACAAGGGTTTGCAGGAATTGAGCGAGTTAATCGGTTCTTACCAAACCCTCAAAGATACGGGACGCGGCATCCAGATTGTTAACACGATCGTAGATAAGTCCCGCATGGTGAATCTGGATAAAGATATCACCCTGCCAGAGAAAGACGCCAAGGAGATGACCAGCGAGGAACGGGACACCCTGGTCGGTTTGGTGTACCGACGACTGATGGAAATTGAGTCGCGGCTATTGCCTTGTGGCTTGCACGTCGTTGGGAAACCGCCAAGTGCAGAAGAAGCGATCGCGACCTTGGTCAATATCGCCAGTCTCGACCGCAACGAAGAAGAAATTCTTAGTCTTCCCCGCATCATCGCCAACAGCATCGGACGCGACATTGACGACATCTATAAGAACAACGACAAAGGCATCTTAGAAGATGTCCAACTGTTGCAAGACATCACCCTTGCCACTCGTGCCGCTGTTTCCGCCCTCGTCAAAGAACAAACTGACGCCGATGGTCGCGTTTCCCTCGTTTCTAAGCTCAACTTCTTCAACATGGGCAAGAAGGAACCTTGGATCGAGTCCCTGCATAAAGCAGGCTATGCGAAAGTTGACCCAGAAGCGATTAAGCCTCTATTTGAGTATTTGGAATTCTGCCTCCAACAAGTTTGTGCCGATAACGAACTGGGTGCCTTACTCAAAGGCTTAGAAGGCGAATACATCCTTCCGGGGCCAGGTGGCGATCCTATCCGCAACCCGGATGTCCTGCCTACAGGCAAAAACATCCACGCCCTCGACCCCCAATCTATCCCCACCGCAGCCGCAGTCAAATCCGCCAAAGTCGTTGTAGACCGACTGCTAGAACGGCAACGGGCGGAAACAGGTGCCTATCCCGAAACCATTGCCTGCGTTCTCTGGGGAACCGACAACATCAAAACCTACGGTGAATCTCTCGCCCAAATTATGTGGATGGTCGGCGTTAAACCCGTGCCAGATGCTTTGGGACGAGTCAACAAACTGGAACTGATTCCCCTGGCTGAACTCGGACGCCCCCGCGTTGATGTGGTCATCAACTGTTCTGGTGTCTTCCGCGACTTGTTCATCAACCAGATGAACCTACTCGACCAAGCTGTGAAGATGGCAGCAGAAGCCGATGAACCCCTATCGATGAACTTTGTCCGCAAACACGCCTTACTACAGGCGGAGGAAATGGGCATCAACCTGCGTCAAGCGGCAACTCGCGTTTTCTCCAACGCTTCCGGTTCCTACTCCTCCAATATCAACCTGGCAGTAGAAAACAGCACTTGGGAAAGCGAATCTGAGTTACAAGATATGTACCTCAGCCGCAAATCCTTTGCCTTTACCTCCGACAGTCCAGGCACAATGGAACAGTCGCGTCAGATTTTTGAAGCAACGCTGAAAACTGCTGAAGTGACGTTCCAAAATCTCGACTCTTCCGAGATTAGCCTCACGGATGTTTCCCACTACTTCGACTCCGACCCCACTAAGGTTGTCGCCAGTCTGCGTGGGGATGGCAAAACGCCAGCATCCTACATTGCTGACACCACCACTGCCAACGCCCAAGTCCGTACCCTCTCCGAAACCGTCCGTTTAGATGCCCGTACCAAACTACTAAATCCCAAGTGGTACGAAGGGATGCTAAGTCACGGTTACGAAGGTGTCCGCGAACTCTCAAAACGCCTGGTAAATACGATGGGTTGGTCTGCAACAGCTGGTGCTGTCGATAACTGGATTTACGAGGATACAAATACCACGTTTATCCAAGATGAAGAGATGCGGAAGCGGTTAATGAACCTCAATCCTCACTCTTTCCGCAAAGTTGTCGCAACCTTACTTGAAGTCAATGGTCGCGGTTACTGGGAAACCAGCGAAAGCAACTTAGAGATGCTGCGCGAATTGTATCAGGAGGTCGAAGACCGGATTGAAGGAATAGAATAGTCGGTAACTGAAACTCATGTAGAGACGCGATTAATCGCGTCTCTACATGAGCTAAATAATCCAAAATCTAAACCCCAATGTCGGTATGACTGCCCTAACCGTCAACTTCAATCCAATTATTAAGCTGACAGATGAGCAATTTTTTCAGCTTTGCCAAGTAAATGAAAATCTAAGGTTTGAGCGCACTGCTACGGGAGAATTAATCATTATGTCACCCGCAGGGGGAGAAACAGGAAATCGAAATGGTAGACTGACGCAGCAATTATTTAATTGGGCAGATACAAATAATTTAGGGATTGCTTTCGATTCTTCTACAGGTTTTAAACTTCCTAATGGTGCAGATCGTTCACCTGATGCAGCTTGGCTAAAATTGGAACGTTGGGAGACTTTAACATCTAACCAAAAAGAGAAATTTATCCCCCTTTGTCCTGATTTTGTCATTGAGTTACTTTCACCGAGTGATAGTTTGAAAGTCGCTCAAGAGAAAATGAAAGAATACCGAGAGAATGGCACTGTTTTGGGTTTGTTAATTAACCGTAAATCCAAACAAGTAGAAATTTATCGCCAAGGTCAAGAAGTAGAAGTGCTGCAATCTCCTACTACGCTCTCAGAAGAAAATGTTCTCCCCGGATTTGTCCTAAATCTTGAACCAATCTGGTAGTGTAATAAATTCTTGATAATCTCGATACTACACACTGTACGGGATGGCTGCACAGTTGTTTAAACAAACTTAGAAATAATATTAGTGATACAGATACATTAGCCACAAACTTTCTTCAAGCTCTTAGAGCAAAAGTGCAAGAACTTAGCGGACAGCGATTGGTATTTTTTGTTGTTGGTCGTGCAGGCTGGGGCAAATCCAGTACCGTAAATTCATTAATAGGCGAGGAAAAATGTAAAGTTGATGATGATGAGGTAGCAACAACAGAAGTTACTGAATTTGATTTTGACATGAATGGTGTTAAAGCTAAAATTTTTGATACTCCTGGTCTTTGCGATGGAAGTGGGAACGACCAAAAATATATAAAAGAGATTAGTCAAAAAATAAAAAATCCTGACCTTATGTTATATGTTAATAGACTCGACGAAACTAGAATTACAGGCAACGATCAGCGCGGAATAAAAATTATTTCAGATGCTTTGGGTTGGGAAATTTGGGAAAACGCTGTTATTGTTTTCACTTTTTCAAATAATGTTAGTCCTTCTGAATATAATACAAAGCTGGCAAAAAGAACGGATCTTATCCGAAAAGCAATAGCAGATTGCATACAGAATCCCGATTTAGCATCTCAAATACCAGTAGTAGCAATAGATAATAAAAATTCTATAAGACCAGATGGCAAAGAATGGCTTGCAGAATTTTTCACAGTAGTAGCCGATCGAGTATCGTTGTACGGTCTTGTTGCTTACTTGTCTATGTTGACTTTGACAATAACAAAAAGAACTCAACTTAGTAAGCAACAGAAAGAGATTATTAGGAAAAAATTTGTCTCAGCAGTTTTTTCAAACGCTGCATCAGCGATGGGAATTGGAGTAGTCATAGCTGGACTTACCAATGCTCCAATAATATTAGGTTTTTCAAGTGCTGGTATACTAGGAACTCTCGTAGGAGCATGGCTATCTAAGGATGATTGAGAATCATCAACGTGCTTACATCAGAAAAATTTGATGGTAAGTGAACAGTGATCCCGTCTCTTCTTCCCAGAATGCGATCGCGCTTATCTTCCGGAAAATGCCCTCACGTCTATTTCCCCCAAGGTGCGATCGCATTCATCTTCACCAAAGCGCGATCGCGTTTATCTTGCCCAAAGCGTGATCGCGTCTATTTTTCATGCCAAAATCAAAGCAACTGAATTCCCTCTGTTGCGAATGAAACGCCTTACAATTTTTCGTCATACAGCGACAGCATTCGTACTGTTAGCAGTATTGGCTTGCAGCACCAAAACCACTTCTTTATCTAGAGCAAATACACCGAGTCCTATTGCATCTCCATACATTACCAAAGATGCAAACGGTTTAGTCCAGATTCAGCCGCTACTCGTCGATGCGAAGTTTCAGAACCAGTGGACACCTGAACTTGAAAAAGAGTTTCAGCAAAGAGCGAATGAGGTTATTCGCTACTACACGGGTAAAAAATACAACAACAACAGTGGGGAAAACGAAAAGCAAACTTATCCTCTTGCCATGTTTGACTTTTTAGCTGGCAACCGAGAGAAAGCGATCGCTTTTTTGGAAAAGGAAGACAAACAAGCCAAAGATAACGCCCACACTGACGGTATTGACTATTACTATTCTTTTACTCTCAAAGGTCAAATTAGAAAATATTTCTTTTTCGGTAAATTTCTAGATTCTGCCTACAAACAACGGATGTTTGACGGGGCAAAAAAATGGACAAAGCAAGATCCGAATGGTCGTCCCCACCCGATTTATGGGAGAGGTCGTGGCGGTGATGGTTGGGGGCCAAAGGTTCGTGGTAGCTGGGTAGACGGGCGCAATACCGATAATCTTAGAGCGATGCGCGAGATATCGGTTTATCTAATGGCGGAAGAAACGGGTAATGAAGAGGTGCGCCAGTTATACAAAAAGAAAATTCAGCGATATGTCTGGGCACTTTATCACATCGGGATGGGCGAGTGGGATTCGGAAAATTACCACGGTCATACCCTAGCTGCATATCTGAATCTCTACGATTTTGCGAAAGATCCGGAAGTCAAACAACTTGGTAAAGCTGCTCTTGATTGGCTTTGTGCTGCGGGAGCAGTGAAGTATTATCATGGTGGTTTTGGAGGGCCAACGAAGCGAGATTATAACAAAAGTAATGTCGTGTATGGTTCATCTGCCGCTCGTTTACTCTGGCTATATTTTGGGGATAATTCGCTGCCTAACCCTAAACCAGAACATGATTCAATTCACATCATTACTAGCGCTTACCGTCCCCCACTCGCAGTTGTGGCATTAGCTCGCAAGCAGTTTAAGAAGCCGGTTGAACTACTCGCTACAAAACCAGTTTATGAAAATTGGAAGCCTGGAGGAGAAGACCGACCGGGTTATTGGGAAACTACATTTTTTGGCAACACTTATCAGATGAGTAGTATAGCCGGTGAGTTTAGCGATGGTGATGTTGGCCCTTTCAAATTGATGGCTGAAGATTCTAAGCGAGGGGTTGATTATTTTGTCGTTAACACGGGCGACGACAGAATGAAGTCCGGGAAAAATCCAGGCGATCAAATAGGACAATACCGCAACTTGGCGCTTTGGCTACGACCTGCTTCTGATAAATCCTTTTTCTTTCAGCTACCTAAAACAGCGAAATTAGAAATAGAAGACAAGCTTTGGTTTATTAAATTAGAAAAAACTTGGTTAGCCATTCATCCAATTAATCTTAATTCTTCTACTACTGAAGTTAAAATTCAAGATAAGAAAGCAGCGCAGCTTTATCAAGATGAAAAGATATTAAAAGTAACCACAACAGGAAATCAATATGCTGGCTTTGCTCTAGAAGTAGGCGAAGCAAAAACGACGGGTAGTTATGAGAATTTTAAAAAAGCTGTAAAGACTAAGACTCAGCTAGATTTAAGCTTAATAGCAACGGGCACCGTGCAGCTCAAAGGAACAACTGGCGATACTCTCAAAATCACACATAATTCTAAGAACGAGCTACCAATTCTTATCCGAAACGGCGTCCAGCATAACTGGTTTGAAAATTTTGAACTCTACAAGTCGCCTGAAGGGAATAGCTCTATTTCTCTTGGCTGGAAAACAGGAAAACTTCGTGTTGAAGCGGGTGGTTCAGTGTTTGAAGAGACTGTTTCAAAGGATGGGAAGGTGAGTTTTTAATTATTTTTTAAACGCAAAGGTACGCGAAGGTTCACGCAAAGGTTCGCAAAGTTAAAAATTTTTCTGTGCTTCTGTGCGATTAACTTTGTTTGTCACACTTTACGCTCTGTAACTAGGGTAAGGCTAATCCATTCCCCTTTATCGCTATAGCGACGAATCATTCGCTGACGCAAATCAGGCTTCAATAACCAACCTACTTCTAGAACAAAAGATTGACCCGTTTTTACTTGCAGCGGACAATTGCAAGAGGCACCATCCGGTAAGAACAACACTTGAACGGCTAGGGAACCTTGCTCAAAGCGGAGAATGTTACCGTTCATTCTTGCAGTTGAGGTAAAAGTACGATCGCCAAAGCTCAATTGCTGAATTACGTTTCCACTCTCTTCATAATCAACTTTGAGTGTAGTGGAATAAGTATCGGGTGAGCGATAATCTGGATAGATTGTTACTGCTTCTCCCTGCCATTTTCCTATCAGTTGGTCTAGGGTTAAATGCGGTCGATCCGGAACGTCTGAATCAGCTAGCTTTTCTCGAATTAAAGTAATTTTATCTAATTGACTGTCTCGATTAAATATCTGCACGAGACGCAGACGCCGGTTGCTGTCAATTAAGCCGAGTTCAGCTCCAAATTCGGAAAAAGGAGCGAGTTGAATCGAACCTTGGGAAAAAGCTCCATTTTCAAAAAATAGAACGCTTTTTCCTAAAGAACTATATTCGAGAACTTTCTCATCGGGGGGTTGACCGGGTGGTAAGCGGCGAATGATTTGGCGAATCGTTTGGTTATTATCCAAACCTTCCAGGGAAACAACTGTAGGAGTGTCTTCCAGTAATTCTCCCGTGGGGGAGAGACGGGTAAATGAACCTTGCCATTCTCCTAAATTTTGCAGCAAACGTTCCCATTGTGATGCCATAAAAATTTTGAATTTTGAGTCTTGATTTTTGAGTTTTAACTGCTAACTATCGCAAGGCAAAGCGGCGGACAGCAAACAAACTTCCCATTAAGCCGACTGAACCGCCTAAACAAAGCAAAATCAGCGGCAACATTAAAACTTGTAGAGGACTTAATTGCAGTCCGTTCGCCAGAAATTGAATAAAATCGGGTTGGGCTGATAACAAATTGCTCAAAGTACGCTGGATAGTGCTAATCAGAATCCAAGCGATCGCTGCCCCAACTAAACCAAAGCTAATGCCTTGTAATATAAACGGTAGATAAATCCAAGCTGTCGTTGCTCCCACCAGTTGCATAATCTCGATTTCGCGCCGTCGCGCCATCACAATCAGGCGAATCGTTGTGGTAATTACTGCAACTGCGGTCATCGTTAGGACAGTAGTAATCGTAAGACTTACATAGCTCAAACCTTTATTGAGCTGAGCCAGCCGTTGTACCGCCTCATCGACATACTGCACGTCATCTACCCCTGGTACTTTCCTCAGCTTCTGCGCCAAGACAGGTACTGCCTCAGAAGTCCGCGCCTTGACTTTCAGCTCATCCACCAGAGGATTCCCTTCGAGTTGCTGGGTGGCACCATCAATCTCTGACATTCCCAGCTCTTTGACCAAAGATTCCCAAGCTTGCTCTTTGGAAATGGTTTTTACATCGACCACTTCTGGCATTTTTCCCACGATTGGGGCAACAAGTTCCACCCGCGCTCCGGGATCTAAATATACCGATACTTCCAACTGGCTCCCAAATTGAGTCAGCAGGCGTTCTAGCTGCCAGGATGCCTGTAAACTCATGCCGAATAGGAACAGCAAAACGGTAACGGTACTGATTGCCGCCCAATTCATCCAACCTCCACGCCGCAATCCCAGGAAGGTTTCGCGCAGCAGGTAGTCTAGTTTGCTCAGGAATTTAAACACGAATTTTCTCCTCAACCACAGGCATCATCAGAGAGTTTATAGCATGGGCGTTCGATTCTTTGAAGAATAGATTTTAGAGCTGGATTAGATTCTACTCTCCCGAACTGCTCCCGCTTGCCTTGAAAGTCTAAGATGTTGTAGTATTTGTAGTATAAAGGTTAATAATTATGCTTAAGTTATGAATCAGTATCGTTTTAAACGGTCATTCTCTACTGACTCCAGTTTAAGTAATAAGTTATTTGAATTGGTTGAAATCGTATTTCCTGGACTAGGGGAATTAACAGAATGCGGGAGAAAATTAGGTGCAGCTTGGGAAGATGCTTCAACTCCGTTTATTCGCTTCCATGAGGACATAGCTATTACCCATATAGGAGTGTTAGAAATTCCTATGCAAATTATGGGACAAAAGGTGAAAGTGGGGGGAATACATGGAGTCTGCACGCGGGCAGAATTTCGTAGGCGCGGCTACTACCGCGAAGTAATGGAGGAGGTGCTGGAATATTGTGATAAACGCTATGAAACGCTGGTATTGACAACACCGAACCCGGAGTTTTATACGCCTTTCGGCTTTCGGAAACTCGAAGAATACGTGTTTAAAATTAGATGGGATTCCCAGAGCGGCAGGGATAGTTTTAGAATCCTGAATTTTGATAATGACAAGGATTTAAAATTGCTACATAGACTGTTAGAAACGCGGATACCAGTTTCTAATATTGTTGGAATTGTGAAAGAGAAAGCCGTATTTTGCTTCAATGAAGGAATTCGCCCTATATACTATGCAGAAGATTTGGATTTAATCGCTTGCATGGAGATAAAAGAGACTCAACTCCACCTTTTTGATATCGTGGCAACGCAGATATACCCATTGAAAGAAATTATCGACAGAATACCCCAAACTATTGAAGACATCACGATATACTTTAGCCCTGAACTTTTGGATGCAGGAGATATCAGGGCGTTTCCCCACGCATTTGATGAGACGGTGCTAATGGTGAAGGGGAAATTTGCGGCAGAGGGAGAAAAATTTATGCTACCGCGTTCGGCGCGTTGTTGATGAAAGTAGGTGTTGGGGAAGAGAGTAAGTGAGTTAAGTAGTAAGGGAGGCAACAACTGAGAACTGTTAAGATAAAAAAACTCCACCCATTGAACATATAAGCTGTATCTGCGAGCCAGAATGCTATGACGACTGAAGTTGCCGTCGAAAAGAAAAAGTTAGAAAAACCGCCATTAGAAATTCACTATATGGGCGATCGCGTCCTGCGTCAGCCAGCTAAACGTATTGCCAAGGTAGACCAGGAAATCCGGCAGCTGATTCGGGAGATGCTGCAAACCATGTACAGCGCAGATGGCATCGGTTTGGCAGCCCCCCAAGTGGCAGTGCAAAAACAGCTGATTGTCATTGACACCGAACCGGATAACGCCGCTAATCAACCTTTAGTGTTGATTAACCCGACTATCAAGAAATTCGGGCGCGACTTGTGTATGTTTCAAGAAGGCTGTCTTTCTATTCCTGGCGTTTATATCGACGTGAAGCGCCCGGAAATGGTGGAAGTGGCTTTTAAAGACGAACAGGGACGCCCCCGCACCATGAAGGCGACTGGACTCCTCTCCCGCGCTATTCAACACGAGATGGATCACCTCAATGGCGTGCTGTTTGTGGATCGGGTGGAAAATGCGATCGCTTTGAATGAGGAGCTGAAAAAGCATGGCTTCTCTGCTCAAGCTGTCAAGCCAGTAGCTTAAGGATATCACCGCCCATGATGACCCCGAAAAGTGGTGTATTTTTGCTCGGTTCTTGCGTAGCAGCGATCGCTGCCGTTGGCTCTATTTTTGAACTCGCTTCTGGAAACCCCGACTTGGGCAACTTGCCTACAGGGATCATCCTGGCTGCCAGTATTCCTCTCGTAGGATTTCTGTTCTATGCCGCAGTTCGGGAAGCCAACTCTCACCAATAAATAGCATTGAATCAGGGTGATAGAAATCAACAAAAATCACCTACCAAAGCTTGAGACCCGGTTTCTTAAAGAAATCGGGTTTCTTCTGATAGGGTTTTTTGTAATGATGTGCTGAGTTGTTAGCTTTTAGCCGGACAGAGGGGGTCAATCCCAGCCTCTACAACTCCCCACTAATTGCTAAGCTATCGCTAATCGCTTTCTCGCAATCTACTAAAATGACAGGCCAGAGCTACACAAGTGGGTTTCTCCGGCTGCTTTCTACTGGTGCTGCTGGTACGCCGCTGCCCCCATACTTGCTTCCGCTCGATCGGGAGGTCGTGATTGGGCGCGAACCCAGTTGTCAAATTGTGTTGGATTCTAACCAACATGGTGTTGTATCCAGGCGTCATGCGGCAATCCGTCCCCTTACTCAGTCGGGAGTAGCACCCAATTGGCAAATTTGCGATCTCAACAGTGCCAATGGTACCTACGTGAACGGGAGACGCCTACAGGGATGTCAAATTTTGCACGCAGGCGATCGCATTGAGTTGGGACAAAACGGCACAGAGTTTATTTTTGAGTTTCAAACTCCCTCGATCAGAACTCAACTGTCGTCTCAGCCATTCGCACCAGTGCAGCCATCCCAGCCGGAAGGAGTGACATTTACCCAGTTATTTCCGATTTTTTCCACCGGACGAGATTTAACGAAAAAAGCTTATCTAGTACCGGGGATGGTCACAGTCGGATTTGTGGTCTTGATGTTTGCCGCTGTCGGTGAGTCGGTGGTATTCAATCTGTTACTGGCAGCTTATCTCGCTTGGGCAGCTTATTACTTTGTCTACCAACTTTGCGGCAAGCATAAGCCTTGGTGGGTACTCCTGGGTTCAGCGGTCACAACCGCTTTGATTTTGGTGAGTCCTGTCTTGCTGGCTTTCATCTATGTTTTTCGCCGTGTTTTGCCCGGAGACGTAGAAGCAGTACTCCGAGGTTCGGAACAGGTGAGTTTGATCGACTTTCCCGGTTTGTTGATCCGAATGTTTTTCGGAGCAGGATTGATGGAGGAGTTGCTCAAGGCGTTGCCAGTGCTGGGATTGTATTTAATTGGGCGGGGATTTCGCTCTCCCCTGCGCGATCGCATTGGCGTCTGGGAACCCTTAGATGGAATCCTGCTGGGAACCGCCTCAGCCGTTGGCTTCACGCTTTTGGAAACACTGGGTCAATACATCCCCCAGATTATCCAAAATGTGACACTACAAGCTGGAGAAGGTGCTGGAGAATTGGTGGGATTGCAACTCCTGATTCCCCGAATTTTAGGATCGGTGGCAGGACACATGGCTTACAGCGGCTATCTAGGCTATTTCATTGGGCTGAGTGCCCTAAAACCCAAGAAGCGCTGGACAATTTTGCTGATTGGTTATCTGACAGCATCAGGACTCCATGCGTTGTGGAACGCTACAGGCGCTGTCAGCGGCTTGTTGTTGGCGGTGGTGGGAATCATTTCCTATGCCTTTTTGACCGCAGCAATTCTCAAAGCGCGGGCTTTATCTCCAACGCGAAATTCAAATTTTGCCACCCGTTTTACTGCCCCGCCATAGTTAGTAGTGCAATTAAAAATTAAGAATGTAAAATGGCAAGTCTTACATTTTGCATTTTTAATTTTTAATTTCCTTGCACCATTCTAAAATTCGATTCCACGCCCACCAGGGATCGGGATCTCCGGTTTGACGCTGACATTCCTGACTACTGATGTACCCAACATGACCGCCATATTGCGTCAGTACTAAAGTAATGTCAGGATTGCGATCGCTAGACGCTTGCAACTCAGGCACAATTGAAGGGTCAAACATCGGATCGTCAGCGGCGTACAGAATTAGAGTCGGTTTTTTCAGGTGAGGCAACAGGTGTAGGGCACTGCTAGCGTCATAATACGCTTCGACAGATGGAAAGCCCAATCGCCCGATTACCAACTCATTGTCAAAGCCCCAAATGCTGTTAGCCCGCTCAATGGCTGCGGGATCGATTGCTTCAGGATGAACATGATGAACGCGCCAAGCCAGTCTTTTCAATTCTCGCGCGATCGCTTGTTCTAAATACTTACCCAACGGGTGTTTCACCAAATAAGATAGGGAACGGTTGGAATCCAGGCTGGGACAAATCACCGCAGCCCCCCCAATCTCCCTTTCTTGCAACTCTAGTTCCTGGCTTCTCCCCGTTAACAACTCCTGTGACGCTTTCACCGCCCATAGTGCTAGTTGCCCTCCTAACGAGTACCCCGTAAACCAGAACGGTGCAGGACAACCCATCGCTTTAGCTTGGGCAGCAATGTAGACGAAATCTTCTCCCTCGTACAAGCCATCAGAAGTCAAGGTCGGAGACAACTGAGCGGTTTTCCCGTGGGCACGCCAATCAAATAGCACCACTGCATAACCTTGTGCAAATGCCTTGCGCCCCAACAGTCTCAGAAACCATTGATTCTCTAAATCGCCGGTAATGCCATAAGTCCCCACAATCGTACCGTGAGGGCGATCGGGGATAGCAACCCATCCATAAATCGGCACGTCTCCGGCACCTGTAAAAGTTGTCTCCTGGTAACTTGGCTCCGGATCTACAGTCGTCTTCTCCCACTCGCGACCCGCCTGCAAAGCAGTATATAAGGTCATTGACAGACCATTTCTCAGCAACCAAGGCGGTGTATAGGACAAATTCGGCATCAACAAGCGCATCTGTGGAGTTCTGAGCATGAGCTGAGCATTACTTAATACAGCTTAACAAAGTAATGCTGGGTGCCTACATCCTAATTGAGATAGTGAAAAATAATCATTCTAGAGGTATCAAGATATGCGCCTTTACACTTCTATCTTGTAACCCCGAAGAACGAGAAAGCTCTAAATTATAGAATTTACTGAAACAAGCTTTGCAGCATCGAACTTAACGCTTGCCACAACGTCCCAGCAGCCACTGCAAACAACAAAGTAATCGCAGCAGTTAATCCATAACTGAAACACATCAGCAAACCATCGGCTTCTAGCATGGCAATGACGAGTAGCAAAATCCCAATTGTTGGAATCGGATTCGTAAAAGGGATGGGTAACATCAGCAACACAGACAGCCATGCAATACAAAGCCCGTTTAATTGCCAAATTTGAGGATTTTCTGCGATCCAGCGTAACCGGGGACGAGTCACTTTCTCTAGCACTCCTGTGACTCGTTGCAGATTTTTTAAAAGTTGCTGGGCAAACCAGCGGGGAAATCTGAACTGGCGAATTCTTTTGGGTAGCCAAGGAAAACGTTGCCCTAAAGCCATTTGCAACGCTAATATCAAGCTGCCGCTACCCAATATCACTGTAAATCCGGGTGGCATCGGAAACAGAAACGGCAAAACAAGTAATGCAATAACTAAACTAAAGCCCCTTTCAGAAGTTTCTGCCAGAACATCCGCTAAAGTTAACGGTTTATTCGCTAACTTCTCTAGAAGAGACTTGATATTTTGAGAGAATCTGAGATGCATGGGGTGTTAAATTCTCGGCTTTTAGGTCAACTTTTTTTCAATAAATAAATATCTCTTCTAATTTTAATGTAAAGTAAGATTGCTTTTTTCAACTGCGCTTAACTATTGGTCAGAGAAAAAAATGCAGTGGTGAAAAGCAGATCAACCCCTGCTTTTACGGGCAGAACAATTAAATAAATCCCACTAAATAGGGATGTTATCGAGGGGACTCTCATTACTTGGTATAGCAAGAGATATTTGCACAATTACGATCCCCTACCTTATTTTAGCTAGCCATTCTGTCGAATGAGAATATCCTAAGAGATACTCAATCTTGCAGTTGCTTACTCACTTAGGAACAACTAGCTATGCCAGCAGGAAGAAGTGCTGTTGACTTCCCGAAGTGGGGGTATTTTACAAAGGGCAAGCAAATTTTTCAAACGCCTGACTTCGCCAAGTGTCAACTACTCTAACAACAGATCGAGAATACCTCTAACGATTGGTGTGTATCCTTTCCAGGGATTCAGTAATAGGGAATTATTGTACCGGAGTAGGATGATCCTTAACCAAGTGGAAGCGATCGCCTGCCAGGGTCAGAAAAAAATAATGATGTTTTGTAACAAAAATTCTAGTTCTTGCATAAAAACCAGAATTTGACCGATATCTATACAGAGGGGACGGGTCTACTGATAAGCAGACCCTCGTTAACAACCCTCCAATCCTCTCCCACGTCGTCCATAGGAGCCTCTAGAATGACTGATTAAATGAACTGTTGGCAAAATGCCATCATCGATGTGTTGGCGTCGATCTGCACTATAAGGCAGCCAGGAATCGAAGTACACCTTCCTGATTCCCTGTTTGAGACTCTTTGGGATTATTCTTAAACGCCAATCACAACCAAAATCACGCTCGATATTACGCAGAGAATAAATCCGATAAAGTGTCTACTCAGGGGACTTATTTTGTGCTGAAGGGTTAAGGTCGTTGAATTGTCTGAGCGCATACCGGGCAACTGCTAAACTCAACCGTGCCCGTTCGCTCTCCGATAACTCATCCCACTCAACTGGGCGGGCAATTTCAGCTTCCGAGCCTCGCATGGCGGAAGCCAAAGGACGCGCCCATACCTGCAACACATCTTCTCCCCATTCCGGCAGCAGCTCTTGAACGCACTGTACCATCTGATCCGCGATTGACAGAGGGCTTGATACAACCTGTTGGGCTTTGTGAGCGATCGCATCCAGCCAAGCTTGGGGAACGCGGGCAGCAAACCGCTCGCTTAAACTAGATGTAACTGCGATCGCTGCTGTCGGCGCAACTGCCACATTTGTATTTGCCCAGCATTCATCGAACTTTGCATAGAGTGCTTGCGACCCCCTACTAATTTCTTCATCTAACCATCCCTCAAGTTCAAATCCTTGTTCCAGCTCTGTCCAATAGGCTTCCACATTTGGATCGGCTGGATTCCAGGGATAGGGAGCTTCTTCAGGCTGGAGGAGTGCCTCTAGTAGTTCTGCTTGCACTTGAGAAAGAGAATTCTCATAAAATCCTTCGATTGATTTCCTTGCCATCATGATGCTCCTGTGTATTGATATACCGTTCTTGGCAGGGGTAGCTACAGCGGCACTTTGGCGAGTTCCGTAAATATTATTTAGCACTCAGTATTCTGTAGGGCGATCGCTTTTACCATGCCCTAGCACTTCGTACTATCTTGAATAATGAACTCCCAAGTTTGACCCTGCATACTCCCAAACTTTATCTGGTCTCCCGATTGCAAAGGCACTTCCGGATGATAGACTTTCTGCCATCCACTCGGTCTTAAAATGAACGTGCCGTAACGAGATTTATCTTTTAGAAAGTAAGTAAGTTTACCGTCTGGGAGAGCATCGCAAATAATTTCAGCGTGCTGCCGAGAAACTTCCTGTTTTTCAATCACCAAGTCGTTTCCCTTAGGATTACGCCCCACTCGCAAACTCGTGCCACTAATTGGCGAAACTTTGCTGGTTACTCCTAACGGACGAAGATAGGCAGAGGGAGTAGATAAATCGTGCCCGGATGACTTCACATCCACCGGCAGTATCGTCACTTCCTCGCCAATTGGTCGAATCAACTCACCCTCAAAATCTGGGTGCATATACAGAACCGGCAAAGTCCAGGCAGGTTGGTTGAACTTGTAAAGCGTCAACAACTTTTGCCTTGCTACCGCCACCGCCTCATCTATAGGCATCCGTGCTGCCAGAGCTTGTGCAAAAGCCTGAATAAACGACAGAGCCTCCTCGTCGGCAATCGAGTCGCGCATTCCCAAAACTGCTGGAACACCGTGATGAATTAATACCTCTGCCAAACTGCTGCGCGGCAAACTTTGTTGGTTGTGCCGCTCTGGTTGAGCGCCCCAACAAGCATTAAACACCGCTAGCGTCACTTGACAGCGAACCAAAACCTGGGCTAACTCCGTGCCATTGATCCTGGCATCAGGTCGCAAAAACAGTAATCCACCATCCGCTGCTGGGATGCCATGACCGGCATAGAACAAGATGTTGTAATTTTCTGTTTCCAGGCGTGAAATCAATTCTGCTTTTGTAGGTTGTAAAAGCGTATCTACCTGGCACAGGACTGTTGCACCAGTATGTTCGCCATCTGGGTGTAAGTCTGGTCGTCCGCAGCGTTCCAAAATATTAGCCAGCGCCTCCGCTTCTTGTTCCAGCTGCAAGCTGGGAGCGACTTCGCTTTCTGTATCGTGTCCCAGTACCAACAGGATGTTTAGAGCCTGCTCTAAGCGCTGGGGTGGAAGCGGATCAACCGCATTGCTGGTACGACTAAACAATAGTTGTTGTGATAGAGAAATCGCTTGTTTCCCTGGTTCGGGCTGCATAATTTCCCAAGGCACAGGAATTAAGTCTGGGTCTCGAATTTCTAAGCGCAGCCGCAGACGTTTTTTTTGCCCAATTGCAATTCCCTGACTTTGAGCGAAACTATTTTGAATTTCCCCGTCAAATAACCACTTCCAGAGGCTAATCCCTAAATCTTGCATCAAACGAGCCGTATACGGAAGTGCTTGACCGTTGACATTCAGGGCGTCGAGTGGCACTGTCAAGGCGGGAGGGTTTGCCTGATGTACCAGCGGAACATCAGGGAGTCCCCGTGGGGAAAACATTTCCTGCCATGCCAGCCACTTTTGGGTCAACATTTCAGGCCACGTACAGTCATGCAGAACGTGACCACCCGGACAGGGTGCTTTCATCACCCAAATGGCAAAATGTTCTGCCCCAAGGGAAGTTTTGGAGAGCCGATTGATGGCTAAACTGAGGCAGGGATTCTCAGACTGGGACATTCTAAAGACATTAACCTTAAACCTAGCACTATACGAGGTTTTTTATCAGTCTACCCGAACAACAGGGGAATACTCACCGAATATTCTTCACTCGCTCTTATCACCTCAAATAGGGTAAACAAGGTTATTGAAGAGATATTTTAGCTTTAGCGATTCACTATCAATCGTTTTTGGGCAGTGAATCGTGAGTAATGGGTGGCAAGTCTCTGGCAGTCGTCACTGGCAGCAAAAGACAACTGACCTAGAGACGCGATTCATCGCATCTTTACCAATTGACGAATGACTCCCAACTAGCAACTACCCAAAAACACCTAACCCTGACAAAAACCGAAGTCCTAACAATTAAAGGCTAGCAACTAATTGCTATTTAGAGGGGGACGAAGTGACGGTAGGTGTTGGAGAAGCAGCCCCAATGGCACATTCGCCCAAATTAGCCGATGTTGGTGCGAAATTTGGATTAATTACAGGTAAAACGTCGGATTCTCGAATCCAGCCAATTTCTCCTGGTTTTATTGGGCGATAGGTCACTTCAGGGATGGCTCTTGGGTTTGGGGTGCTGGAATTAACTTGTTCAGGGGGAAGCTGCGGATTGGATGTAGGGAGCGTTGAGCAAACTTTTACCTGTAGCCAGCTGTCAGGGTCTTGATTTCGTTGGATGGAGCTGACTTGCAAAATACTCCCATCTAAAACTAACCCGACTACAGATTGGTTTTGGGGTGCCTGGGCACCACGTCGCAGCAAAACAGGAACTTCTTTTCCCTGAACGTTCTTGGTTGTGGAACGGGTGGTTTGGAGCAGCAAGCCAGCCTCTAAAGAGGGCACAGAGGTGGAAGGAGTCACGACAGGTTCTGCCGATGGAGATGAACTGGCTGCGGATGGTTCAGGACTAGGGCTAGAGGGGGGTGTCAGCCCGATTAGAGGCTTGACCCTGTCTTGGACTTCTGGAATCAACCAATAAGCGATCGCTCCGCTGACACCTGCTAACAGAAGCAGCACCAGAAGGAGCGGCAAAGGACTCCTAGTAGTAGACTGCGGTGAAATGATCTTGGTTTTGATTCTGGAAGCAGATGCAGATTGAGAGCGCACCGAAGCCGCTGGAGCCGGAGTTGGAGCTGCGGGTGGAATGGCTCCCATCTGTAGTGCTGTGACCTGTTGCCCAGTTTGAGCTGATGCCACTTGGCAGTAGACCAGGGCTACCGTAACGTTGTCGTGCCCGTTTTTGGTGTTGCCAATTTCAATCAGCCGGGTTCCGGCGGTTGACAAATCAATCTGACCTTCTAGGATTGGCAGAATCTCTGTTTCCCAGTATTGCTCTACTCGGTCATTGTCACTCAGACCATCCGAACAGAGAAGAAAAACACCGTCTTCATCTAAAACAAAGCGCTGTACGGAGGGGTGCAGGGTTGCTGATGAACTCATACCCAACGCCTGAACGAGAGAGCCAGCGCCGGATTGTTCCACTGCATCCCGGTAGAGGGCGTATCCGAGCCGCACCTCCCGCGAAGCAATATCATCATCTAGGGTGATCTGCCGACACCCCGTGCGAGTAATCCAGTAAGCTCGACTATCTCCCACATGAGTGATATACATTTCATGAGCGTGGGCTAACGCCATCACCAACGTAGTGCCCATGCGTTGCCGGTCGAGCCGCTGTTCCGTGTCGTTGCGCTGGCTGATAACATCATTGGCAGCACAGGCAAAGTTTTCCAATTCTAGGGTAAGAGCGGTCGGATTTAAAGGATTGGCTGGATTCGCCAGCAGATTCTGTACTCGCTCTTGGATAGTTGCAATTGCCAGATGGGAGGCGACTTCCCCGCCTTCATGTCCCCCAATACCGTCGCAGACTATTGCCAAGGGAAGGGAGGGATTGGTACTGCTTGGACTGGGGGGATAGCAGGCATCCTCATTTTGCCGACGAGTTGGCCCTGTATCGCTGCGGGTGACAATTTGATAGGTGCAAGATTGCGATGATCGCCCGATGGTTTCCATTGCCTCATCCAACAGCCTCACCAGCTGCTCTGCCGTCTGTACGGCTCCTTGGTTGAGCTGCTGACAAACTTGTTCCAAAAATTTTCCAATGGTTGGGTGTGAAGCGGCGACCCATTTAGACCAGAGTTGACCTAAGTTTTGCAGCGTTACCGGGGAACTTCGATCCGCCTGCAATATCAATAACCGAAGGATGGAACCTTCTACTCGCAGCAGCGCTGGTGTCAACAAACTCGACCCTACATGATTGATTTGCAGGGGTTCCCACAAATTTGCCATCTGCCATAGCCAAGTCAGTTGGCGCATTGCCGAGGCGTTTTTCCAGACGCTGGTTAGTTCTGGCATGAGGGTGCCTTCCCCGTTCCCGCAGCTGTAAATCGGTACCTGCTCTAGCAGCCAAGTTTCGGCGTTACGCTGCCCTTCTGTTGGTGTCAGAAGTCCGTATAGTTGGGGAACGTGCAGCTGATAGGGAGACAGCTTGAGATAGGGCATAAGGCTATTGGATATCTCCGGCAACATTTCCGGAGACAAAGCCGGTTTGGTATCTAAAATGATGCGATCGCTTTTCAGCAAATATCGCTCAGCAATCAGATCCCCAGCTTTGTAAGCCTCTATCCCTTCACCAACTGCCCACAAGTACCGTTTGAGCAGCGGCGTGCGGCATTTCTGACAAAAGTTATGGCTCTGGGGATTAGGAGCCTGACAATTGAGATTCGAGCAGTAAAGCGTTGCCGCAGAATTGTTCATGAAGGTTATGCGCTCCCATCAGCCTGTTGTGATTTGACTTGCTGTTACCAGAAGCTACTGAGAAAGGTAGCTCTTTCTCAATTCGCCAAATCTGAGCGTTAATCTGGATTGTAGCCTCTGACACTCAATAGATTTGCGATCGGTCAATAAAACTCATTCTTCACTTACAGAATTTTCTGTTTGCTGATAATAACGCCGCATTAGTCGAGGCCAGAGTAGCAAAAAGTATGACATCCACACAAGAATGGGAATCGAGACGCCAGCTGTTATCCAAATTGTTTTGGTTAGTGTCCAAGAGGCAGTGATGACGGTAATAGTTGTCAGCAAAATAGACCAAGGCTGACACCACCAAGGTTTATACGTCCAAGGGCTTTCGGGGTCTTTTTTATACACTAGAGGTAAAAAATAATCAAGTTTCTATTTCCAGAGTTTAGCGGTTAAGGGTCTTCTCGTGCTTGAGAAACTGACACTTCGCGTTAAATTTGAATCAGACTAGGCGATGCTTTTTTAAACGTTGGGTAAAATCACTCCGGCTACCAAACTTCAACCGGGGCAGTTTAACTCCTCTTTCAACTCCTCACGAGCGAGGGGCGAAATCCTCCCCTTTCTTGGTAGAAATGGGGAGTCGAGGGTTTACATTTGTTGTCCTGCTTTGATACCGCATTGTGCCCTTTGCAGGTTCTCCGGTTTCGCCAATCAAGGATTGTTGTTCCAATTTGCTCTGTGTACTGCCACTTTCCCCAATTGCCATGCCCAAGTCCGAAGCTTATACTGCTACAGATCCACCATTTGCAGAGCTTAATTCACCTGCTAGTGCAGAAATTAAGCAATTAATTGACTCTTTAGAGGAGTCTCACCGCCTGCGTTCCAAGATGGTAAATTTGGAAACTTGGGCGCTGGCTGAAACGATGGATCATTTTCTTCCAGGGTTTTGGAGCCGCTTCTTAGAAAATCGCCGCATTGCTCTTAAGCAATTTTTGGAGCAGAAACGAGCGGCTAAATCCCAAGTTGCTGCAAATGCTCAGTCTTTGGATGGTAGCGTTATCAACCCAACTCCGCAAAATCCCTCATCTATGCAGAAACAGACAGAGCGCTGACTTACACCCACAGAAAGAGGCGATCGCACACCCATTTCTCTAATCTAATATTAGTAACATTAAGATTCAAATCTTTAGGAGTTATATGGAAAACCCACCCAAAGATACAACCAATAGAACTACTAATCCGGGCGATAGAATTTCCGATAAACCCGAAACCGTTGAAGAAAAAGCCCAGCAAATTGCGGTAGATGCGCCAGATATTACCGGCGACCATATCGTTGTTCCTACTTACTTTGAAGTGGAAGAGCCGGACGGAGAAAAGAAGGCATTACACCATGTTAAGGATGCCGAGGAAATCTCTGATGTGATTCGCCAAGCTCGCGTTGATGAAAATGGGAATCGGATTTGGCGGTAAATTATCTGTAGTGACCAGTAATTAGTTGTTAGAAAGTTTTCTGATATTAAACTCAACTTTTCTAACAACTAAAAAAGAATTACTCAGCCGATTGAGTGCTAACCTGAGGCAGTCCCATGCTGTAATTGAGAACGCGGCTACTCAGGTTGTAACTAATTTGCCCCTGCTGTAGCAGGCTTCTCAGGAAATGTTCCAAGTCGGAACCGATACGACGCAGATTATATTCTGTTAAATCTGCACCGTTGTAAGCTTCAACCATCTCATCGAATTTGCCATAAACCTGTTGCAGAGCGTCTTCGTTCCAATTAAATTCATTATCTGGATCGACATCTAGGGTCAATACATTGTCACTCTCGACGAGTTCGTTGTTCTTCACTTCAGCGGTATAGATGCGGATGTGGCGGGTTGTACACTTTAGGAGCATAGTCGTCAATAGTTTTTGGCTTACAGACATTAATAACTATTTTAAAGAATTGTAAAAGCGATCGCGCTTAGATTCAAAAGTTTTGAGTGTTGGAAGATTAAACTCAAAATTCAACACTCAAAATGTTGCGATCGCTACCGGGTAGGAATCATTCCCGTTTGCCGAGCATAAGCGAAAATTCCCCCTGCATCAATCACTGGGCCTACATCACCCAATGGCTGGAGAGAATAAGTTCTACCTAAGCTATGGTTAATCAGCTGATTTTGTTCAAAATCAATTGAAACGTCCTGTCCCGTTTCAAATTCATCGCACAACCGCTCAGAGGATTCCCAAGGGTAAAGTTCCCCAGTAGCCGCACAATTGCGGAAAAAGATCCGAGCATAAGACTGAGCCACCACCGCTTTAACGCCGCTAGCACCCAAAGCAATCGGTGCATGTTCCCGTGAAGAACCGCAACCAAAGTTTTCCCCAGCAATAATGATGGGATACTGGGTCTTGATTTCTCCAGAAGCCACAAACTTTCCATAACGATCCGGCAATCCAATCAAGGCATAACTGCCCAATTTTTCGTACTCGTCAGGCTTGGAAGGAACCAGAGTTAGGTATTCAGCTGGGATAATTTGATCGGTATCAATGTTGTCATCCAAAACAAAAATTGCGCCGCGAATCAATGCGCCCATGATTCAGTTCCCGGTTTTTCCAATCTTCTGTTTAGCTATTTCACTTTATCATTCAAGAGCGCGACTGGCTGCTCTGCGACAGATAGCATCTCGCGATGGGAGGTGCTTGCGTGCCTCCCAAGCGCCTTAACAAAGCTTCGTAAGCGAATCTTCCGCTCAATGTAGAAAAAATATCTTCTGACAGGGACATCTTGCCACAGCAAGACCCTTGGCAATCGTCTGCGCTGCTTCATGAAACTAAGAGCAAAAAAGGAGCGATCGCAGTTGCCGGTCAATTATACTACTCTGACAGAGTCTCTTAAACAAAAAGACTGATACTCTTAAATAAAAAAAGTCAGGTTGAACTACCGGCATCATTTACTCAAACAAAATGGTTGATCCGATGGATGATATCGCCAAACAAGCTCGCCAGGGGAGCGTGGCGGCGATTATTCAAATACTCAATGACAAGCTGGCAGAGGCTGGTGTCAGAACTAGAGCCATTTTTGCCGATGGTGTCTTGCAGCTTTTGTGTGAGGCAGCTACGCCAGATCAACTCGAACAATCTAGCCTGGTACAGCGCATTCGGCAGATTCTGGAATCAATTTCACCGCGAAATATTCGTCGAGTCAATATCAACAGTCGGATTGTCCGAGAGCAACAATTACTCTGGCTAGAAGAAATTCATCGAGATCCGGAGAGTCAGTTACTTTGGGCTGAAGAAATTACCCTTGCCAAGCCGAATGTTTTTCGACGTTTAGGAGAAGATTTCAAGGGACGGAAACCTGCCAAAAAAAGTCAGCCACCATTCCCCCAGCCGTCCTCCCGGTTTGTACGGGAAAAACGCCAATTCTGGCGTGGTATTGTGGGCGGTGCCAGCTTATCGTTACTTTTACTGCTGGTAGGCTGGGCACTTTATGATTGGCTAGGGCCATTTACGATTACTCGGACGCCAGCTTCTGCGCCAAACTCTTCCCCAAAGACGACAGCGCCAGCAACCTCTTCAGCTCCTGTAGCATCAAGCACCCAAACAACTGCATTGCCTTCGTCAGATCCTTTTGCAGACGCGGTGCGACTGGCGGAACAAACGTCAATTGCGGGGAGAAATGCTCAGACTTCTGCTCAGTGGTTGGATTTGGCGGCTAAATGGCAACAAGCTTCCGATTTAATGGCTGCTGTACCCCCCTCTGATAGTCGTTACGGAACGGCTCAGGATCGGGTGGAATCTTATCGGAAAAAGAGTGAAATTGCCCAGCAGGAAGCAAAAAAAAGGCGTTCTTAAACATCAAACATTGTTGTTCCCTAGCAAAACCGCTGAAAATCACTTCTTTACTGAGAAACCCGTTTTCTTCAAAAAATGAGCTTCGCGTTGCTCCAATGGTTTTTCTGCCGACTACCTGACATTAGACTGGCAAGACTGCGCTAGCGCTACGCCAACTTCTCCTGACTCCTCTTGTTTTAGGGATGAAACGCTTACGGAGGAAGGGGAGAAAAGAAGTTACGTCACTGTGATTTAGAGCAAGTCTGCCATTGAGCTTTATTTAAGAAAAAGCCAATTTGACATTCAGGTTTTAGTAGACATTTCAGTGATTTCAATCACAAAAGCCCTAACTGGAAATCACAAGAATCAGGATGTATACATCATAAAGTCATTGCCGGCAGGGTCACTTAGACAGAAAGATTAGCGTCACCTGATGGCAACTGGATAAATTGGATACTGACCTTGCTGAGCAAGTCGTCTAGGAGGTGCACGATGATTCTAATTCGAGAAGTGGTTCAACAAGCTCTCAGTACTGGTTTTTTGACAGTGGAAGCAGAAGATCTGCTCCGGGAGATGCTCCAAGGCAAATATGGCTCAGAGGATCTGAAAGCTTTTATGAGCCTACAACAAGCTGCCATGTCTGGTCAGGTGACGCAAGAGTCGCGCGTGCAGATGGAAGAAAAAATACTGGGGCAGGCTGAGTCGTTGAAACGTTTACCCACAGAGGTACTGGTTACCACTTCTAGAAATTAGGCATTTGAACTGGTAGAAATCTAAAAAATCTGGGAACCCTAGTCTATAGAAGAGTGAGGGTGAAATCTGGTTGCCCCAGTCATGGTTGTAAAAGATTGACAGCGGATTGCTCCCGACAAACGACTGTTTTTATTGCTGCCGTGCCAACGCCTCTCCCTCTATCCAGCAGAGTGTCTTTTAACCCCTGCCTTGATGTCCTCATAATGAAGCTCGGCTAAGATGAATGATGCACAAGCGGATATGGATGCAGCCACTGCGATCGCAACGCGGATGTCCCAAGAGTTGGTCGCAAAGCGGCACGCTAGCGTTAGTAAAGCGGCTCAGGAAGAGCTGGCGGCTGTCAAAGAGCTGCAAACAGATGCAACCCTGATGGTAGAGCCTCTCACTTCACCGATGCCCAGTCCAGTTGAACCGGGTTTTATAGAGGAATACAAGGGCGCACTCATGCATTACCCCAGCGATCGCTGCATTCACTTAGGGCAACAGATTACTCAAATCCTTCTGACAAGCTCAGCTGCGGAAGCGGTATTGCCCAAAATTGCGGAGGTGGTGGGAAGGAGTTTGCAGGCAGACGCTTGTTTTATAAAAGCGATCGCGAGCCATCAGGCGACGCCACAGGCTGCTTTTTGGTATGCAGAGGCATTTTCAGGGTCTAACAAAACATCCAACGTGGCGGAGGCGGGAACCGTTGAGTTTAAGAGCGTGCGTCCTCTGTCCTCGAAAGGATGGATGCAAGAAAATGCCGTGCTAGAAGAGATCCTAAGCGATCGCCAACCTGTAGCGATTTCGGATACTCAGGCAATTGAAACTGGACGTGCCTGGGAAGATCCGGTACGTGCCGTGCTGGGAATTCAAACCCAATTTCAATCTTCAGCAAATGGGGTGATTGTCGTCGGGCGATCGCAACCCGGCGATTGGACAGAGATTGAAAAAGAATTGCTGAAAGCTGTGTCAGACTCAGTTGCGATCGCAATTTCTCAAGTCCAACTCCAGCGACAGGTGCGGATCGCCGCCCAATACCAAATCCTGATCAACCAGCTGACCTTGGCAATTCGAGCAGGCAAAGACGTGAATCAGATTCTCCAACTCGCGCTTGCCGGTACAGCTCAAGCTTTCCAAGTTCACCGTGGCTTTATTCTTCTGCTGAAATACGTCGCTCCCCCGTTGAAAAACCGTTCTTTAAAGCAGATTCCTAAAGCGAAAGTTACGGTGGTTTGCGAATGGTCTTCCCAAAGCAACAGCGAACAAGCAGCAATTAAAGAAACAACCGCTTCTGTTTCACCTTCTTGGTTAAACCATTCTTTTGCGCTCTCGGAGTGTCACTGGTGCCAACAGGTCTTCATGCAGTCACCTGAGCTATTGGCGATCGCGAATCAAGCGGATCTCGCTACCAGCAACCCAGCAGACACCTCTGCCAGCCAATCCTCCGACCTGTTTAAAGAAGCCATGCCTGCTCTGCTGATGGTTCCCCTGGAAAGCCAAGGTACCGTGTTAGGGTTCCTGGTGCTACAGCATCATCAGCCTCGTTCCTGGCAATCCGAGGAATTAGAGTTAGTAAAATTAGTCAGCGCTCAGGCGAGTACGGCAATCATTCAAACGCAATCATTACGCCAAGTGCAAGCTCTTGTCGAGGAGCGTACCGCCCAGCTGCAAGGCAGTATGGAAGTGCAGGCAAAGTTGTACGAAAAAACTCGCCAACAACTCGATCAGTTGCGGCAACTCAATCAAGTGAAGGATGAATTCATCAGCAACCTGAGCCATGAGTTGAACACACCGCTCACCACGATGAAGCTAGCGATTCGGATGTTACGTCAAGCCGAACAGTCGCCAGAAAGTCGTGCTAAGTATCTGCAAATGCTGGACGAGCAGTGTACTCGAGAAATTGATTTGATCGCGGACTTGCTCGCTCTCCAGAAACTGGAGTCGAAGAAATCTTCAATTCATCTGCAAAAGATAGACCTCAAGCAGGTTATTCAAGAGTTAGTTGAGCCGTTTGAGCAGAAATGGGTGGATAAAGGATTAACGCTAGCCGTAGAGTTCCCCAAGCGATCGCTAATGCTTCAGACTGACGCGGATAGCCTCAATCGCATACTGCATGAACTTTTGACCAATGCTGGCAAATATTCTGAGCCAGATTCTACCGTTCATTTGCGTGCTACTCACGAGATTAATCCGCAAGGGAATCAGATTGTTCTTTACTTGAGCAACAATGGTCCTGGCATCTCGCCAGCAGAAATGGGGTATATCTTTGATAAATTCCGCCGGGGTAAAGGCATCACCGAACAAGCAATTCAAGGCACTGGGTTGGGCCTAGCTCTGGTAAAGTCTTTAGTACAGCACCTCAATGGTGCGATCGCTGTCTCTAGTTGTTCTACTGAAGATACTCACGCTTGCGAAACCTGCTTCACGCTCACCTTGCCTCAGTCTTTTGACAGCACTCAAGTCTGAAGCCAGAAACTAGACAACCAGACGCCAAATCTGAGAATTTATAAGCTGTTGCACGTTTAACTTGCATATTCTGAAAATAGGGGAAAAGTGGTGAATTCCTCTCTTCTGTTCTTGTAGCAGTTCAGACTGGCTTGCTTCGAGATTTCACGGCTTACTAATTCTTGTAAGGCTTACCTGCCAAGCACCCCGATTCTGACTCCTGACTTTATTAAGGGATGATATGCTCGCAAAAGCTCCACTAAAACCCCTACGTTGGCAACGAACGAAATATACTGCCCTTGCTCGTCAACTAGACATTTTTGGAGCAGCAGCAGAGTGGGTGTTTTATTTATGGTGGGATAATATCTTTAGAAATACTTCCCCTTTACATAAAAAGCGTCGGGCACAGTGGTTAGTTGAAACTTTACTAGATTTAGGTCCCACTTTTATTAAGATTGGGCAGGCATTATCTACCCGCGCAGATTTGCTGCCTCTAGAATATGTAGAAGCGTTGGGGCAGCTACAGGATCGGGTTCCGGAATTTAGTGCCGAGCAAGCAGTCGCGCTGATTGAATTGGAACTTGGTAATTCAATTCATGCTCTGTATCGGGAATTCGATCGTTTTCCGATTGCTGCGGCTAGTTTAGGGCAAGTCCACAAAGCACGGCTGCATACGGGTGAAGATGTCGTTGTCAAAGTACAACGTCCGGGATTAGAAAGGTTATTTAAATTAGATTTTCAAGCTTTGGGTAGGCTTGTCCGTTTTTCGCGGCGCTATATGCCTTGGACAAGAAAATATGAATTAGAAGCAATTTATAGCGAATTCTTTAATCTTCTTTATCAAGAGATTGATTATATTCAAGAAGGTAAAAATGCCGAACGTTTTGCTGCCAATTTCCTCGGTTATCCCCGGATTCTGATTCCGAAAGTTTACTGGCGTTACACAACCACAAAAATTTTAACTGTAGAATATTTACCTGGAATCAAAGTAAGCGATCGCAAAACTATTGAAGCCTGTGGGTTAGACCCGAAAAGAATCAACCAACTTGGAATCTGTTGTTATTTAAAACAACTCTTACAAGATGGTTTTTTTCAAGCAGATCCTCACCCTGGAAATATGGCAGTGAGCCAGGATGGCAGCTTAATTTTTTATGACTTTGGCATGATGGCAGAACTGAAGTCTATTGCCAAAGATCAAATGATCAGAACATTTTTTGCTGTCCTAAAAAAGGATACAGACGAGGTATTAGATACCTTAATTGATATGGGTTTAGTGGTGCCTGTCGCGGATATGACTCCGGTACGAAGGTTATTAACTTTTATCTTAGATAAGTTCACTGAAAAACCGATTGATGTCAAAGCTTTTAGTGAAATGAGTACCGAAGTTTATGCCATGTTTGAGCAGCAACCCTTTCGCTTGCCTGCCCAAATGACGTTTATTTTAAAGGCATTAACCACACTCGATGGGATCGCTAGGACACTCGATCCTGAATATAATCCAGTAGCAGCGGCTCAACCCTTTATTAAAAGTATCACTGTCTCTCAAGCCAAAGGAAATTTAATCGGGGAACTTGCCCGACAAGCCAAGAATTTTATTGGTTATAAATTGCGACAGCCAAAAGCTTCGGAAATTTTAATCCGGCGCTTAGAAGAACGAATTGAACAGGGAGAGTTACAACTGCGGGTGCGAACCCTTGAAAGCGATCGCATCCTCAAACGGATTAATTTAGCCCTAAAAAGCCTAGTTTATGCCTGTTTAACAGGTTTTACCCTCCTGTCAGCGGCAGTGCTGCTGGCGCTACCTTCCTATAGTAGTTGGGCGATCGCTATTTTTGGTTTATCAGGTCTATGGTTCTTGGTGTTGCTACGCTCTTTATTCAATTTAGGCTTGAAAGAAAAAATAGACAAACTCACTGAAAAATAGCTGTTAGCCGTTCGTTCTTTTCTCATCTAGTAACGATGAGAATTTATTCCCTTAAATTAAAAAGGGAAAAGGCAAGAAGTTTTTCTTGCCTTTTCCCTTTTAATACCCCCAGGGGAATTCGAATCACTCGCCTAATCTCCTGTAACGTTCTGTTGGTAAGGTGTCTATTCGCAGGATAGCAGCTCTTGCCTAAAATTTAGGCTAAAACCTTCACGAGACTATCTTGCTGATTTGACAATTAGAGCAAGTAAGAAGGCATTCACTGAGAATTAAGCGATCGCTTCGTCGGCCTGACGATTCAAAAGAATTTCTACCGTAGTCTCTTCCCCTAAGATTGCATCCATGCTGACTTGGTTCTGGACTGCGAATTGCTCCGCCGCGCTAGCAACGATATAAGCCGCATCACGACAACTGTCGCTAAACTCTTCCCCAAATTCCTCAACGAAGTTTCTGACAATCGGGTTTTTTATCCCGTCAAGCCATTCTTCATAAGCACTGGCAAAGCTCCACGGCTTCTTCCTATCCTTCCTGAGTTCTTCCAGCTTTGCGGGGGTCATGCCCGCTTCTAGAAGTTTGGCGTCTCCTATGGCGTCCATATTCTCGCGAAAGAAGTTTTTAACGTTCGCGTATGCCCAGACGAACGCCGCAGCGGAACCCATCTTAATTGTTGAAACAATTAAATTACCAACGGTTGATCCAATTTCTTCTAAGGCTTCTTCCCCGACTTTTTTAAGTACAAAAGCTCCCATTGCTGGGTTAAATTTGAGCATCACCACCCCTGGCAATGCTCCACAAACTGCATAACCTGTAGCCTGTCCTAGCGCCCCTCCAACCTGTCCAGCGAGTTGAGCAAGTAAGGCTTGTATTTTTTCGTTGGCTTCTTCTGGCTGGATGTTCCAGTTAAAATTCCATAAGAAGTCACGAGCGGAAAAAATTAATCCAACAAACTTTGTCGCACTCCATTCTAAAAACGGCGCTACAAACTCTTTAATTTTGGAAACTGCAAAACCTACACTATTTTTTAAACCTTTCCAAACGACATTTTCATTTTCATCGTCACCGTCATTTGATAAGGCATTAATCGCAAATCTTCTTAACCCCGTTCCCTCCGTCGCATCAGAACGGGCTTGTCTACTGCCTAAGCTTTCCTCTGTTATTTCCATTATGTTTTACCTGCATTATCTCCAATTTCTCGCAGTTTCGGACGCTGAGAAAAAGGTCTGCCATAAGGATTTAAAGCGTCTGTAATTCCGGTTTCATCAGTGAAGCCTTTTTCGGCAGATTCTAAGAAGGCGTCAAAGTCTTGACCCTCATCTGCTTTTCCTCCCGCCTCTTCCTGTACTTTGCTTTGTAATTTGATATCGTCGGTGATTTGTTTGCCGATATCACCATTCGGATCAACCTCCCTAGTATGAACCGCACGAATCACAGCGGCAGCGTGTAATAAGGTATAGAGCGACTTTGCGAAATTGTCCTTACCTTTAAATTTGACAACTGAAGTATCAACTTCAGTTTCTGTAAACAGTTGGTCAAAGTTCTTAAAATTAGGATTTAGAAGCAATTGCAACTTTTGGACTTCTTCCGTTTGCTGGAAGCCAGCCCAATCTGCAATCGCGTCACAGATTGAATAGGTTTTAAAACCCTGCTGTTTAATCTGCGCGGTTTCAAGCAACGTTCTCATTGCTACTGACATCACCGTTTCGGTAGTAATGGAGTTACTAAACTGTAATTGAATTAATTCAGCTACAGCTTCTGAAAGGTTTCGAAATTTCATCCCCTTGGGTTGGTCGCCTGGAGTGTTTGGGTCAGCGTCTTTTACTTCCATTGACACTTCCCACTGCCCTAAAATCTCGTCAAAATATCTGATAAATCGACCGATTAAGGTTGTTAAATTCCTTTCTTCTACGGGGAAGTTAGGAATTAAATTTCCTAAAAATCCTTCGTCTCTTTTAATCAAAGATTCAGGCAATTTAACCGGATACTCATGTACCCCGATAACTTTAGCTACGGTTTCAACCCTATCAAAAGTAACAGGTATCGAATCAGCCAAATTATTAATTGTAATAGTCTTAGTCTGTCTGCCCACTATGTCTTCGTCACTATCCCAGTATGAAATTTGCTGTGGAAATGTCCCAATATTTTTTTCAATTTTTGTCACCCTTTGGTCAATTTGAACAACTTTAGACAGAATAAGTCTTAACAACGCATCATTATTATTATTGTTAGATGGGCAACAACTCATACAACAACGCCTTTTAGGTGGGGGAGGTGGATTGGGATGTCTGCGCGGAACGGGTAAATCGGGTTGAAAGCTGCAATCACCTTTAAGAATAAAATCACACCTCACCTGTCCAGAGTATACAAAATCAAAAGCATATCCATCATTTTGTATTTCAGAAAAACTGAGGTTACGCCAGTTTTCCACCATTTGAGTTAACCAGCGTTTTATATCTCCATACTTTCCCGATAACATATCCGCACCACCCATCTGATTTAGGGTAGGATTTATAAAAAATTCGTGTTCTCTTATGGTAGACTTTTCACCGTTAGAATAGGTTACAGTTCTGTCTATATTTGTAAGGGTATCATCCCTTAAAGAAAACCTATCAACTGTATAACTACCCTCTACAGGTTCACTACCGTAAATATTGTAATTTACACCCTTATAAATTTCTTTATAAGTCCAGTTACCTTTAGCCTGAGTTAGATAAGGGTAAAAACTATTTGTAAAGAAGTTGTATTTTTGTATAACTATACCTGGACAACTAGCATTATGCCATTTACCTTCATAGTCTATTGTTAATAGCCTACCGTGTGTATCACCTCTTTCAAATGAAAATCTTTTGCCTATAAAACTACAAAATACTGTTACATAAGCTTCATTCGACACATTAGCAGGAAAATCAATTAATGGCGGTCTATTATCTTTAGGTGGTATGTCAAACGGTGGTTTAGGCTTTTCAAAACATTCAGGGTGATAAGTTGCTAACTGAACCGATGGAAGTTGCACAAATGCAACCACGGGAACTAATTCTAGTCCAACCACGTTTCCGCAGGGATCTACAACTACGTTTGGTTCAACTGCTAAAGGTTCCGGCGAAAAAGGAATACCGCCACAATAAAAACTATTAGGGTATCTATCGCAATCCCACGGATCGGCGGGAGTATCGGGCGTGATACTTAAGCCTGGAATCCCGCTAGGAACTAAAGATTTTTGACGAGGACTGATTCCAATAAATGGGGGTAAACCTAATCGCTTTTTAAGGGCGGGTTGTGGTTTCTTTTCCAAATCTGGGAGCGGCGGCTTTTTATCTGGCAGATCTACCGGCGGCGGATCTGGCGGCCTGGGCGTGTCCCTAAATCTGTCGGTTGGGTTATCTTTAGGGGCATCTCTAGGGGTGTCCCTAGGAAAATCTCTCGGACTATCCCGAAACCTATCCGTAACGTTATCTGGTGGAATATCTCTGGGAATATCTCTGGGTGTATCTTGAATTGGCGGCGGCAGTTTGTCCTGAATCGTCGTGTCTCTTGGAATTGCAATGTCACTCCGAGGCGGCGGAATTGGCGGCGGTACGGGTCGATCGACTGGCGGCGTTTTGTCCCGTGGCGGGTTGTCATACTTTTTAGTCCAATCCTCATCATCGGGGACTTCTACAATTTTTCGGGCGTTACTTCCAAAACTGTCTTGCCGCGTCTCCCGCATTTTGACCATTAGGTTAAAAACCTCGCTGAATAAGTTAAGCGGCGGTTGTAACCGTAAGAATGGTTATTTAATGAAAGGTATCGCCGCCGCATAATATCTTTGTCGGTTTTAGTTCCTAATTTCCAAGGCACTTTAAAGTCTTGCAAATCGGGGGAAAACTCAACATAATCAACTTGACTACTAGAAGCCATTACCAACACTCCATTCCTACTAAAAACACTTGACTTTCATGTTCTGGCAAGCAAACAGCGGACACTTCACCAAAGTAAGGGTAATTATCCGTGTTGTATTCATAACTTCCCCCAGCCGCTAGATAAATTCCTTTTCGAGCGGTAGCAGTATCCCCAAAATTTAAATAAGCTGGTTTAGTTCCAGCGTTGGTGATTGTAAATTGCTTACGTTCGCCACGACCACCTAATAAAATTCCAGAAGTAGGCAATACTACATGATTAAACGGTTCAGAATGTTGAATTGAAGGTAAGTCCGCTTCTGTTGTTACGTACTCTGTAACGTAGCTGCCATGAATTACAACGCTGTCATTAGTATCCAACAATCCATAATCCACGTCTGCAATTGCTACCCCGATCCGACTTCCGGTTCCTAACTCAGCCGCTAAATTATCCGTAAATAAATCCAATAAATTATGCACTCTAAACGGATAACCAAAAGGCGCTAAAAGACTTGCAGCGCCAACGGGGAGCCAGTCAGAATCACCAACACCGTAATAAACATCTAAATGCTTTCTAGCGCTTCCCCACTCAGTTTGTAAAGTTTTACCAAGTCTATCCGTTTCTGTGTCCGCCACTTCAAATCTTGGCAAATTTCCTGAAGGAATGCTTTTTATCATTGAATGACATTTAAGATTTTTTAGATAAGTATTAACTGCTAATACTTCTAATTTTCTTCCTATGTAATGCGGCAAATCTCCAAAATTTTCATACAAGGTCATAATATTAGATGAATTTGGTCTGAGACGAGCCGCGATATTATAAACTTTGCTGTGTGTATAAACTGCCATTTTTAACCTTTGTAGTTTTTACTTATTTAAACCGATTAAAACTTCTCTTTCTTTTTGAATTTGTTTTAAAACTTCGGTTTCGCTCATGCCCAAAGTTTCTATTAAACGTTTTAACAATCTATGGCGTGGGAAATATCCGTAATATCCCTGATGCGTTTTTTTAACTTTTTTCATAGAACGTTTGGATCGAGTTGATAAGAGTGGATAGATTTTAAACTCCATAAATCTTTATTACCTGTAGCTATAACCCATTGGGTTGCTGTATTGCACTAACTCCAGAACTATTGTATTACATGGCTTTCAGCCATTGACAACCTTTTTAAAAAAAATCATTATAAAAGAGTAATTCAACGACAAAAACCAAACATGAGCGGACTTACTGGGGACGATTTAAAAGCTACAACTGCTGAGGGATTAGCTTTAGAAGCTTTGATGAAACTTCAAGCTCTAGAAAGAACTCCAGCCAAAAATCCGGACAATCGAAACTTTGTAACGGGTACATATAACTCGGACACCGGAGTTTTCTCTGGAACTTACAGTTTTCCGGTAATTCAAACGATTGACGCTACCACAGGTAACTTAACCCTAGTTGCTGACGAATACCTAGAAGATTAGGGATTATCAGCAGTTAAAAAAGGAGGATAGTTAAATGCCCTACGGGGAAAGGCGATTAGTTGGGGTTGATATTAAAGGAATGCCCGGAGTCCGCTATGCGTTCCGAACAGACGTAAGTACCGGCACCTCGACAGCGTTAGGCCATCAAGAAATAATTGGAGCCAGTGGCGGGTTTGTCCCTGGTGTCGTGTTTGGGGCGAATAGTCCCAAACCCCCTACAGCTAGGAAGTTTTTTGGGACTGCTGGCAAAGGGTACGAAAGCAGTTTTGTGGATGACGGCTCAATTGCTACAGCTAGAGCAGCCGGTTGGGAAATTAAAGCCGGAAGTATCGCCGGTTTTAGAGGTGCTGCGGGGTTTGTCCGCAGTGTGTTTGTTCCATACAGACCTTTTGGAGCAACTACGGCTATCAACTACGCTTGGAAAATGCCCTTGTATCAATACAACAAGCTAACCACGACTGATAAAACTGCTTTGGGAATAGAGGATGTTACAAACAACAATTACACAACTGTATTGTTTGGAATTAACAACCCCAAACCCAACCGAGCAAACAAGCGAGTCAGCACGACAGACGGGCAAGTAATTAGCATTACTACTTTTGTCGCTGCTGCTAAAGAAGATACTGTTGGGGACAACAATAGCGGTTGGAAATTAGTAGGCGCTGGCGGCGGCGGTATTCCGTTCGGTCTTTAATCCTTTTAATTCAATGGAAGAATCAATTCTTATTTATCCGGGCGATCCGGAGTTTGAAGGAATTTTAGGAACTGTTCTTCCTTTGGATTGGCGGAAGACAGCGTGGCAGTTTTGCGGCGATTTTAATTTTATTGTCGATTCTCAATCAGGATTAATGAGAGTCGCCAACTTTGAGGAAACTAGGGAATATTTAGAGGGGGGAGAATATGACGAGCGCTTAAACAATATTGGGGACTCTGAAGAGTGGGTACACTAAACGATAGTATTGGAGTTTGGAACGACCTAGGGGCGGTTGTTCCAAAGCCTAACGAGTGGGTAAAATTTCCTACTACCGCAAACGGCGGAAATGATTTGATCCGCCTTTCTTTTTTCTTCCCGTCAGAAGCTGTAATCAATAGCTGGGGCTGGATTCGGGCAATTTATACCACGGCAGACACTGCGCCAGTCTCGCAGTCGGTTAAGGTTTATCCCAAACTTCAACCGATGCTTTTAGACCTAACAATTCCAAAAGATTTACGCGATAGAGGAATAATTTTTAGGGACTTCGAGTTTTTAAAAATTGTCCGTCAATCTTACAATTCAATTGACTATGATTGGTCAGTAAAGCTTGAGGAATTGTGGGGATGACAAGAATTGTTCTCAAAGGGCGAACCCAACTTTTAAAGCCAGTTATCACCGAGATTTTAGCGATTCATCAATTAGTTGAATCGCTCGATATGGGTCAATTTGTTGGTTATCCTTGGGAAGAATTTGTTAAACTCAAGCGTCAAACTCCTCTATGCCTTGATATTGTTTGGTATTCGGTGCCGGTTCCACCGTGGAAGAAACGCAACAAGAGCGACCGATTTGTTCGCGCTTCTTATGCGGTTCCAGATATCAAACGGTCGGCCTTGGACTGGGAGCAGATAAAAACCGCTGCTGGTGGCAAAAATGGTTATTCGTGGGGGCGCTTCCGAGCGACGGCTAATTTATCCAATGGCGGGCAGATGCAAGTCCACGGCGGCAGTGAAAATGAGGCAGAAGAAAGGCTGAAAGCGCTTTTATCCCTTAGTACGGCGGAAATTGTCACTTTATCGACAACTGAGGAGAAGAAAGAAGGTCGCAGAGCCGTTGACAAAAAGCTTTATAAGGAGACAACCCGTGTCTTCCCGGCATATTTCACGGTGACAAACCGTGAAAAAGTCATAACCGAGTCAAACCTATCAACGCTAGAAGGCGACTTCCACGAGACGCAAGGGAAGATTAACCTCTGGACTGAAGAGGCACCCCCAAATCTTAGAGAAATCATCGCAGAGGTTTTAAGGGTAAGAGGGGCTAATCCTAGCTAGAGGCGAGTGGCGGGAAGAAAGCGCAGCGACCGGGAAACGAAAAGCGAGCGCTTATCATTTTGGGTCACTCCTTCTGATAAACGGCGATTGAGGGAGAAAGCGATCGCTTATAAAGTTTCGATGCAAGAGTTAATTTCACGGTTTATTCGTGACCAATTAAACCCAAATGATAGTGACAATACTCGCTAGCGGGTATTGATTCGGATAAGGCTTAAACCCTTGTGATACGGAGGTTTGGGGCTGTAAGTGAGGACTCTGTAAAGGTTGCGGATTGTAATAAAAACGACCGCATACTGGGAACATAGACCCATCCCAAGCAACCCATGAAAACTTCAACCGCTATCCTTGCCGTCAGCGATTCTCCTTCTATCAATCTGCCCTCTTCTGGATCAACTGCCTTTGTTGAGTGGTCAATTCTCGCAGGTTTAGCCGTGTTTTTGGTTCGGGAGGGTTGGAAGCACTTCTCCACGACCGACCAAAAAGACCGGGACGCAGATCGCGCTTTAATGCAGACTTTGATCGAGGATCTACGGTTAGGCAACCAACAACGGGCGCTAGAACAACGACAAACGACTAAGGAATTACAACAGGAAGTAATTGAGCTAAAAGGCTTAATTGCGGCTTGTTTGGTCAAATTGACGGGTGAAAGTGTCTCAGAAATCTTGAAACGTAAGGATTAATTAAAATGCCAATTTCTAACCCTGGCTCGACTGGCGGAATCCAAACTTTTGACGATGCGACGAATACAACCGTCACGCTTCTCGCTAATACGGCGGCATTGGTACTAGCGGCGAATCCCTTAAGAAAATATTTCTCAATTGTTAACAATGGTGCTTTTGACGTAACCGTGGTTTTAGGTGGGACCACCGCAGAGGAAGGAGCGACCACGGGCGTCACATTGGGATCGGGAATAATTCTCAAAGGCGGCGGCGGAAGTGTCGATCCGGGCTTTCTAGTCTACACCGGGCAAATTTCCGCCATTTGTGCCGCCGCCACAAGTCTCGCAGTTGTCGAGGGAACATGATTAATAATGATGTGGTCGGGAACGCCGGTGGAATAACGGTAGTTAGGGCACGTCGCACGACTGACCAAACCGGAGTACCTAATAGTTCACTGACCACACTTGTTTTTAATGTTGAAGATTTTGACGCCGAAAGCGCCTGGAATGGAACCACTTACACGACACCGCAAGCGGGATTCTATGAGTTTTTGGTAGCCTTCCGTTTGCAGGCGACGGGTGCAACTGCCGCTTGTGATCTTCAACTCATTCTAAGAATCGGGACTGTGACTCATGGAATCCAGCGCATATTGACCCCAAGCGCTGTGGGGACTTGGTTTATGAGCGGTTTTTATTATGCCTCGATTGCAAAAGGGGTTGCGGTTCAGTTTCAAATATTACCGAGTTTTCCGGGTGCAACTGCGATCAAAATTGATGCGGCGTTAACTCCAACCGCTTTAATCATTCGGCGTCACTAAAAATTTTATGCAGATTAACCAATATACGTCCTGCTCAACTGCTGGCGTCAGGCCGCTGGATCTTCAGTTAATCAATCAAATTAATCGGATCGCCCCCGGCCTGCTAGTTGATTTTTCCAAATTAAATGTTAGTTGCGGCGGCGGTTGTCATCCATTCTTACAAGCACCGGCGGCGGTCGCGCTTGAAAAAGCGATCGCTGCTAGGGGTCAAAGGTTGATCGTCAATTCAGCTTACAGAACAATCGTTCAACAATATATTTTATATAGTCATTTCCGACACAAGCGCTGCGGCATAACCGCCGCAGCTAAACCGGGTCAATCAAACCACAACACCGGACTATCAATAGACGTGGAGGATTCCGCCGGTTGGCGTCCGTACTTGGAGCGCTTCGGATGGGATTATCTAGGCAGTTTTGACCCTATGCACTTTGACTATCACGGGACGGGCTGCAAAAACTTGTCATGGTTGGCGACTAAAGCGTTCCAACAACTGTGGAACTATAACAACCCAGAACGCCGCATCATTGAGGATGGTGATTGGGGCGTTCAGACCGAGCAAGTTTTAAAACTGGTGCCGGTGACTGGTTTCGATTCGGTGCCCGGTTTTGAACGTGGGGAAAAGTTAGAAGACTTATCGCCAGTTGCCCAAAGCTTGAGGATTGGCGATAGGGGTGAAGCGGTTGCCCAACTTCAGCGCAAATTAGGCATTCTATCAGACGGTATTTTTGGAGCGCGAACAACCACCGCCGTCGAAAAGTTCCAGCGAGAAAACGGTTTAACTGTTGATGGAGTCGCAGGGGTGCAAACGATGCGATCGCTTAATGGTTAAAAGTGATCGCTTTCACCTTTACGAGCGCTCGTGTCTTAGATGCTCTATCACAGACCTAAAAATTATTAAGTCTGAATTGAAATCATCGCAAAATTTGCAATCAGTGCTTTGGGTCACATCTCCATCTGGAAGTTCTATTAGTCCCGCTGGTTGTCCGCAGTAGGAACACTCGCCACTATCTAAGATTTCATATCCAATCCAGTCTGGATGCGGTTTTTCTTCAGGAATCATTTTATTGTTCAATTGTTAATAATAAAAACCCCTGTGTCGCTCAGGGGTTTTTTAATATGATTCGGCCTTGTCTAAAATTCTACCCGGTTATCCCTCCAAACAATCTTTAAATTTTTGCATCAGTTCCAAGTTTCCATGCCGCCGCAACACGAACGAGATCGCTTTTTTAGCGATGCGGTATTTCTTGCCGTTAGTTACCTTAAGGACTTCTTTAATGAATCTTCCAGCGGGTAAGTCCGTATCCTTCAGCATGGTTAAAAGCTGCTTTTCTGGCGGGAATCCTTGCCCTTCCGGATACGCATCTAGCGTATCATTGTCGCCTGAATTGCTCTCTATGTCTTCATCCTGGCTAGATACGCTCGTATCTGTCGTATCTAGCTGGTAAGTTGAGTTGAGCCGGTCGATCGCACGTTGCCAAAGCTCGTTAGGCGTCCCTTCATCGGTTGTTTTAGCCGGTGGATTGCTTTGTTTAACCTGCTTAAAAACAGTTATCTTTTTATCAATTTTTGGGGTTGTAACTTCCATCCATTCGGTTGAACCATCCAGTCTAATTAATGCTTTACCACTCGCTACGGGTTGGGCTGTTGTTGGGTCAGTTGTCGCAATCAGTTGTATTTGTTGCATCCTTCCGATTAAATTACCGAGTCCTTTAATGTCACCTAAACAAGTTTGAGTGTTGTCGTGGGTAACAAAAGTTACTGGCATTTCTTGTTTCCGGCTGAGCGTGGCACCGCACTTGATAAACTGTTTTACCAGTTCTTTATCTTCAATAAAATCGCTGTAGGTGGTTGCTTCTTCCGCGATAATTGTTATCGCTTTTTCATCCTTCCAAAGTTGCGCTCTCCACTCTTCTTCAGAGATAGTTGACTTACAAAAATTCTCGTATCTCTGCTTAACTTCGGCTACATACCAACGCATCTTTTCTTCTATGGCGCTGTAGGTGTTGTACAGTTCTACTCCTTTCCATTCGGTCGCATTTGAATTAGGGTCAAAAGCGATTACCCGGTAGCCCATCTCGATTTTGTGTTTAGCGAGTAACCGGACAAACCAACTTTTGCCGCTGCCTTGATTGCCCCAAGCGAGAGAAGTGCTAGACAGGTAGCCTCTAAGCCAGGGATAAGGATCGAGTTTTACTTCGATTTGTTCAGCCGGTGGGGATGCTTCATTAGGTGTTGCTGCGGTCGCTTCTGTCATCACTTCCGCTTGTAACGGTTCTTGATAGGGTGCGAGTACAGCGTAGGATTGCTCAGCCGCTTGGATCATCACTTGCTGGTTAAAGCTTTCGAGTTCCGCTTGTGCTTGTAGCTTGAGCTTTTGCAGGTTTAATCCCTCCCAAATTCCCTGATATTTTTGGTGTTTGGATTCAATAGTTGAGAGCGATCGCGCTAAACTCATAGACGCCCCAAACCCAGCAACGGCAAGCAATGCGCCGCATAGTTTCCATCCCGCAGCGCCAGGGGTGCGTTTAATCTGGCTAGCGCTTTGGTTAACTTGTATCCAGTCTGGAACCGTTCGCGGTTCGCATCCGTTCGCGGTCGGGTGACAATATTCAATCTTGCCGTCGAAGTGTCCAGCGGTTGCCACTGACGATCCGACGATGCCAACGGCGAACGCTCCCAGCATGGCTAATTTAGGATTCATCAGCGACCTCTCCCCATAAATACAGATAAGCCAACGGCGAACGCTCCAAGCATTATTCCGATCCAAATCAACGGATTCACCATTGCAATCAGATTGACAAGGGCATCCCAAAAACCGGCAATGGTTGAGAACGCGATCGCAAGTCCGATCACTGCTCCTTCCCGCCTATCTCCCCTGATTGCGATCGCAATGTAACCAGCGGCGATTCCCAGCAGTAGCCCGTAGGTAATGAGCATCCCTGGAATTAATCGGGATAGCAGCGCCAGGGCTAGGCCACCGCTAAAGTACAATCCAAACTCTGATAGATTCCCAGTCGCTTTGTAGAATCTAATTTGATTTGTTTCGGGGGTTTCATCTTCAAAAAAATCAGCCTCGTGGTGAGGCTGATGATTGTTAAAATTCAGCATCAGCTTTCACCTTGTAATTAACGACCTTTGAACCAGTCACCAACACCTTGCCAGAATCCCTTTTTCTGAGAGCGGGAACCGTTAGTGATTAAGTCTTTGCGCTCCTCCTTCTCTTTTCTCACTTGTTCAGATAAAGCTTCCCGTCGTTCCATTTGGGGAATCTTTTCTTGAATGCGATTTACACCGCTTTGGTGGCGACGTGCCACAATTTGCAGCGCTGTCTGAAAGTCCATGCGCTCTAAGGTCATAGCGCTACGTCCTTCTGCACCCAGTAACCGAACGCCGTTAGCGGCTTTCTCTCCCATCATTCGGATGTGCTGCTGGTAGCCTTTCCCAGCGAGAAACACGTTTAGAATCTGCTGGTCAATTTTCTTGGCACCGGCAGCAGCGTCCTTTTGGACTTCTGCTACGAATTGCTCGTATTTCACCTGCCCGTCAATCAAGGTTTTGAAGTGTTTTTCGAGAATTGGTAACACTTCAATTAACCGATCCATTGCAGCGGCTCGATCCGCATATTCGGCAAGCTGCTGGTCGGTCATGTTTGGGAGTTCTGCTAGGTCAATCCCAAAGTAGTTTTTAGTTAGTCCAACCAGGTTTCTATCTAGGGCGTGTACCTTGTGAATCCCTGATTTTTTGCCTTCGTATTTAACAATCGCAGTGCTTTTAGATCCAAATTCCATGATTAATCCTTAGTGAAGTGCGATCGCTCTCAGCATTGAAAGCGATCGCTTGATTGTTTACCGACTCAATCCGAGCGCTCGTTCCATTCCCCGCTGTTCAGCTTGAAGCTGTTGGATGTGCTGCTCTTGCTGCTGAATGATTAAGTCTTTGGGGTCAACTTGGGGTTGTTTGGTCATGAAGTAGAACCCAATCCCACCCAGAATCAAAGCGAGTCCGATGTAGTCCTTCATGCCATCTCCCCCTGGTGCATCCCTTTTGTGATTCGGTGGAGGGGCACTCTGGCGCTACCTGGATGAAAGCCAGGAGCAATTAGCACGCCTCCGATTGCAAGCGCTATCGCGTATTTCATGATTCTTCCCCCTGGCGCTGTTTAGCGGCATACCATTGCCACGCACTGCTTACGATGTGCTGGTCCGGCTCTGGCAGAGGATAAGGGAGTTCTCCTGCGTCCTGTCGGCTGAGGATGTCAGCGGCTTGTTCCGAAAGCTTTTCGGGTACTCCAACGCTGCGGAGGTTTTCTGTCCAAATTTCTTTATTAGGCATGATCGACCCCCTTCCCACGCGCTGGATGATTGGTGAGGCGATCGGTTATCCGTTGGGCGACTTCGCGCACTTTCGGATCTTCAATACTGTCAATGATTGGCTGTGGGTCAGTGCCTTTATGGAAGGCTTCCCAAAGCAGCTGGGCTGCTTGTTGGTCAACCCCGTGGGCAAGATATTGCCCATCTGGGAATCCGACTTCAAAATCTGTCATGATCGGAATATCTCCTTAGTTCATTGGGGAGCCAGCAACCAGCGGTTGGAAGCCTACGAAACTATCGCCGCTGGTTACTGACAAATTTGAAATTTTTTAGAAGGGCACGCCGTCTGCAACGACGGAAATTGAGTAACTGGGATAGGTAACGGTTGAGGCGTGCCACCAGTGCGAGAGCTTTTGACAGATGAGGTTGATCATCATTAGTTCTCCTCTGCTTCGGTGGTGGAGAAGGAGGCGAGGAAGATGAACCACTGAATTCTCCAGCGGACAGTAGAAATTTTGGGTCATGTTCGTCTGCCTCCAGTGTCAGACGAACGTCATCAATACCATTTACAAAGGAATCCAAGGCTTCAAAAACTTCGTTGCCAATATCGCCAAAGTCACCGGCTGCAATGTCCTGAAGGGCATCGGCAATGCCACCACCAACAATGTAGTTTTTGGTGGATTTTCTGACTGTCTGCCGCGCTTCGTCTAATTTGGTTTGGATAGTGCTGACGCCTTGCCCTGCGTTGGTTTGGCTGCGTCCGGCTTTGGGAGCCTTGCCTTTTTTAGCTTGCTCTACTGCTTTCTTGTCGGCTGCGTTCATTGTTGTATTTCTCCATTACTTGATTGATTTCTGCGATCGCACGGCGGCGACCTTTGAGCTGGATGAGCTGGCGGAACTGCCAGAGGGCTAGCAGTGCATCTTTACTGAAACCCCCGTCATAAGGCCGGTAATCAAAGCCTGGGGTTTCAAGTGTCAAGAGAACTGCTTGGTCACGGCGCAGTTGGGCATCCGAAAGATTTAACAGTTCTCTAACTTGCGATCGCGCTATCCAGCTAATTTGTGGCGGGACATCCATGAGCGACCTGTGAGCGACCTGTGAGCGACCTGTGAGCGCAATCATAAGTCGCTCATAGGTCGGTCACGATTACCCGTAATGGTTGCAGGGATTGAAATTGATTGCATAATGGAGAAGCTCCTTATCTGTTTGGTGGGAGTTGAAGCCAGCGAATACCACCCCGCTGGCTTTGCCATTTCTGGGCTAACTGATGACGAGGGGGACACCCTGATAAGCGCAGAATTGATTTAGAAAGTAGATCATCATCTGCCGCTGTTCATTGGTGAGATCGCGCTTTTCTTTGTTCAACAAACCAACGTGGACACCAACCTGCTTTAGAGCCGCAGCTTTGCGGGTTTGACTTTGAGCTTGGTTGTATTTTCGGATCTGGTTGAAAATAAGGTTTTGGTCGATTGCTCGTTCCATTGGATTTAGCCCTTAGTCATCAGTCATTAGCTATTAGTACAAACGCTCTTCAAACTGTGAATTGGCTGTGTGGAAAGCCGGGGTGTCGGGAAGCCCCGGCTTTTTCTATGGGGCGATACCAAGAGCCAGAAGCTGAGAAATCCTCCTTTGGTAATTTCAAGGTGTACGGCAGCCCCAAGCTTGTTAGTTGACCATTCGCTTCCAGTCGTCAAACGTAAGCTCTGCCCGGTCAAGAAAGACTTTAAGTTGCGATAGCGTTAACCTGATTTGAGCATCCTTGAAGGCTTCGGCAAACTCAGAAAAACTACATTGATAGGCAATGATCGCGGCTTCAACCTCTTCCGGGGTGTCGAAGATCGGAAGCTTGGCTCCTCTTTCCCAGTTACTGATTGTCCCCACAGTTTTTTGTAGGTCTACCGCTAATTGCATTTGGGTTTTTCCGGTTCTGTCCCTCAGGTACACAGGCGTTATGGGGTTGGTATTTTCTTCGGATTTCATAATATACTAGCAGTGCTACTACCCCAGTGCAAGTACCGGGAGTAGAAGTGGCAGATACAACAGTGGGGCAGACCTGGATTTTGCCGTCTGGTCTGCCCACATCAACATCGTCCCACTAGGGGGATATGCAGTTTAAAGCGAATTAGCACAAGGGCGGAAGATAGGTTTCACCCCGCCATAGAAGTGCTAGATCGCTCCGGCTCCTTAACCCCCAAGCTGGACTCCATTCACATCAAGGGAGGTGATGCAGCGCGATTCAGAGTTTATTGGTCAGTTTCGAGTTCCCTTCGGAATGAATCCAAGGAATTAGGGTCATCCTCTTCTTCAGGGACAAAGTTTAGGTAAAGGCGAAGCGTCCCCTTCTTCCACCCTCCGCCAGAGGTTCTTAGATACTCAATTTGGACGCCTTCTTTAAACCACTGCGTAAGCCCTGCATTGCTTAATGTCGTGCCAAGGTTTTTTGCAAGGTCGCCATACTTCTGGATTCCACCGAGCCTAGTCGCAGATACGACCACAACATCTTCATCACTGAGATCGAGGTCTTCTATGTCCATATAAATCACCCAAGTACAACGCTGGGCAGGCCTAAAGTTAGCCGCTCCGGTCTGCCCATCTAAATCGTCTCATTAGAGCCATTTGCGCGATCGCCGGTACTCTTTTCCAAGAATTCAAATCATGAGCGAAAACCTTATCCGAATTAACAACCGGATCATCAACCTGAACTACATCGTTAGCGTTGAGTACGGCCCTAATAAATACTTCGGCTCATCCCTGCTGTTAATCCGTTTCACAGATGGAATCAACATACGCTTCTTTGCTGAAGAAGCCGATCAACTTTGGGCACTATTGCAAGGTGCATCGCTTGGCGTTGTACTTCATTGATACTCGAAGCGCGATCGCACCCCCTAGTAACAGAAGGAGAAACCAATGAACAATCGACTAATGCGAATTGGAGATAGGCTATCTATCCCCGATTCACGTCTAATCCGAATCGGCAACAAAATCATCAATCTCAACACAATCGATTACATCGAATACCGCGAAAACATTTTGACTTTGCAGATTTTTCAGGGCGGCAGCGACTGCTCTGTAACGCTTCACGATGCCGAAGCTCAACACCTCTGGAATCTTCTGAGTAATTCAGCCCTGGATGTCACCCCTCAGCCCCAGGTCGAGGAAGCGATCGCAACAACACCATGAGCAATGATCTGATTCGTAATTTGTTATGGAACACGACTCCGCGCTTCGGACTCCGAGAAGCGGTGGATATTCCAATGCTCAATCTGAGGGGATGGATTATGGGCGTTGCTGTCCGCGAAGACGGCTGGGCTTATCAAATCAACTCTGACGATCGCCCTCCGGTCTGGCTACCAGAATCTGATTTACAAAAGATCCCTTTATCAAGGGAAGAGTTACACGATGAATTTTGAAAATTAGCCAAAGAAAAAAGCGATCGCCCCTGACCCGTTGAAGGGAGCGATCGCCAAAGAAGGAGAACTAAAAAATGATTGCAACTTCTCAATTTATAAGCGGTGACAGATTGCCGCCAATGAATCTCGAAGCAGAAGAAAGCGTTTTAGGCGGCATCTTAACTTATCCAGAATCCTTTTCCCTAGTTGCCAAACAACTACTTCCAGAACACTTCGCCCTCAAAAGCCACCAACAAATATATAAGGCTATTGTAGCAGTTTCAAGCCTTGCCAAACCACCTGATTTAATGCAGGTTTTAACTTATCTTCATGACCGAGGATTGCTTGATTCGATAGGCGGACAGAGTAAGCTAGCTCAATTGGTTGATTGCACAGTATCCGCAATTAATATTGACGGATACGCCGAATTAATCATCGAGAAATACCAAAGAAGAAGATTAATTCAGCTTGGAAACGAAATCAGTAGTGCTGGATACGAAACCTCAGCAGAGCTATCAGAACTACTTAGCTGGGTGCAGGAGCAATCTTTTAATACTACTCAAGAGGCGCTAGGAGGTGTAAAAGATTCCAAAGCATTTAAACACCAGCAAATTGTCTCTCAAGTAGCAAAGCTGGAGCTAGAAGAAGAAAATCCTTCTTTGCGATACTTCAAGCTCATTGATATTGCCAAAAGCTCAGGATTATCCGTTGCTCAACTGGAGACAATCTACTACAAACATTTAATAAACGATGAAAACGAACCAGCTATCCCCCTAGCAGAATTCCGCCAAAAATATGGAGCATCGGTAAGCCGCTGGTTTCTGCATGGCTTCCTCTCTGAAGGTAAGGTTTCTCTCTTCTACGGAAAGGGTGGAGTTGGCAAAACCCGACTCATCTACGACCTAATTTATAGTGTTGCCAAAGGTCAAAGCTGGAACGGTTTTCCAGTCACAGCCAAGAGCCGAAAAATTCTGCTTGTCCAGACCGATGAAAGTCAAGGGGACATGATCGAGGCTCTCAACGCCAGGGGCGTCACCGACGATCTCCCAATCCTGTGTAAGAGCCGGTGGACGGTAGACCATATCCAGCAGCTCAAGAAAGAGATTGTCGAGTTGGGGATTAACTGGGTTGTCATCGACTCGCTGACCGCAGTATCCCAGAACTCGATCTACAGCGAGAATGATGTTCCTTATGCACGTCCAATCCTCCTCTTGAAAGCGCTAGCGCAAGAATTGGGAATTCACATCAGCATTATTCACCACGCTGTTTCTGACGGGTCGAAGCCCAGAGGAACGACAGCGATCGTCAATGCTGTCTCGGATGTTTTCTGCATCGCTGCAAAGTGCGACGCCCAAAAACCAGACTCACTCAACCGAGTGCTAAAAGTTGAAAAATCCCGCTCTAGGGCACCCGGAATTTACGACCTGCTGTTTGACCCAGAGGATAACTCCTGGCTGCTACTAGGCAAACAAGGAGAAGAGGAGGACAGCCCCAACCTGACGATCAAGGACAGGATCATCAGTTTTTTACAATCCAATCCCAACATCAGCTATGAGGCCGCTGAAATTCACGAAGAAATTGGTGGGCATCTCGATAGCGTCCGTCGCTGTGCAAGTCAGCTGGCAAGAGATGGTGAAGTCAGTGCTAAGCGCCTCCCCTCCGGTGCTAAAGGTTACTGGATCGCTTTGGACGGTGACGAGCTGCCAACCCACATTCCACCGGATCGGGTGAAGATTGCCAAGCTAAAAGCTGAGATGAAATCCGCCGACATCGAGGAGGGTGATCGCCCCGATGATCACCCGATGATCACCCCCAATGATCACCCTTGTGATGACGGATTAGCAAGCCTTTCGGAGATCCGCCGACATCCGATCATTCAGAGCCAAGAGTTTTCCACCCAAAAATCCGCCGACATCGATGATCAGATGTCGGCAGATCCTGAAAACCCTCACCAAAAGGAAGTTCCAGGGGTGATCATCAAGGGTGATCATCAGGTGATCATGGGTGATCATAGCGATCGCCCTAACCCTACCTCCTCCAGCTGGATCGCAATTGGCAATCTGGTTAATTACGGCAGTGCCCTAGCCAAAATTGCTGGCTGGGAGAAGGGAGGAAGAGAAATCTATCTGGAGATTGACGGGCAACTCCTCAAGAATCCGGTGAAAGCCGATCGACTGAACCCCTTGGTGAAGGCAGAAGAACCACCAGAAGAGAAACGCTTTGAACAACTTGATTTAGTTGACTTCCTCCGTGACCATCCAGCAACCGATGAGCCTGTTATCACTACATCTAGTGATGAGAAAAACGCGATCGCCCCTCCACCACCAACCTTCCACGAAGGTCAAAAAGTTCGGTGGAACGGATGCAACTGCCAGATTGTAAAGCTCTGGAAAAACAAAGCCAAGATTGACGGGTACAATCCCGAAACCAAAGATTTTGTAACCCAAATCGTACCAATCGCGGAACTGAAGGAGAGTTGACACATGGCGAGTACATCGCAATGGCTCGACACTGCCGCCGCTGCGGTCGTGCTGGGCATTTCCGCCAGACAACTTCGGAAGCTGCGGAAAGAAGGACTGTTCAAACTTGGCAAACATTATCGAATTCCCAGCGCCCCTGGTGCAGCCCGACCAACTTACCAGTGGCACCCCGAACGATGCGCCCAAGCGCTAGAAACCCCTCTGGAAAAAAGGAGTTAGAGATGCCAATGGATCGTCGTCTCTATCCCGCCAATTGGGATGAGATCGCCTTGCAAATCAAGGAAACAGCCAATTGGAGCTGCCAACAATGCGGCAGGGAATGCCGCCGCAAAGGAGAAACCCTCTCAGAATTTTGTACGCGCAGGAATCGTCCCTGAGACGAAGTTGTGGAGCATCCGCAGAGATTCACTCTCACAGTGGCTCACTTAAACCACATCCCTAGCGACTGCGACCCCTCCAACCTAAAAGCCCTCTGCTCAGGGTGTCACTGCCGCTACGACCTCAAAGCAATGCCGCTAAAGAAGCGGCTCAAACGAGAACGATTAGGTCAACTAACGCTGCCTATTTAACGAGGAGTTATTAAATGGCTAAAAGACGACCATGCCCTTTATCCCTACATTGTTCAGATATGGGGGCTTTAAGGGGACGCCCTTGTGTTAATTGGGACACCTGCAATTGGTGGGTGCAGCCTCGGCGTTTGCCTTACGAATTTAAATTACTTGAGTCGGAGGGATTGTCCTATCTATCCGTAAAATGGTCGGACTCATTTGAACGACCAAGGTGGCAAGAAGCGGGGTGGGCTGCCGCAGAACCATTACCTTTTGTTCATTTAAAAGCGTCAGATGGGTGTCGGATTCTGTACGTTAATCGATCTAGGGGAGATTGGGAGAAAGCTGAGCTACTTGGAAAGAAATACTTGCTCTGGGCTGCCGCTCAATCAATGAAGTACACAGATTTTTACGAGTTCGATCCAGACGTTTATGAAGACTGGCTGTACAAAGAGCCTTGGTACAACGTTGAACAAATTCATTGAGTTGGAGGACGCGGGCGATCGCTCCGCATCATCAGCGCCTCAAACGCCTTCTGGTGATGCTTATCCGTAATCCAGTGGTGGTAGGTGTCGGTGTGCATTTGAACTGAATGACCCATTTGAGCCGCTGCCAAGCTTAGGTCTAATCCAAACTCCAGGGTACGCACCGCCCAGCAGTGGCGCAGGTCATACAGTTTAAACCCTGGTAGTAGGGGATTTAGGTACTTTGAGCATGATTCCCCGATCCGCGTGTTGTTTCTGTCCAGGCTGATGTTCGGTGTCTGTACCTGTTGAATTTGAAATTGGTTGTACCACTCTGGATAACAAGGCCAAACGCGGCGCGCTCCGGTCTTCCCTCCCAGCACGCTAACAACTTGGGAGCCGGACCTAATCTCATCTAAATCGAGATTAAAAACTTCGTGCGGCCTCAGCCCATAAGTAGCCAGCACCCCATAGACCCAGCGCCACGCCGGGTTTTTAATCGTTGAATAGCATTGGGCAATTGAACTGTCATCGGGAAGCGTTCTCGGTGACACCCGCCGCGGCGAATATCTACCGGCGTAGGGGCGAAAGTCACACGGCAGCTCAGCAAATTTGGCTAAAGCATTAAGTACCATGCACACCCGCTTTCTAGATTTACTGTCGGGTGCTGTTGCCAGTACCAAGTTTTTTAACAGTTCGACCGATAGCGCCTGGTCCGGGGGTATCTGTCGCAGCACTTTTAGATAGTCTCCCTTCCGGGTCGATTCGCTCTTATCAGTGCGCTGTCGCCGGTGGAAGTAATCTGCCTCGAACCGCTCGATCCAACCGGCTACCGTGTCAGCAGTCTCGGTGTCAGCTGTCGCTGCCCGTACATAAGGTGCCCAACTAAATTCGTTGCAGTCCAGCAGCGCCCCAATTTTTCGGGCTTCTTTTTCTGCCTCACTAACGCCAGCGGGGTTCGCGTGGATGCCTAACGCTAGCCGCTGCTGATAAGGGATCTGTTTTTGGGAAGAAGACTTTGGCGGAAACGTCGCCCGAAGATAAAGCCTATCCCCAATGACTTCAATTTTCACTCCGACCTTCGCCGCTTTCAGGCGTCCGTTGGCTTGTGCTAATTTCCCTTGGATCACGCTTGCCTAAAATCCAGCCTAGTTTTTTAAGTATATTTAGGTCTATTTAAGTATGTTTGGGTATATTTCATCCATGCTGCAAATACTAAAATCGCGTCATTGCAAGGTTTTTAAGGCTTGCGATGACGCGATTTCGTTGTGATTTACGGATACCCCCAGGGGAATTCGAATCCCCGTCGCCTCCGTGAAAGGGAGGTGTCCTAGGCCTCTAGACGATGGGGGCCTGCTCCGTTGCACTTTTATTAATTTAGCCAATTGAAAAGCTTTTGTCAACACCTAAACGAAAAAAATTTGAGCGGGGAGTTAAGACAGGCAATTTCGGAGTTTTGGGGCAGGAGGAGCGCGATCGCGTTAGGCTAGTGGCTGGGTAAGCAGCCAGGGTATGCGGCAATAATTTGCCGCTCGCGATCGCGGGACGCGACCAATCGGGACGTAATTTTAGTGAAAAGCCCGATCGCGTCAGCTAGAGCTGCTAGAACAATAGTAGTCTTTAATTTCTATCTCCTCAGATTCCATGCTGACCCATCACCGCAGACCTGTCTGCCTATCACTTGTATCTACTGATATGCCGGTTTGGTCTACCATTGAAACCGCTGCTACCTTATATCAAAAAGACAAACAGCGCTTTCATCTGCTGCTCACGGAACCAGAAATTCGGGATTGGGAACGCTCTGAAGAAGCGCCCGCTGTTGCTAAAGACCAAGCGCCAGAAACTCCCAGACTTTTGTGGTTGGAAATTTCCCCTTCTAGGGTGATCATGACCATGCAGGGAAACGGCAAGTTGAGTTATCGCCATCTCTGGGAACGAGGAATTTATGGTCTTAGCCGCTATTGGTTACATAGCGAGTCCTTAGCCGCGCATGGACAGGTGCGTCTGCGAAACTTTACCAAAAGTTTGACTCTAGAAGGGCGTCTCTTGCCAGAACATCTGCGGCTGGAATATGAATTATGGTCGGAGAAAGTCCAGTTGGGGAGCTATATCCTGAATCTGGAGATTCATCATTAGTCATTCGTCCTTAGTTGCGACTCCTCAACTAAGGACGGATGACTAATGACTTCAGACTTTTAAAAAGTAAATGTTGTTCGGATGGTGCCAATCACCAAATCGTCATTAGCCGCATTATGATCGGGAGCAGTGAGCCAGATAATCCCCGGTGTTATCGCGATGTTATCCGTCACTTGGTACTGATAGAACGCTTCTAGGTGCAATGAAGTATCTGAATCCTGAATGCCCAACTGGCTAAGGCTATTAGCCCGATTTTTCACCTTTGGTTCCATGCCAACAATCACACCTGCCAAATTGCCGGTTTTTCCCAAGTCAGGAAATGCCAACGTTAAAGCCCAGTTCCAGATGTTGGCATCTCCCAGCGCGCTCGCCCTCGCCGCCGTGTAGCCAACCCATCCTCCGACGACAAACCGGGGACTAATCTGAAAAGAGGCTTCTACACCGTAGGAATTGCTAACCACTGGAAACCCTAACGGATTTAACTGATTATTCAGGTTGGCGTCATTGCTGCCAGTTTGCAGGTCATTTTTATAAGCGTGAACATAAGTTAATCCAATGCTGGCGCGATCGCTGGGTTTAAATAATACTTGTGCTAGTGCCCCATAAGAACCATTGAACAATCCGTTTCCAGATTCCGGACTATCAGCGTCCCCGGCTAAATAGCCTAAGCTCAGTTCCAGTTTGTCGTTGAAAGCGTGCCGAATCCCAATACCTGCCCCCTCAACCAGGTAGTAAATGGAAGGACGGGTTCCGAAGCGAGATAAGGCACCGCTGCCACCGTCGCCATCCAGGTAAGGGTTGACGGTATTCGTAAAGTTTTCTGCATCAGCGGCATTGGCAGCAACCACGACTTCTGTATTCTTGCCGACGGGGAACTGGTAAAGCAGCTCATCAATCACGACATCACTGCTAGTATCGCCCGTAAAAAATAGGTCGCCTTCTGGGGTAAGGGTACGTTCGGAAAGCGAACCCAATCCTTCAGCTTGCAGTCGAGTTCTCAGGATATCTCGACCTGTAAAGCTAGTTTCTAAGTTTAGGCGCGTCCGATGCCCAAAGATTGCCACGTCATCGATCGGCTTGCCATCAGCATTTTCCCCGGTTGCAACGCCTGCCACCCCAAAAATCGCTTCCCCAGCAAGTTTGGTCGTGGTGGAAAATCCAATCAGTTTCAGTTCCTCAGTCCGCGCTGTTAGTTCATCGACTTTCCCGCGCAGCAAGGCGAGTTCAAGGGTATATTCTTCTTTTAAACGCTCCAATATCACTAAGTCTTCTTTAGCAATGGCGTCTCCGTTCGCCACAGGCAGTACCTGGCTAATTCGGTTGAGGGCAAGATTTAGGGCAGCAGCGAATTCATAGCGGCTCAAGGCTCGATTGCCCCGAAAGGTGCCATCGGGATAGCCAGCAATGACCCCATATCGCTCTACTAAAGACCGTAGCGCCTCATACGCCCAGTCACCTGGTTGAACATCCTTTAGCTGGGAAACGTTGGTGACTTGGTTCATGCGGTCATCAACAGAGTCTTCCTGCGCCGAGTCTGGCTGAGCGTAGCCATCAATTTGTTCTAAAACGCTGGATGATGACTCCGGGGGGTCATCGACGGGCATGACAACTTCTGGAGTGTCAACAGGAACGGGATTTTCTGGCGTTGTCGGAATTTCAGACGCGATCGCTTTCCCACTGACAATCAGGATTGCTCCTAAAACTGCTGAGCTTAGCCACTGAGAATTCCTGAGGATTTTGCACATCTCTACTCTTCACACCACTTAAGCTTCTTCCCCATTGTTCATTGTCAAATGCTTTCTAACATGACAACAGAGAAGATTTGTTTTATTTCAGCCAGAGTGTTCCGTCGTTGAAATTTCAGACGCGATCGCATCCGATGAAACAACCAGAATCATTGCGATCGCAAGCAGGAATCGCTGCTAAAACAAAGAGTAGAAGCACTACTCTATAAAATCACCATGACACCGAAAACAACGCGCCGTGCTTTCTTAGCCACTAGCATAGCTGTAGCAGGAGGAATTGTCGGCACTGCGGCGTTGAAAGAAGAGCGGACGCCTGCGGAGTCATCTCCAACGCCGGTGACAGCAACCATACCGGAACGGGAATTGGGAAGTACTGGGGTGCGTCTCCCGATTCTCGGTTTAGGGGGTGCTGGACAGACACCATTATCCTGGGAAAATTCGGAAGAGAAAGCGATCGCCCTCGTTCAAAAAGCTTTAGATTTAGGTATTCGTCACTTTGATACAGGGGCAAGCTATGGCCCTAGCGAAGACTATCTAGGAAAAGTGCTACCTGCACATCGAAGTAAGTTATTCCTGAGTAGTAAGACGGCTATCCGCGACCGAGATGGGGCTTGGCGGGAGTTGGAGCGCAGTCTCAAACGTCTGAATACAGATTACCTTGACCTATGGCAACTCCATCATGTCTCTTTTGAGCAAGAACTAGACGAAATTTTTGGGCGCAACGGTGCAATTCAGGCTTTGGAAGAGGCAAAACAGCAAAAGCTGGTGCGTTTCGTTGGCATCACCGGGCACCACGAACCGGCAATCATCGCTGAAGGCTTGCGCCGCTATGCCTTTGACACAACACTTATTCCCATAAATCCTGCGGATAAACACCATCCACGCCCGTTTATCCCCGCAGTGCTACCAGTGGCGCGGGAGAAAAAGACGGGTGTGATTGCCATGAAGGTGCCAGCTTACGGGCGTCTATTTAAGCCGGGAGTGTTGGAGGGAATGCATCAAGCGTTAGGATATTCGCTGTCAGTCCCAGGTGTACATTGTGCAGTCATCGCCGCTGAAAATCCTACACAGTTAGAGTCAAATGTCAAGGTAGCCCAGGCATTCCAACCACTTGCTGAGACAGCGATCGCAGAAATTGAGCAACGCACTGTTGCTGCTTGGGAGGATAATACTTTCTTCCGCGCTTGGACTTGATTGTTTTAACCGCAAAGGACGCAGAAAAATTCGCCCTCACGACGATTACCGAACCTCACTATCGAAAAAACGGCGATGAAAGTCGCACGACGCCTTAATGCTATGTATGCACTGTCAAAACTAGGCAAGCAATTTTACTAACGTTTATCTTGATTTACTTATTGAGAATAATTGACAATAAATGAACAGAGTTTTATACTCTTCTGGAATTATTTACAAACTTTCCTCAATTGATCGGCGCGAACCGTCGATCGTGTCATGCCGAAGAACCCACTACTATTACTACAACAAGGACAACCTTTGAGCCGCCGCAAACTGCTGGCACTAGGATTAGCAGGAGTCGGTGTGACTGGTGCAGCGTTAGCCGGAGGTAATGCTTTACGCTTGGCTTTACCCGCTCTCAATAAAAAACGAACGCTCCCAGCAAGAGTGCCACCCGTTGCCAGCGATACACCCGCCGATCCGAGTGGCTTAAACCCCATGACGGTGTTGCGAGATTTTGATTATGGCACGATTAAGCAGGAAAATGGACGGGCAATCCGGGAATTTCGGATTGTTGCGGAGAATTCCATGCTACAGCTCAATAGTGCGGTTTCTTATAACACCTGGACTTTCAACAATCGCGTACCAGGGCCAACATTACGGGCAAAAGAAGGCGATCGCATTCGCGTTCTTTTCCTCAATCAAGGTGGACATTCCCACTCGATGCACTTTCATGGCTTCCACCGTTCTGAGGTGGATGGAGTGCGTCCGGTGCGCCACGGAGCCGCAACGATTTATGAGTTTGACGCAGAACCGTTTGGCGTGCATCTGTACCACTGTCACACGGAGCCTGTGACGCGGCATATTAGCAAAGGTCTGTACGGTATGTTTATCATCGACCCTCCTGAGGCTCGTCCACCGGCGGATGAGATGGTGTTGATGATGGCTGGCTATGACATCGATGAGGATCGGAAAAATGAACTGTATGCCTTTAATGGTCTGCCTGACTATTACATGATGCACCCGATCCCGATTTACCAGAATCAACTGATTCGCCTATACGTTCTGAACATGATTGAGTTCGATGTAGCGGCGACGTTTCACCTGCACGCCAATATGTTTCAGGTGTATCGCACTGGGCGCACTCTAACTCCCAGCGAAGAAACCGATGTGATCACGATGGGTACCGCTGAGCGGCATATCCTAGAATTCTCTTTCCGGTATCCGGGAAAATATATGTTTCATCCCCATCAGGATGAGATGGCAGAACATGGTTGTATGGGTCAGTTTGAAGTAATGGGTTCCGCTTAGTAGAAATTTTCGCAAAAAGTAGTTGATATAGTTTTGCAACTACTAGATAATAAACCCCGGAATCTGAATAAAAAAAATGTCTCAAAACTCTTCAATGATGCCCTCTTTTTGGTCTTTATCTTATACCGTGGCGATCGCTGGTTTAATCGCTCTCACCAGCTGTGGGAATGCCCCAACCACCGACAACACCGCATCCCCAGCAGCGAGTCCCTCGACCGCAGCTTCTTCCCCTGCAAGTACCACAGAAACGGCTGCTCACAATCACAGTAGTGGTAAGCAAATCAACATTAACACGGCTATTCTCTCCGAGTTAGACAAATTAGAAGCAAAATTAGGCATTCCAGCACTGTCTAATAAAATTCAAGCAAGTCGTCCCTACGGCAGTCCTGAGGAATTAGTTACCAAAAAAGTAATTAGCCAAGAGCAATATGACCAAGTGAAAGACATGGTCACGATTCAGGATGTGGTGCTAACTGGGGAAGCCAAAGACGTTGATTATATGACAAAGTTAGGCTTGATGAAAGGTCATCTCTTGGTTGCCAGAGAACTACTCGATCAACAAAAACCCGACCAAGCGGAGCCTCACATTGGGCACCCGGTAGAAGAAATCTACGTGGATGTAGAAGACCAACTCAAAGAACGCAACGTCAAAGAATTTAAGACAACTTTGATTAGCCTGCAAGATTTAGTGAAGTCCAAACCCAAGGATGCCAGCGTAAAAACGAGTTTCGCTCAGTCCACACAGGCTGTTGACGCGGCAATCCAGGCTTTACCCGAAACCCAACGCCAGTCTCCGAAATTTGTGTTACAGACGATTAACGGGTTGCTAGATGCGGCGAATGCAGAATATGGAGCCGCGATCGCGAACGGCAAAATCTCCGCTGCGATTGAGTATCAAGACTCGCGGGGGTTTGTTAACTACGCCGACACTTTGTATAAAGGGATCGCCGATAAAATGGTTAAAGAAAATCCGGAAGCCCACAAAGCGATCGCAGACAGCATGACCCAGTTGAAAACTGCTTGGCCCTCCGCCATTCCCCCGGCTGCACCCGTAAAGACTCCGGAGGAAGTAAACCAGCTAATCAAGACTATTGAGAAGAACGCTCAAACTGCGATCGCAAAGAGTTAACCAATCTAGGACATCACCGAAAGCATGAAAGAGCTTGACCAAAAAAAGACTATTGACCTGCTGAACACCATCATGGAATTTGAGCTGGCAGGAGTGGTGCGTTATACCCACTATTCCTTGATGGTGATTGGCCCCAATCGAATTCCGATTGTGGAATTTTTCAAATTGCAGGCAACTGAGTCCTTAACCCATGCCCAACAAGCGGGAGAAATTCTGACAGGTTTAGAGGGACATCCTAGCCTGCGGATTGCTCCCATTGAGGAAACCTATAAACACTCGGTGCAGGACATTTTGCGGGAAAGCTTCAATCATGAAAAGAAAGCGCTAGACCTCTATAAAACCTTGCTAGACACGGTTGCAGATGCCAGCATTTACTTGGAAGAATTTGCCCGCACGATGATTGGCACCGAAGAGATGCACACCATCGAAATCAAAAAGATGTTGCGCGACTTTAGCTAATGGGTAATAGGTCAGCAGAATGTTGAGTTTTGAGTTTTGAGTTAAAAGAAGGTTCTGATAGCGGTTCTCAGTTATGTGAGGTACATTCTCAAAACTGAAAAGCTTGATAATCCTGAATTTCGGCATACCTCACGGGTGTAATAACTGCGATAATTCAAAACTCAAAACTCAAACGAGATAAATCGAATCTCTACAACTTTTCCCCGGTTCCCAATTTTCTACTACCAATTACCAATTGTCATGGATTTTAGTTCTGCGCTACCGACCTTTGCGATCACCCTGCGGGAAGGAGTTGAAGCCGCCCTCGTTGTGGGAATCGTGCTGGCTTGCTTGAAAAAAGCCAAGCAGAGTTCCCTGAACCCTTGGGTTTATGCGGGGGTTGGGGCTGGGCTTGCCGCCAGTGCCGTAGTCGGCGTTCTGTTAGCCTGGATAGCTCAAGCGCTCTCGAAATCCAATCAACCCTTTGCACCCGTGCTGGAGCCACTTCTGGAGGGTGTATTCAGTGTAATCGCGATCGCGATGCTCAGCTGGATGCTCATCTGGATGACTCAACAGGCACGCTCTATGAAAGCATCTGTCGAAGGAGCCGTTACATCGGCTCTGAGGCAAAAAGGGGGTTCCGGTTGGGGTATTTTCAGTCTAATTTTTATCGCAGTTCTGCGGGAAGGTTTTGAAACTGTTCTCTTTATCCTTGCCAAATTTCAACAAGGTTTAATTCCAGCTTTGGGTGCCTTGGCTGGCTTAGGAGTTGCTGCTGGGATTGGTGTTGCTTTATTCAAGTGGGGAATTCGGATTAATATCCGCCTATTTTTCCAGGTGATGGGCGTTTTATTGATCCTAGTTGTTGCAGGTTTAGTCGTATCCTCGTTGAGCCATTTTGACTCAGCGATTGCTACATTAGCTCAAATGGATCGGAAGTCAGAAGCTTTGTGTTTCTACTACGAACGGTTTGCTAAAAATCCCTCCTGTATTTTGGGACCAATGGTTTGGAATACGACCCAAATCTTTCCTGATGACAAGTTTCCTGGGCTACTTTTTAGCGCCTTGTTCGGATATACCGATAAGCTCTACGTCGTTCAAGCATTCAGTTACCTGCTGTTTTTGCTGACTATTGGGGGCATTTATTTCCGCAGTATTACCGGAGGCACCAGTGTAGCCGCGGCAAATGGTAAATCGGCACAAAAACCGATTAGCTATCGGCAAGAATAGCGCCAATTGCAAGATTCTAGAGATTGGTATAGAGGTAGTCATAGAAAAACCCGTTTTCTTCTCAGAAAACGGGTTTTTCTATTTTCGGATTGTTTTAGCGACATACCGATTGTCCCACCGCTTCAGGGTGACAGGAACAATAAGTCCTTTGCAAAAATGAGCGATCGCCAGTTGCTAAGCAGGAAAGTTTAGCCCTAGAAAAGAAATTGCTACTCTCTTTAGTCACATAAAGGTTAGCTTATCTCTCTTGCTCAACTCCGAAGTGCTTTGGCAGCAGGACAAAAGCATTAAACTCTGGCAGATGCACAGGAGAATTCTTAAGCACTACCTGTGAAGGCGACTTCTGGAAATTTTGCCTGAGCATCAGACATAGAACGGCGTTTGCCTTCTTCTTGCCAGTAGTTAATCACTTCTGTCGCTTTGTTGAGCAACGCGACGCGCTCTTGATCGGTAATCCAATGCTTGGCTTCCAACTCATTTTTTAGCTGTTCCCAAGCATCGTTCCGAGGCCAAAAAAAGTAAGATGTCAGAGGGCTGGTGCCTTTGCCTACTACTTGGTCAACCGCTAGTGCTACGTTCTCTTCCAGCCAGAGAACCTTTAAAATAAACCTCGACAATCACACCTCCAGGGAAGTCCCAGGCTTGTTGAATACTCTACAAACGATTATTTTACACCTAGGCGATCGTGGATAGCTATGTGTTTGCTCATCGGATATTTTAATTGGGATTGGGAGGTGCTTTGCAGTGGTTCAAGAATCTAGTTGCCTAAGTTTAGTCGTTTTCGATATTGACGGTGTGGTGCGAGATGTTGGGGGATCTTACCGACGGGCGCTGGCTGATACTGTGGAGCAGTTTACAGAGGGTGCTTACCGACCAACCCCAGAGGAAATTGACCATCTGAAGTTGGAAGGGATGTGGAATAACGATTGGGAGGCATCCCAAGAGTTGGTATATCGTTACTTTGAAAGCGCTGGACAGAAAAGATCGCAGCTAAGCCTTGATTATGACGTTTTGGTTGCTTTTTTCCAATCGCGGTATCGAGGGCCAGATCCTCACCATTGGACGGGTTATATCTGCGATGAACCGCTGCTATTACAACCGAGCTATCTAGAGCAATTGACAGCGGCTGGGATTCCCTGGGGCTTTTTTAGCGGTGCTACCCGTGGATCGGCTAATTATGTCTTGGAGCAACGCCTGGGTTTAAAGTCGCCGTTGCTCATTGCGATGGAGGATGCTCCGGGTAAACCTGACCCAACAGGGCTGTTTGCGGCAGTACAAGCGATGGAAGAAAGATCGTCGGTTCCCCCCTCAACCCCGGTTATTTATGTGGGAGATACGGTTGCTGACATTTACACGATAGAAAAGGCGCGATCGCTTAGCGTCTCCCCAGGAGAATCGCTCCACCCTGACCGTCGTTGGATTGCAGTGGGCATTTTGCCACCCCACGTTCAGGAAAACCAGCAACAAAGGGATGCTTATGCAAATGCTCTCAAGGCTGCTGGTGCTGCTGCGATTTTCAGCAATGTACAGGAATTGACACCCGTGCAGATTTTACAACTGGTCAATTCACCAGAATGAGCGAATCGTGTAGCAGCGGGCGAGTGGGTATTGCTTCATACGAATGGGTGAGCGGTTAAGGTGAGTTTAAATACACCTAGCAGGGCGAAGGGGAAGCGGGGCTGCCATCAGTAGATTGGAACAGTAGAAACAACACTTCCCAGGAAAATTCATCATGCAATCAACCAATCAATTTGAAGCCATGACTCCTCAAGCCGCTGCTACCAATGCGATTAAAAAGCCAGTTCTGCGTAGAGGTTCCCGCGATCGCGCAGTGGTAGAACTCCAACAACTACTCGCTCATTGGGGCTATTATGCCACTCCTTTCGATGATGTGTTTGACCTCCCCGTCGAAAATGCCGTGAAAGCTTTTCAACACCGCGTCTTTCTAGTAGAAGATGGGATTGTTGGCGCTAAGACGTGGCAAGCTCTTTACTCTGGTGCCCCCGTTGATATGCCGGAACTGAGACTAGGTAGCCGTGGTGAAGCAGTGAAAACCCTTCAAAAAGTCCTACAGTTGATTCCCGATGGTATATTTGGGTCAATTACCCAGAATACTGTGAAAAGCTTCCAAAGCTCCCGTGGCTTGGTAGCGGATGGAATTGTCGCTTCTCGCACTTGGTTTGAGTTGAGCAAGCTACCTCACTAAGAAGTTGTTGCATCGGGATGTGGTGGCGCTCCTTTTTTGCCCGCATCCCTCGTATCGAATTGGAACTTTCAACCAGCGCGATCGCTCTAGAAGTCTTAGGGCGATCCGCTGTGCTTTTCGTGCTGGTTATTTAATCGGGAGTCTCAACTGTGCAGAAAATCGATAAATTTTTACTCAGAATGCAGCTTCTGACCGCAGAGAGTGTGCGGAGCGGGTATCGCCATCTATATTAAGAAACGACCTGTAAAATTCTGCAATTACTGCCCATATTTCAGCAGATGTGCAAAATTTCTTCCCATTCGTCTGTTATTTTTATGTTTTCTGCTCAAACTAGGACTTTAGTCGGTACGATAGGCGCGATCGCCACAGTCATGGCTACGAGCGTTATAATTCCACCAAGCAACATCAAGGCATACGCAGCTCCAATTGATGCTTCTGTTGCAGTAGCGAACTTAAACGCTTGGGAAAACGCTCAACTAGAACGCACCCTCAGAGGGCATTCAAATTGGGTAAATGCTGTCGCCATCAGCCCTGATGGAACAACCTTAGCCAGTGGCAGTTCTGACAACACGATCAAACTTTGGAATCTTTCCAGCGGACAAGAAATTGGCACCCTTACCGGGCATTTCAAACCAATTTTCACAATTGCATATAGCCCCAATGGGCAGCTTCTCGCTAGCGGATCTCAGGATAATACAATCAAAATCTGGAATCTTGCTACAGGTCAAGTCATCCGCACTCTCAGGGGGCATTCTAGCTCCATTGATTCGGTTGTTTTCAGTCCTGACGGGCAGTTTATTGCCAGTGGGGGTAAGGACGACACGATCAAGATTTGGAATCTGACTTCCGGCGAGCAAATCTTAAGCCTCACAGGGCATTCTAATGGGATTGATGTTGTTGCCTTTACCCCAGATGGGCAGACCCTCGTGAGTGGTTCTGAGGACAAAACCATCAAAGTTTGGGATCTCTCTACAGGTCAAGTCATCCGCACCTTGAGAAAACATACAAATGCGGTTCATTCCTTGGCAATTACCCCAGATGGACAGACACTTATAAGTGGGGGTTTTGACAAAACTATCTACCTTTGGGACATGACCACATGGCAGCTCAAAGGTCGCCTGAGAGGGCATGCAGACATGGTTTATGCAGTTGCTATTAGTTCAGATGGACAGTTTCTCGCTAGTGGTAGCGAAGATAGAACAATTAAAATTTGGAGCCTAAAAACTGGGAAACAAATTACAACGCTGACGGGTGATTCTAGTGCAATTTATTCCCTCTCCATCAGCCAAGATGGACAGACGATTGCAACGGGTAGTTATGACAAAAACATCCGAATTTGGCGAACGCAGGGACTTTAAATTGAATAGCTAAAAACTAAAATCTGGGCTAAAAGCTTAAACCCATTGAAGCGAGTTTTAGCTTCCCCACGAAACTTTTAGCTTGACCAATGCTATAAATGTCGCTCGTTGACGTACATCTTGAATCGTCACACTTGAGAGGCATACCTGCAAAAAAAAGGCTTAAGCATTATGCTTAAGCCTTTTTAAATTTAATACGAGTAACTGAAACTAATTGCGCTTACAAATTACTCAGCCCTTTTTGTCTCAGCTTTTTCAAGGAAAAACTAAAAAGGTTTAGTTTCTAAAGCTTAGTAGCGGCGAGAAAAGCTGTTGTTTCCGCGACCACCACCACCAGAGGGGCCTCTATCTTCTTTGGGCTTCGCCTTGTTAACTTTCAAGTCGCGACCCATCCATTCAGCGCCGTCAAGCGCTTCAATGGCAGCTGTTTCTTCAGCTTCTGTACCCATTTCTACGAAACCAAAGCCACGTAGACGACCTGTTTCCCGGTCAGTGGGTAGCTGGACGCGCTTTACAGAACCATATTCTGCAAAAACCCCAGTTAGGTCTTCTTGCGTAACTTCGTAGGATAGATTGCCTACATAAATAGACATAGATTGTCTCCAAAATCAGAGGGGTGAAGAGATTTGAATTTCGGAGAGAAGCCTGTCAAGACCAAAAGGAAAACACCTATCAATACTATAAACAAACACTGCAACCGAATTTATTCTCACTTATTACGGTAGCACAACAGATTCTGGAATGGGGCTTTTGGTATCTAAGTTTTCTCCAACTAATCTTTAAACTTTGACCGAGTATAGCTTCTAGCTAATTTCCCGGATTCGGAAAAGTCCGAGCGATCGCTTTCCTTGCGACTGCATACTTCTAAGAAATTTGCAACGGTAACATTACATAAATTTTCTAATCCTGGGCACACAGGTAAATCAACAACGTCTCAGTGTAAAGCAACACATTTTTGTAGTGTGCGTTGTGTCCCAATTTACTAAAATGACAAATCAGCAAATTTCCGCTAAGGTTTTCACGGCGCTGGTCGTGGTGGCAACGATTGGCGTTTCTGCAATGCCTATGTTTAAAGCAGTATCTCAGCCGCCTGTCATTCCATCTACCTTAACGGCTCAAATACCCACCAACACTTGGCAAAATGTGCGACCGATTCGCACCATCGAGGCTCATTCAGGGAGCGTGGGAGCGATCGCGATCGCTCCCAACGGACAGCTAATGGTTAGTGGCAGCGATGATGGCACGATCAAAGTATGGAATCCGAAAACGGGTCAACCAATTCGCACCCTAACTGGGCATACTGACACCATTTGGGCACTTGCGATTAGTCCTAATGGGCAAACCCTCGCCAGCAGTAGCGCGACCAACGATGGCTCGCTAAAACTGTGGAATTTAAAAACTGGCAAGGTAATCCGGACTATCACGCGGGATTGGTACGTTAAATCTCTCGCCTTTAGCCCAGATGGAGAACGCCTTGCGATTGGTAGCTGGAACACGACTGCACGGAACGCAGAGATTGAAGTGTGGAATGCACGCACGGGTAAATCGATCTATAGCTTCCAGGGATCTCCTCAGTCGAATTTAATGGTCGCCTTTAGTCCCGATGGAAAAACTCTCGCTAGTGGGAATGAAGACAGTACGATCCAACTATGGGATCTTAGGTCAGGCAAACCCATTCGCACCATCAACAATGGAGAGGCTGTCAGAGCGATCGCTTTTGGTCGAGATAGCAAAACCCTTGTCAGCGAGACTTATAACCAAATCGTTAAAATCTGGAATCTGCAAACCGGCGAACTCATCTCTACACCGATTAAGGATTCAGGCACCGTTTTCGTGAATGCTGTTGCTTTGCATCCGAATAATCAAATACTTGCAAGTGCATTAGGCGGATCGGAAGGCAGTTTAAATTTATTTGATTTGCAAACTGGTAGTGTAATCAATCCTCTTACAGGGTCTTTTAACGTTATCTCCTCACTCGCATTCACCCCAAACGGGCAGACTCTTGTTAGTGGTAATTTTGACGGAACAATTACCTTCTGGGAACCCCAATAGTTATACTGTTTCGCTTTTGCCTGAAGTGAGATTGGCATCGCTTCAGGCTCTATTTCCCTTCTCTTGCGTAGGAAAAGCCCGACTCTAGACACATTGGTTAAGAATGTTATCTGCGACCTTCTCTTAGCTCCCAATAAATTGGGGGTTGGAGGGATCGAAACGTAATGCAAATCACGTCAGATCCCCCTAGCATCCAATTTATTAAGAGGAGAAACTCCCTATCGCTGCATTTGCTGTTCCAACAGTTTCTGCGCTCTCGGCTTGTAAATTAAATAGAACAACGCCTCAATGTAACGCAGTAGATCTTCGCGGTTCTCCTTGGAAGTATAATTCCAGAAGCCGTAAATTCGAGCTAAAGATAGAAGTTTGGTTGTGTGAATCTTCCACGTATAGGTGCTATAAACTCGATCCATTGCTCGCGTAGAAATTTCATACCAGTAGTTAGGATTTTGGTCGCATTTAGAGACAAACTCCAGGATTTTTTCCGCCGTCTCTTCAAGATGCGTCGGGTTAATGTAGAACCCATTAAACTTATCCTGAATAATCTCTAACGGGCCACCAAATTGAGTCGCGAATGTCGGTAAACCAGAAATCATTGCCTCTAAAATTGTCAGACCAAAAGCTTCAAACAGTGCTGGTTGAACAAAGACCCCTTGGCGATCGGCAATCACGCGATAAATTTCACCGGAATCGGTTTTAGAAAGGCGCACGCCCAGCCAACGAATTTTGCCTTGTAGATTGTACTGTTCAATAATCTGGTAAAGCTTGACAATTTCATCTTTTTCTTCGTTGTCGCTTGATTCCTCAACGCGCAATTTTCCAGCAACTAAAATTAAGTTGCAATGTTCTTGTAATGCTTCGCTCTTGCCAAAACACTCAGCCAAGCCGGTGAGGTTTTTAATTCGGTCAAGACGTGCCATTGAGAAAAGGGGACGCTTGTTAGGGTCGTCCAATTTCCCAAATATTTGGGATGGATCTTCCAGAGTAAAGAGCATTTCATCGATCCGGGCGCGATCGCTCGGTATCCGATCTTCGGTACGCGAATAGGGAAAATAAGCCTTTTCATTTACTCCAGGGGGCACCACGTTGAATTTGGGGCTAAATAGCTCAACTCCACTCACTACATGGTACAAATCTGGCATTGTGAAACACTTGTAAGATTCATACTGTCCCACACTATCCGGCGTTCCGACAATTTCTTGATAAGTGCTGCTAATGATGAAATTTGCCGCATTCATCGCAATTAAATCGGCGGTGAATTGTAGGGAGAAATGATATTTTTCTTCTAAGTCGTTCCAGTAGAGATTACTGAAAAGATATTTAGATTTTTCTAAGGCGTGGGCAATGTTGCATTGAGTCACCTTCAAGCGACGCGCTAGTAGAAATGCCACCAAATTACCGTCGGAATAATTTCCGACAATTAAGTCGGGCTTACCTTGAAATTCTGCCAACAGTTCTTTTTCGGAGTCAAGGGCATAGCTTTCTAGATAAGGCCAAAACTCAAATCGGGAAATCCAGTTTTGAGTCACGTTGGGATTAAACTCCCGCAAAGGCACTCGCAAAATCCAGGCATTATCTGTACCGTGAACTTTTTCCAAGCGTTGGTTACACAAAGTACCATCGCTATTCGGAATTAGGCGAGAGAGAATAATTACCTTCGGCTCAACACCCAGGACATCCAATCCAGCCAGCGAGAGGTCTTCTTGCATCTGCTGTTCGAGACTCTTGGCTTGGTCGAGAACGTAAACGACCTGTCCGCCAGTATCTGGACGCCCTAAGACACCTTCTTGCCCAAACCAACCGTGGGGAGACACTAGGACAATCCGGAAGACCATTGGAATCCGGGAGAGAAAGGCTTCTAGTGTCTGGTGATCGGGAGAGTCGAGGAGTTCATCAAGAATTTCTAGAGTTTCTCGCACTCGTCCCGCGGTGTTTCCCCACCCAGGCTCAAAGCCCATTGCTTGCAAATCATACCGAAATTCATCGTAGCTTTGCTCAAAAGGGCGATCGCCCAAAAATCCCAAAGCTTGCTTGACACGACTAGAAAGTTGCTGCTGCGATTTAATTCGCCCGTTGATCAGCAGTTGCAGATTGTTATAGGAATGGACGCTTAAAAATTGAAACAAGCTCTCCAGCCATTGTCCGGGGTCTTGAAAGAGTTTGCTCGATAAATAACGGTTGAGATACTGTACCCCCTTACCAATATTTTTAGGGTCGCGAATGGTCGGGGTATAGTCATAAAACGGCTGAAAATCGAGTTCTAGGATGTCGCCTTCCTGGGGATGGAAGCGATTCACCAGGCGATCGCGTACATCCAGCAGTTCTTGCACCGTCATTGGTTCGACAATTAAATCTTCCGTTAACCGATAGATTTCTTGAGAAGCAATGGTTGGGCGGACGATCAAACAGATGTTTCCATCCTCCCGAATAATTTCTTGAGTGTAGTAAATTAATTTACCTAAATGGGAGGATTGGTCAAAATGTTCAGGCTTTTGGTGATTTGTGCAGTATTCGGAAAAAGCATTGAGAATGTCGTTTCTCAGTAAATACGACTTGTCCTGTTGGCGTAACTCACTCACAAATTGGCGCAGATCGATTTTTTCATCACTCTCTAAAACAGCCTGAATCAAATCGGACATGACAACTCCCTAGATTAGTTCAATAACATTCACAAAGACTAAACTACAAAATGTTTTTCCTGGTGACGCCCTTCCGAAGGTGGAAGGAGTACGTCTCAAACCAAAATTAATTCACCGTTCATCTTTCTTAAGAGTGAATCGGCTAGGCATAGCCTAGCCTAGCTTCTTTTCACGCTGTTGTGTATCACAAAGCGTAAATTTCTCCGTATTTTTGCTGAATATAACGAATCAAGGGATTAATACTCAAACAATTGCCAGTGACGCGCTCGATAATTTCAGCGGCGGTATATTTCTGTCCGTGTTGGTAAATATTCTCTCTCAGCCAATTATGTAGAGTGCTGAACTTCCCTTGCTCGATTTCGGTAGGAATTTGGGGATTTGCCTTGAGTGCAGCTTCAAAAAACTGGGCGCTCATCATGTTGCCAAGAGTATATCCTTGGAACATTCCGCCGATGCTACCCGTGTACCAATGGACATCCTGCATGACGCCAACACTGTCGTTGGGGGGAACAACACCCAAGTCCGATCTGTAGCGTTCGTTCCAAGCTTCCGGGAGATCGCGCACTGCCAGATTGCCTTCGAGTAGCGCCAATTCCAAGTCAAAGCGGATCATGACGTGCAGGTTGTAGGTGACTTCGTCGGCATCGGTACGGATGAGCGATCGCTCGACTTTATTAATCGCCCGGTAGAATGCCTCCAGGGGTACATTACTGAGTTGATTTGGGAAAGCTGCTTGTAGTTGCGGATAGCAGAATTTCCAGAAGTTGCGACTGCGTCCCACCTGATTTTCCCACAGCCGTGATTGGCTTTCATGCACGCCCGATGAGGTGCCACTCGCTAAAGGCGTCCCTTCATATTCTGGGTTAATCCCTTGCTCGTACAAGGCGTGTCCCATCTCGTGAATGGTGCTAAACAGTGCCTCATTCAGATCGTTCTCTCTGACGCGGGTAGTAATTCGCACATCCCCAATCGAGAAATTGGTCATAAATGGGTGCAGGGTTTTATCTTGCCGTCCCCGTTGGAAGTCATATCCAATCTGTTCGATGACCTTTAAGCTAAACGCTAGCTGTTCGTCTTCTGGGAAAGTTTGGTGCAAGCAACTATCATCGGCAATCGGTTGGGAAGCGATCGCATTTACAATTGGAACCAGTTCTTGACGCAGTTCCGCAAAGAGCGATCGCACGGTTGAAGCCTTCATCCCATAATCAGCACCGTCAATCAGCGGATCTGCAATATGCTCGTAGCCAGAGAAAAAGCTAGCATAGTCGCGGCACAGATCCAGCGTTTTTTCCAGATAAGGCTGCACGGCGGCAAAGTTATTTTCCGGACGTGCTTTTGCCCAAGCACCATAAGACTGAGTTCGGTGGAGAGACATTTTTGCCATAAAATCCGCTGGCACTCGCACCGCGCGCTCGTAGCTGCGTCTGACGACACGAATTAGGCTGGCTTCATCAGAGTCGTAGGGCAAGCTTTCCTCGTAGGGACGCAAATCTTCCAACAGTTGCGCGATCGCTGGATCGCTAAACTTAGTATGGGCAATTTGCCGCAGAGTCGCCATCTGTCGCCCTCGCGCTGCTGCACCCCCAGGCGGCATATAGGTCGCTTGATCCCAGTAGAGTAGGGAAGACGCTGCATTAATGTCGTCGATTTCGGTGAGGCGGGTTTTGAGTTCTTGAAGTTTGGGGTGAGTCTTGTCCAGAGTCTGCATGATTCGCTGTTGATACTCGTTTCCTATAGTGTGGCGCAGGACGAGCAAATATCAGTTCACAGAGCCAAATCCAGGACTATATAGCTGATACTCTGTTCAAAACCTTATTCCTCAATTAATGCCTGAAAGTTCTGATCTGCTCGAATAGTGTCAAAATCCAAGTTATTTTTTGCCATATTTCGGTAGTCTTCAGAATTTCGGCTGATAGCTTGTGCAAGATTTTTGATTGTCTGTTCAACGTTACCCTGTAAAGCGTAACAGCAGGCTTTGAGATAATATGCTTGAATATCATTGGGTTGCATTTGCTGGGCTTTGTCGTAGTTAGCGATCGCCTCATCAAACCGTCCTAGATTTCTCAGGGCATAACCCCTACCATAGTAGGCATAGTGGTCGTCCGATTTTATTTCCAGAGCTTTGTCGTAGCTAGCGATTGCTTCTTCTAAACATCCCAAGTCCAACAGCGCATTGCCTCGGTTATACCAAGCTTCATCGTTGTCGGATTTAATCTCTATCACCTTTTCCCAGCAAGTGAGTGCTTCTTTTGAGCGTCCCAAGTTAAATAGCGCCAAGCCACGCTTGTACCAAGCTTCATAGGAGTTAGATTCAATTTCTATGGCTTTATCGTAAGAAACGATTGCCTCTTCCAAGCTTCCTAAGTCATCAAGAGCAAGACCTCGAATGTACCAGGCTTTATAGTAGTCAGGTTTAAGATCCAAGGCTTTATCGTAGGAAGCAAGTGCCTCTTCGTACCGTCTGAGACTCAAGAAAGCAAGACCCCGGCGTTCCCAGGCTTCGTAGTAGTTAGGTTTAATTTCTATTGCTCGGTCTAGAGCAGTAAGCGCTTCTTCGTAGCGTTCTAAGTTTGCCAAGGCAATAGCTTGGTTGTACCACGCTTCATGCGAGTCAGGCTTGATTTGAATCTCTTTGGTAAAGCTAGCGATCGCTTCCTGATAGCATCCTAAGTGAGTTAGTAAAAGCCCCTGTTTGTACCAAACTTCATACAAGTTAGGCTTAACTTCAATTACCTTTTTCCAGGATGTGAGTGCCTCTTGATGCTGTCCCAATATCAACATGGCATTACCTCGCTTATCCCAAGCTTGGTAGTCATCAGGTTGAATTTCTATTGCTTTATCGTAACTAGCGATCGCCTCACTGTACCTTCCTAGCTGATCCAGCACAGCACCCCGCTTATACCAGGCTTGATGAGACAAGTTGGGTTCTAATGCTATCGCTTTGTCCCAACTGATGATGGCTTCTTCATAGCGCCCTAAGTTTGCTAAGGCAGCTCCCTGACTGTACCAGACTTCGGAATAATCAGGCTGAATGTCAAGAGCTTTTTCAAAGGAAGTGAAAGCCTCATCGTGGCGTTCCAAACATCCTAAAGAAATACCCCTAAGATACCAGGTGTTATAAGCACTAGGTTTAAATTGAATGGCTTTGTCAAAGGCAGCAAGTGCCTCTTCGTGATGTCCTAAGTTTTCTAGCGCAAGTCCCCAGTCGTGCCAAACATCATAAGAGTCAGGTTTTATTTCTATTGTTTTATTAAAGGCCGCAACTGCCTCCTGCTGATGTCCCAAGTAACCCAGCGCAATAGCTCGATTAAGCCAAGCTTCAAATATGTTTGGCTCGATCAAGATTGCTTTGTCAAAAGCAGCAACGGCCTCTTTGTAATAACCAAAATTTCTTAATACAATACCCTTATTGTACCAAGCTTCGTGAAAGTCAGGTTTAATTTCTATCGCTTTGTTGAAGATAGTAAGTGCCTCTTCCAAAAGGCTTAATTTACCCAACACAATACCCTGATTGATCCAGGATTCATGAGAGTCAGGCTTGGTTTTTATTGCTTTATCGTAACTAGTCAGTGCTTCTTCTAGACGTTCTAATTGAACCAGTATATTACCCCGATTGCCCCAAGCTTCATAAAAATCAGGTTTGATTTTTACTGCTTTATCGCAGCTAGTGAGTGCCTCTGAATATTTTTCTAATTCGAGTAGCGTAATAGCACGTTTATTCCAAGCTTCATAGTCATTAGGTTCAAACTCTAGTGCTTTGTCATAATTAGCAAGCGCTTCCTGATAATTTTCAAGACTCAATAGGGCAGCGCCTCGGTTGTACCAGGCATTTTGGTAGTCAGGTCTGATTCCAATTGCTTTATTGAAGGCAGCCAGCGCCTCCTGATGGCGTTTTAAGCTAACGAGTACAGCACCCTGGTTAATCCAAGCTTGGTAGTCATCAGGTTGAATTTCTACAGCTTTATTGAAAATAGCTAATGCTTCCTCATAGCGGTTCAAGTTGATAAGCTCGACCCCAAAATGCAGCAATGAACCCGGCATTTTCTGAGGGTATTTATCGGCTTTTTTTAAAACCAAGCGGCATAAGAGGTAAATATATTTTTCTAAATCAACTTGCCTTTCCTTCGCTTCAATCTGCCTATCGCGTGGTTTGAGAATATATTGCTCAATGAGATAGGGTATAGCGTTTTTGATTTGCCACCAATGCCAAAGTCGCCTCAAGAAATGTCCATCTGCAATAAACAGTGCTGTGGGTTTGACAGTGAAAGGGTAAAGTTCAATCCCCGCCATCTGTAACAACTCAACTGCATCGTAAATATATGGCGCTATAGGATATTTTTTAACTGTGTCTTGGTAGCGTTTTTTCCAAGTTCCTTTAAGTGTGTCGCGGAAGGTTTCTACTGCAAGTAACTGGTGATTATTTCTCGCACTTCGGAGATTTTCGACAATCTTGCTGAAGGTATGATCGTTTCTCCGTGCGAGGCGTGGATAGTCATCAGGATTAGCTTGGATATTCGCTTTGGGTACAGTTTCTCTTAAAACACCGATAATTGCTTCCTCATTAGGTTCCGCTAATTCATAAAGGGCGAAGCGTTTCCATAGCGGGTATTTTTCAAACTTCAGTTTTTCCCATTCGTTCGGTTCATCGGGAAATTCCCGTTCCTTTTCGTTTCGGGCTGTGGCAATAACGCGGATTTCTTCTTTACCACAAAATATTTCATAAGCGTTGATTGCCCGAAGCAATCTCTCTTGTAGTGGCTCGTTTCTTGGTTGCAGTGGATCGTCTGCTTTAGGTGATTGCTCAATGTGCCAACTGCCCATTTTTTTGTTAAGGTCATCGAGGAAAAAGAGCAACTTCCGATCCGTACCAATCTTGTCCTCTGGAAATTTGGGTGGTGCATCCAGCCATTCTCCTCGCCTGAGTTTGAGAATTGTCCAGCCTTCGTTATTTAGTCTCTGTGCCAAGTTTGCGGCTTCCCGTGTTTTCCCTAAGCCTGTTGGTGCGAGAATCAAGATCCAGCGTGATTCGTCAAGCTTCTGTTTAAGTTCGTCGTGAATGCTACGCCCTGAAATGCGCTCTTGATAAGGAATTTTGTAATCAGCTAGGGGATCGTTCTCATCACCGCCCACAATGGTTTGTAAAACATTGCTCTGGGGCTTGATAACATCAAATGGAAAGGTTTCGGGAGCATCTTGACGCTTTCGACCCTGTTGGAGCAACCACCAGATGAACTTCGCAACAAGAGGCAGGCTACCAGTACCAAGGATGACAATCAATGTATCCTTGTTCTGGTTAATGAATTCTTGGATGGCGGCTAAAAAGTTCTGCACCTGCTGAAGTGAAACGTAGAAAACTTGATTGGTCATGTGGGTGTGGATGCGATCGCACTCTTCCCCAGATCCTAACCTTTGCTTCTAGAGCAGCGTGAGAACTGTAGTGTTCAGCTACGCAGAGATGTCCGGTGCTGTCGCCCTGTTTAGCGCATTCATGATGCTAAAATGCGCCAAGATGAAGGTCATGACGTGTATTTAGGCGACTTTGAGGAAATGATGAATTAACTACTGGGGCGAACAGGTAATCATAAAAAATCGCTGTGGCGGTTGGAAAATGTACCTGTAATCAAACCCAAAGTAGACGATTAGGAGACTTAGCGCCGTTCACATGGTTGGAGACAGCGGCAAGACCTTATACAGTGAAAGAACTGGTCGCGATCGCTAAAGAAAAGATCAGCTCGATCTAACAGATGTAGGTAGGGTGGAGGCGTCTATCTCCAACCCTACATTGAGGGGGAATGAGCAATAAAACTGGATCAAAACCTGGGTGCTTCCAGCAGCGCCTCAAACAAATCTTGATCGCGAACTGCGTCGAAATCTGGGTCGTATTTCGCCATTTCCCGATATTTTTCCTCACTCAGACGAATCGCTTGTTGCAAGTTGTGGACTGTCTGCTCGACATTGCCCAGCAGGGCGTAGTAGCAAGCTTTGTTATACCAAGCGGTGGGGTAGTCAGTCTGAAGTTGTAACGCTTTATCACAAGCAGCGATCGCTTCTTCGTAACGAGCTAATTTCCCTAGAGCAATGGCTTGGTTGAACCAAGCTTTGTAGTATTCCGAATTAATTTCCAAACTTCTTTGGAAGCTAGAAATTGCCTTTTCATAAAGCCCCCAATCATTTAGGGTAATGCCTCGGTTGTACCAAGCATTGCAGGAATCTGGTTTAAACTCAATCGCCCGGTCATAGCTATGAATCGCCTGTTCGTAATGATTGAGTTGGGCAAGAGCATTGCCTCGGTTGTACCATGCCCAGTAGGCGTCTGGACGCAGCTTCAGAGTGCGGTCAAAGCTGGCAACCGCTTTTTCATAGAAACCCCAGTCAATTAAGGTAATGCCCCGGTTGTGCCACGCAGCGGAAGCATCCGGGTTAAATTCTATGGCGCGATCAAAGCTATTAAGCGCCTGTTCGTAGCGACATAATTTCCCCAGCGCAATACCCCGGTTGAACCAAACCCAAGAAGCATCGGGTTGAATTGACAAGGCGTTGTCGAAGCTGGCGATCGCTTCTTCATGGCGACCTAAATTCCCTAGGGCAAAACCCCGCTGCGATAAGGCATCGGGGTAATTGGGTTCGCACTTGAGGGCGTTGTCTAAACAAGCGATCGCCGCTTCATATTTTGCCGACTGAAGCTGGCGTAGTCCTTGCTGGAAGAAGAATTCTGCTTCGAGAGTAATAGTTTGACCCATAGAATTTTGCATCTTACTTTAGGAGGATCTTGTATTTAAGATTCCCAAAACAATAACATAAGTCAACATCAAGACGGTAAATCCCTTTCTAAAATACATTCAAAGCAAGAACGATAAATTCCAGATGACCGCTGGGCAAGGGATTCAGCCGCTAGAAGCAATAAAAAATTTCCTTGAGCAGTCGGTACGGTAATCCTGATTTAACCTCTCTCTCACCCACCTGGTGCCAAGGGAGGAGCGATAAATATTCTCTTCTATAAGAAATTGACTCCACTTCCCTCTCTCTTAGGGCAGGATTAGGAACCCTAGGCAGGGGTTATCCCATTTTAGATTTGGGATTTCAGATTCTGGGTGATACCAGTCTTGTCAGTAGACACTTCTAACAATTTATTTGTGCCGACCTTCAGGTGACATGGGATTTAGACGGATCTTTTCTCAGAAGGATTGCGCCGGTACTGCGTAATCCTTCTGAGAAAAGAATGCTGCCAAATCTGAAGACTGACTCATCGAATCCCCCAGCTAGACATGGGATGATCTCATCTAAAAGAATCCATAGACAACTAACATGACTGAACAGATAGGTAGAACCTACCGCATCGAACGCGATTCAATGGGCGATCGCCAAATCTTGGATAACGTTTACTACGGGATTCAGACGCTACGGGCGATTGAAAATTTCCCGATTAGTGGAATTAAGCCGTTACCCACTTATATTGATGCTTGCGTGCTGATTAAGAAAGCAGCGGCGATCGCAAATGGGGAACTTGGCTGCATTCCCCAAGACATCAGCCAGGTGATTGTCCAGGCGGCGGATGAAGTGCTTTCCGGGAAGTTCCGCGATCAGTTTGTCGTGGATGTCTACCAAGCGGGTGCGGGGACTTCGCACCATATGAATATCAACGAAGTATTGGCAAATCGGGCGCTGGAACTGCTGGGCGATGAAAAAGGCAATTACAAGCGCGTCAGTCCCAACGATCATGTTAATTACGGTCAATCGACGAACGATGTAATTCCCACGGCGATTCGGATTGGGGCGCTGGTGGCGCTGGAGAGGACACTGTACCCAGCTTTAGCCGATGCGATCGCTGCTTTGGATAACAAAGCTGAGGAATTTCAGGATGTCGTCAAATCTGGAAGAACCCATCTGCAAGACGCCGTACCTGTACGACTGGGCGAAAACTTCCGCGCTTGGGGGCAAATTCTCGCAGAACACATGATTCGCATCGAGAGGGCGTCTGAAGATTTAATGGCGCTGGGTTTGGGTGGAAGCGCGGCGGGAACTGGGTTAAATACCCATCCCCAATACTGCGATCGCGTTGCCCAATTATTATCAGAATTAATCGACCAACCCTTGCGCCCAGCCCCTCATCTGATGGCGGCAATGCAGAGTATGGCACCTTTTGTCAGCGTTTCCGGTAGCCTGCGGAACTTAGCCCAGGATTGCGTCAAGATATCCCATGACTTACGGCTGATGGATTCCGGGCCAAAAACAGGTTTAAAAGAAATTCAGCTACCACCAGTACAGCCTGGATCGTCGATTATGCCAGGGAAATATAACCCGGTGATGGCAGAAATGACTTCGATGGTGTGTTTTCAGGTGATGGGGTACGACAATGCGATCGCTTTAGCCGCCCAAGCGGGACAGCTAGAGTTAAATGTGATGATGCCGCTGATTGCCTATAACTTGATTCACAGTATTGAAATTTTGGGCAATACCTTAAGCGTACTGACGCAGCGTTGTTTGGAAGGAATTACCGCCAATCGCGATCGCTGCCTTGCCTATGCAGAAGGAAGCCTCGCCCTCGTCACTGCCCTCAATCCCCACATCGGCTATCTCAACGCGGCTGCTGTTGCCAAAGAATCTCTCGAAACTGGCAAATCCTTGCGGCAAATTGTCCTAGAACGAGGTTTGATGAGTTCCGAAGAACTAGCCAAGGTCTTAGACTTGGAGGAAATGAGTGCTATGTCAGGAGTGCAGCGTCCAGAGTTGTAGATACACCAAAATTTGCATCTATCCAAAACTCAAAACTTTCTAACCAGGAGTCTCGTTCTATGCATAGTCATGATGGTTTGACCCAGTTAACTTTTCACTATATTGATGGGCACACAGAATCCTTTACTATCTATGAGTCAGTAGAGGAAGGCTTAGAAACAAAGCAGGAAATTCGGCAAGAAGTCCGTCGGCTTTTAGATAAATCCTGGTGGATTCTCCACTTACCTGAAGAAACGGTTTTTATTAACACCGCCAATATTACCAAAGTTGAGGTGAAGCCCCCGATTCCTCACCTCCAGGGAGAAGATGTCTTCTCGAATGCCCAGCGGGTAACTGCCCTGACTCGTGGCAGCAATCGCTGAGAATTTGAGATTTTAGATGAAGAATTGCCAGGTCTTCATGAAGAATTGGAGACTGGCAATTCCCGCTTTAATTGATTCAAAATTCTTGTATTCGCTCAATCCTCAATTACAAACCCAGAATTATGAAACCTTCCGTTAGTTTAATTCGTGCAAATTCCTACGATCGGCAATTATTGCGAGAATCGGTGGAAAGTTTGCTGGAAACGTTGGGAGGAATCAAAGCTTTTGTCAAAGCAGGCGATCGCGTTCTCCTGAAGCCCAATTTACTCACTGGCGGACATCCGAGTAAAGAATGCGTCACCCGTCCCGAAGTGGTTCACTGTGTTGCCAAACTGGTACAGGAAGCGGGTGGCAAGCCTTTCCTGGGAGACAGTCCCGCGTTTGGCAGCGCGATGGGTGTGGCAAAGGCAAATGGTTATCTTCCCCTTATGGAAGAACTCAATTTGCCGCTAGTGGAATTTACAGGGAAGCGTTACGAAACCGTTAGCGAGGGGTTCAACCATCTGTTGTTGTGCAAAGAAGCAATGGATGCAGATGTAGTAATCAACCTGCCTAAACTGAAATCCCACTGTCAGCTAACGATGACAATGGGGGTCAAAAACTTATTCGGTTGCGTACCGGGAAAAATGAAAGCCTGGTGGCACATGGAAGCAGGGAAAGATAGCGCCCGATTTGGGGAAATGTTAGTAGAAACTGCAAGGGCAATTAATCCTACCCTAACGATTTTAGATGCAATTATCGGGCATGAAGGGAACGGCCCTAGCGGTGGCGAACCTCGCTTCTTAGGAATTTTAGCGGCATCGGCTGATGTATTTGCCCTGGATCGGGCGATTGTAGAAATTCTCAATGTAGATCCTCTCAACGTCCCTACTATGGCGGCTTCGATAAGGTTAGGGCTATGCACAAATGTGGAGGAAATTGACTTTCCCCAACTGCATCCGGAGGATCTAAAGGTGCTGGATTGGCAACTTCCTACTAACATGATGCCTATCGACTTCGCGATGCCTCGCGTGATTAAGTCCACGTTTAGGCATCTTTACATTCGGTTTATCAAGGAACCGATGAATGCCTACGCAGGACGATAAGAGTTTATCGATAAAAAAACTCGGTTTCTATAGAAATCAGGTTTAGAAAGCCATCAATAAACAATTTTGAGGTAGATTCGGTAAATTCTGTTACAGTAGGATACAAAATCATCAGCGTAATCTATTATCTACCCTCCGATTGCTTAGGAAGACCGCCCTGACTCATGCTAGAGGCGGTTTTTTTCTGCCCGTCAAATGACGGAGTGTTAGCAGCGCTGCGCGGACGGTATATTTTAAAAACCGAGTCTAGTGTGTTTTCTGGATTAAAGATCGAAATAACGCCGGAACCGAGGATCTAAATGGTTGGTTTTGCGCTGGTTACAGGGGAGACAGAGGGTTTGTAGATTGCTAATGTCATTGGAACCGCCACGAGAGAGCGGTATGATGTGGTCAATCGTGAGGTTTGCTTCTAGCGCCGTTTTGCCGCAACTTTGGCACTGACAGCGATCGCGCTGAAACACATACTTCCTCACTTCTGCCGGGATGCGAATTCTGGGCGTTTTAGTCATAAAATGCTCTTGTAAACACGATCCCACGCTGCAATGAATCCAGACAATCAAACAACTACAGGCGCTGATGCGATTGATGTAGCGATCGCTCAGGGAATTGATTTTGACGGTTCCCCGATTCCAACACCAAAACTAGAATTATACACAAAAGTAATGGGGCTGGAAGCTGGACGGCAGCGCAGCGGCGTATCCAATACGATGCGTTCGAGGATTGTTCGCATCGGCGCTAAGCATATTCCTCAGGAAGAACTCAACCAGATGCTAATCGATGCCGACTTTGCACCGCTGAAAGAAAAAGAAATCGCTTTTTACTATAGCGGTAAATAGTATTAGTAATAGTAATTACCCCCTAGATGAATAAAAATCTAGGTTTTTTTTATCAATTTCTCTCCTAATTTTCTTGATTAATCATCTTCCGAAGATCGTCAAGCGGCGATTCTAGTTGGCTGATTTCTGGTGTTTCTTCAGCATCAGGTTCATCAGCACAAAACTCTACAGTAACCTGGAGTTTGAGTCTAAGTCTTCCTTTTTTCCAGCCCTTAGCACCGATTCTAAGTATTTCACAATCTATACCTTTATCAAGCAATATATTTTGAGGTCGAAGGTTATTAATCTTATTTATGGACACTCCCTTAGATGGTAGTGAATAACTTAGCGCCTGTGCTACTGAGTCGGTATGGGATGATTGGTTCACTGCTTTCCTGATTTTATCTACTTTGAATAGTTCAGGAAAGGAAAAAACATCATTCTCGTTGAAATCCATCACATCTATCCAGTTTTCCATGCTAACCTCCAACTATTTATTTTTACAGGAACCAGTAAATAGAGTTTGCGGCTGTATAAACAAAGTTCACATACGCGGACTAAGAGTCTTGAAACCCGCCTACGCGGGTTTCGTTTGTGTAGCCGCGATTTCCAATCGCCAAGACTATGATGAACTATACTTCTGAAGGAACAAGTCCATTACCCATAGCGCTAACCTTGGCAGCTTCTAAATTAGGCTCAATTGAGCTAACATCAGAATCAGTAATTACAGGCAGTTGACGATCGTACAAGCCTATCGCCTGCAAACAACCATTGATACTGGCAACCGCAGAGTTGTAAGCCGATATTTTTTGCTCAACTGCACTTTGCAAACGGCGATTAGTAGCAATTTTTTCCTCAGCTTCTTGTTCTAGTGTTTGCTCTAAATAAGCACGAGCTTGAGTATATTGCTGTAATATCTCATCAGCTTGATGCGCTGCCATTGGCAATAAATTAGTTGTGAGGGTTTGATTAACAGTTGCTGGGAAACCACTGCTAATTGTTGCTTTAACTTTTGGCTCAAAATCTAACTTCAACAACTGACGAATTGCTGGTTCTGCTGCTATCATGCTTTCACAACCGTAGCTTTGGGAAGTTTGCAGCAACGTTTGTCGAAATTGATAAATCGAGAAAGTACCTTCATCGTAAAAGCGAGGACTTTCACGGACATAGCGATTACATTCGTCACTTGCTGCATTGACTAAAGCATGATGAACCTGTTTTTCTATCTGTTTTAACTTTTGCTCAATCCCACCATCATTACCTAGCAAACGATAAAGCTGGCGATAGTAGTCAGATTTGCGAACTTGTTCAATTAAACGCTGGAATAGGTTGGTAACTACTTCCTGGCAAGATTCTTTCAAGATATCTTCTAGTTGATTCGCCAAGTAATAAAGCGCTTCAACTAAAACAGCAATCAAAGGTGCTGTAGAATTGCGGGGATGGCTAAGGATAGCCCGACTATAAGCATCTGCAACCGAGAAAGTATCCAGCAACTCATCTAAACGCCGAACCATTCGAGATTGCAGTTGGCGAAAATCTGCCTCGAAAGCGCTAGATTGACCTGTTACAACCTGATTTAATTCTTCTGTAATATGCTGGTGAAATTCTTGACCAATTTGCTGTAACTGCTGGTTAAGGCGTTGTAATTCCTGCGTCTTCATTGCCTCAATTTCGCGGGGTTGGCTATCCAAGTCGCGCAGCGCAGATTGGTAATGTTTCTTCAGACTAATGCAGGCATCTTCGAGATCGTCGGCTAGATTCTTGAACAGTTGAGGACGCTTCTCTTTGGTAAGATAGTTTGTAATAGCAGCGCGAAACTCTTCTATTCCACTATCTTGAATTAACTGTTGAATGATAGGTGTACCTTGTTCAGCTAAAATCCGCACGTAATTTTCATTTGGGGATTCGTAGCTATTAACGGAAATTCGGAACTTGTTAGGAGGTAATTTTCCAGAATTCGCGCAGTAGTTATTAAAGGCTGTAACAAATTGTGGTGTTTCTTCTCGTTCATCCAAGCCTTTAACACTATCAGCAAAGACAGAATCTAAACCAAAGCGATCGCGTCCACTGGTCTGTTTAATCTGACTGCCGTAAAATCCTAATAGTCCGCTCGTTTTATAAACCCTAGTAGTATCTCGAAACTGAGCGCTAATCAAACCGTCTAAACGTTGCCTTAACTGACTGTTATACCAAGTTTCATCGATACGGTTGAAGGCAAAGAATACGCGATCGCGTATCCCCGGATTTGAGCGCATTTTCTCCAGCAGTTCCGTTTCTTCCTTCGTCATGTCGCCAGCAGATGCGGGTTTAAGAACGCACACCACCGCTGACGTATCCGGGTGTTCAATCTTAGCGTAGGTCAGTTGTGCGTCTTTCTCCACTGGCGCATCAATTCCCGGCGTATCGATAATCACATTCCCATCCCGCAACAGCGGATGATAACAGTAATACTCAATTCGCTTCAAAACCGCGCTGTTACTGCCACGGCGAGCATAACCAGCCGCTTCTTTGAGGTTGGAGAAGTTAAATTGCTCCATTGAATATGTAGCATTATTAACCGTATTGATGCGATCGCGATTGGCAACAAATCCTTCCAGCAACAACATCAGCGCATTCGCTTGTTTTGCTCTTTCTGATTTACTTTCTCCACCCTCAATCTCGATAATTGCTTGGCATCCATCGCTTAGCAATTGAATCACTTCAGATTGATTAATATTGCTAGCTGTCCCTAACCCCAGCATCTGAGATACCGCACTTGCCTGTTCCCGAATTTCTACCTCACTCAGAAACGTCAGCACCACTCGTTCTTTATCCGGTTCGGCGTACTCAATTTTACATTCCGTACCTGTAGCGTGTCCCTCTGCACTGTAAAGCAATTCCCGCTCTAACAGAGCGTTAATTAGCATCGATTTCCCTGCACTAAAAGCACCCGCAAATACAATCTCAAACTTAGGGGAAATCGCTTTACCGAGAGATGTCTGTACGGGTGTAACATCTTGCGATCGCAGAGACGGCTCCTGATGCAACAGTTGTAGTATAGTCTCGACCTGTTCTTTCAGATTTTGACACTGAGGCGGCAATTCAGGCACAGTTTGCATCCTATCAATATAAAGTAGAAGCCTTTACGCATATTTTAGGAATGGCAATTCATGATGGGTATGATGGAATTACCGATACAATTAGTAATTATCCGCGTAATCCCAGTAGATTTACCAGTCTTTAATTAATGAAAGTATTTGCTATTCGTCTGAAGCCAGATCAAGATTTAAAAAAAAGCTTACAAGATTTTGCAATCAAGCAAAATCTTCAATCGGGCTTTATCTTAACCGGAGTTGGCAGCTTGAAAAAAGCGACTCTTCGCTTTGCAAATCACAGGTATAGTACAGCTTTTAACGACAATTTTGAAATTATTTCTCTCAATGGCACTCTGGAAGCGGCTGGCATTCACCTGCATATCGCCATTGCAAATAAAGAAGGAAAAACCATCGGCGGACATCTCATGGAAGGCTGTATTATCTATACAACTGCTGAAATTGTCATCGGAGCTAGCGAAGAATTAACTTTTTCAAGAACAATGGATGAGCAGACAGGCTATAAAGAGTTGGAGATTTTTCCAAATCCTAATTATTAACTAAATGCTATTTAGCCTTAAATTACTTAAAGTAAAAGAGGTCAGCAGTCTACAAAAATGTATTGCCAAGTCGTCGGCATAAGAATAGCTAAGGACAAATTCCCCGTTTTTTCCTGACATCAAAGAAAGTAAGGAGGAAAAGGTTAAGGATGAATTAAGAGTTCAAGAAACTTTGCTTGTTCGCCTAAGTCATCGAATAGACGCCGACTGAGTTTAAGCAGTAACGTAGAAGGTTTTCCCATCTGTAGATAGTGAATCTAACTGTCACATCCCCTTGAATTGAATCATGGGAGGGCGTTAAAACTAAGTTTATAGTCAAAAAAATTAGACTACAGAGCGGATTGTAATTGAGGGTTATGGTTTCAGATAAATTTCGCCGTCAGTTACGTCAGGAAGCAAATCTTTGGCGAACTGAGGGGCTGATTGATGCTCAACTATACGAACAGTTATCAGAGCGTTATCAATTTAATAGGCTGGAGACTGCTGCCCGCGATCGCTTTGTGATGATCTTGTTAGGGTTGGGGAGTATCCTCATTGGCTTGGGGACGATTAGTTTTGTCGCAGCGAACTGGCAGGAGTTGCCGCGAAATGGCAAGGTAACGCTGCTATTGAGTTTGTTTATCGGTCTGAATATTGCTGGTTTTTACTTGTGGCGGCGTCCGAATGGGGCGCAACAACGTCTCGGTCATGGATTCTTGCTCTTAGGAGCAATCATTTTAGGGGCAAATATGGGGCTGATGGGTCAGATGTTTCACATCAGCGGTCCCTTCTATGAGTTATTGCTAGCGTGGGGAGTCGGTGTACTAGCAATGGCTTACAGCCTGCGTTTGACTTCCTTAAGCGTTCTGGCAATCATCATTATCGGGTTGGGTTACTGGAGTTTTTGGTGGAACTGGGAAGGGGCAAGCTGGTCAAATTCCTACTATTATGAAGAGTTTTCCTGGTCATCCCAGATGGGGCAACATATGCCGCTGTTGGCAAGCTTGATGTTTGTGCCGCTGGCATACTGGTGTCGTTCGCGCGTTATTTTTGGACTGGCAGCGATCGCAGTTATTTCTTCTTTGGAAGCAAACCTCCGACCGCTCAGCTTAGGACTATTTAATCTATTTTCCCTGAAGTCTACGGGTATCGTATTAGCGATCGCCTTGGCACTGCCCCCCGCACTGTTGTGGGGCTATGATGACTCGCTGTGGGTCTACAGTGACTTAAATCGGGTTCCGAAGCCAAACCAAATCTTTCCCGCCTCTTGGCAAGGGGGAAGCTGGGGAGGTTCCTTTCGACCCCTCGCCCGTCGTTTGGCGCTGGTATTTCTAGGCGTTGTACTTTATCTGTCGTCCTCGCTTTGGTTCTGGGGTGTTTTATCCAAAATGTCTTCTGCGGAGCAATCCGCGAGAGTTACTTGGTTTCCCCTGGTAGATGTAGTGATTTTGAGTGGGTTGGCAATCTTTGCGTGGTTGCGTCTGCTGTGGCTTACCAGAAGCCCTCGCACTCGTCGGGAGGAAATTCTGACCACAATTGCCATCGGTATCTTTATCTGCTTCATGGCTGGGATACCCGTTTGGCATCTCACCGTCCAGCCAATTCCCCTGCTTGCCACTTTTATTGGCAATGTGCTGTTGTTCTTGTTAGCCGCGGGATTGATGCGCCAAGGGCTAGCACAAGCAGAACGCAGCGCCTTCTGGGGGGGCATGATGCTATTAATTGTGCGAATTCTGACTTGGTTTGTGTTGTCTGCGACGGGATTAGTCTTCAAATCCTTGCTGTTTATTCTGTGCGGTATCACTGCGATCGCTATCGGGCTTTGGTTCGAGCGCTATGTCCGCACGCTGGAAATTAAAAATTGACTCAGAGGATTTTTAATGAGGCACACTTCTCAATCATCTTCAATCGCTCCGACTCTCATAGAGCCACAAAAGCGAATGCCTGCTTGGAGACTCTGGGTGCCTCTCCTGTTGCAAACGGCAATTGTTCTTGCCGCACCTGCCCAGCCACTTTATACGACCCTCACAGGGAAAACGGTGATTCTCAAGACATTTCCCGTAGACCCTTACGACTTCTTGCGAGGCTATTCGCAGACGCTAAGCTATGACATCTCGCGTCAAGAGAATTTGCGATCGCTGCCGGGTTGGAAAGCCTTAGTGAAACAACACCTCGAAGCAAAAGCAACGGATTTGCCACCGTCCGTACCGCCTTTAAATTCTTTACCGACAGGAATTCGCTTCTACGTGATTTTAGAAGCGCCTGCTGCTAAAACAAATTCTCCCCAAGCATGGAAACCCGTGCGGGTGAGTAGCAAGATGCCCAAATCTTTACCAGCAAATCAGATAGCGTTAAAGGGCAAATCTAGCGGTAATTCCATCGACTACGGCTTAGAAAGCTACTATATGCCAGAAGCGCGGCGGGATGAAATTAATCAGGAGATTAATCAAGCCCAAGAGGGCAGACAACGGCAATCGATTGTGGTGGAAGCGAAGGTGGATGCCCAAGGTCGTGCAGTCCCCATTAGCTTCTGGGTAAGCGATCGCCGTTATCGATTTTAATAGTGGGATTTTAATAGGGGAATGAAAGTATGGCTAATTGTTCGAGATATCTTATCAATTAGCGATACTTTCATTACTAAGAACAAACTTTCTAATCTTCTTGCCGCTTTAGCTGCAAAGTAGCACCCAGTGCTGCTCCTGCTCCCGCTATCAAACCCATACACATTCCTTGAATCGTTTGGCTCGTGGGGTCTTGCATCAAGCATTCACTGGTAGGCGTTTTGGCTTGCAGACATTGATTACTCTCTATCCAGTTGGAGACGCCTCCCACAAGGATACCAGCAGCACTACAAGAAACGATCAGCAGGACAAAGCGGTTAGATTTTCTATCCATAGATAGATGCTTTTAATTATTGGGTGGGCTGTTCCGTTCAGTCTACTCTACCTATCGGAAGACTGTTACCGTATATTCCACATTTTCAACTGCCTATTCCGGACGTTGCACTAATCAATTCGCAAATTATAGGGCAAACGGGCGTAAATACCTCTAGGATCGTTCATTGTTTTGAGCGCTACTAATTCTTCTTGTAACTTGAGGAGTTCTGCACTCAGCAGATCGGATGGCTGCTTGGTTTGGGCATTGTCCCCACCGGCAAACTGTTTCAAAATGCGTTGTTCTAGACTGCGAACCTTGGGGTACTCTTCCAACTCCCAATTCTCACCCAGTTTAGCCGCAACGGCAGCAGATTTGATCGCATCATCAATACCGCCAATCTCATCAACCAGTCCCAGTTGCTTGGCATCTTGACCCGACCACACTCGTCCTTGAGCAATCTCAGCGACTTTCTGCTTTGAGAGTTTTCGAGAATCCGCCACTTTGTTGAGGAACTGACCGTAAATTTGGTTAACAAATCGTTGATGAATTGCTAATTCTTGAGGCGTTTTTGGACGAGAAACCGTGTTGCTGTCCGCAAATTTGGAAGTTTTGACGACATCCCAGGTAATGCCATTATTATTCGCAAGCTTTTGGAAATTGAGCAACATCCCAAAGACACCGATCGAGCCGGTAATGGTATTTGGTTCGGCGTAAATCTGATTAGCATAGGTGGAAATCCAGTAGCCACCGGATGCTGCCATATCTCCCATAGAAACGATGATTGGCTTCACCTGACGAGTTAGCCGTACCTCTCGCTGAATCACCTCAGACGCCGAGGCGCTACCGCCGGGACTATTTACCCGTAGCACGACTGCCTTCACATCTTTATCAAGTCGCAGCCGTCGCAGCTGTCTGGCAAAGCGATCTCCTCCCACTTGCCGAGAGCCACCTTCGCCGTCTACGATTTCCCCTTCGGCGTAAAGTAGGGCAATTTTGTTGTCAGAAGTGCGATTTTTACCTTCGGTTTGAGTCGCTCTAGCGTAAGTAGCAAGGCTAATTTGACGGAATGTTTTATTCTCTTCGGTTCTGCCAGTTAGTTTTTTCAGGTCTGCCACCACCTGATCTAGATACGCCACCCGATCCACAAAGCCACGCTTTTTCGCATCCGGTGCGGTTAATATTCCTTGAGTGTCTGCGATCGCTTGTAGCTGTTTCGGGTTTAATTTTCGACCCTGGCTCACTGTTGTCAAAAAGTCTCCCCACAAATCGCCCAACAAATTCTGAGTTTGTTGTCGGTTCTCCGGACTCAGTTTCGTGAGTACATAAGGTTCCACCGCTGACTTAAATTTCCCAACCCGGATCACCTGAACCCCAACCCCATATTTCTGCAAGGCTCCTGTTAGGAACATCGACTCAGAACGCAAACCGTTCATTTCGATTGTTCCCAACGGGTTCATCACAATGGTGTCTGCCACTGAGCTTAAATAATATTCCCGTTTCCCCAAATCCATGTTGTAGGCAATAATCTTTTTGCCAGACTTACGGAATTTTTCCAGCGCCGAACGGACTTCTTTGAGCGTGGCAAACCCGGTGCTAGAACTAGAGGAACCACTGCCGTCTAGATATACGCCTACAATCCGTTTATCTTTAGTTGCCTGCTCAAGGGCATTCAAAACCGTTCGCAGCCGCACGCTATTATTTTCCTCACCAGATAAAGCTTCGCTGATTGCTTCGCTGGTGCTGGATATCGGATCGCTATCCGTAATCGTCAAAGACTGATCGATTACCAGTACCGATTTATCCTCAACTTCCGGCCCTGTATCTTTAGATGCCACCGCAATCAATAACAAGATTAGCCCGCTCGTTCCCAAACCGAAAAATAGGATGAGTCCGAATAGGCTTCCAAGCAAGCTAGCAAAAGTTTGTTTTAGGAAACTACGCATTAGGCTGGGGTTAGGGTAATGGGTAATTGGGAATGGGTAAAAGTTTTAAGCTTTGAATTCACTTATCGCTTTCCCATTTCCAACACAGTTATCGTAATGGTTGCAACGCGCCAGACTGTTTCAGAGCAGACAAGGTGGGATTGCCAGTGCAGAATAATACAGTGGTGATTTCGGCGACTAATACTTCAACCAAAGCATCAAGGGCGTCTTCCGATTCTACGGCTGCCTGGAGAAAAGGCCACGCCAGACCCGCGAGATCGGCTCCTAGCGCGATCGCTTTTGCCACTTCCAGACCGTTGCGTAATCCCCCAGAGGCAATCAAGGGAATATTTGGGGCAATGGCTCGAATACTGGTAATGCATTCTGCTGTGGGCAAACCCCAATCAGCAAAAGTTAGTCCTAACCGGCGCTGCTGGGCATTTTCAGCCCGTTCACTCTCCACCTTTGCCCATGATGTCCCACCGGCACCGGCAACGTCAATGGCGCTCACACCCGCATCAATCAACTTCTGCGCGATCGCAGCGGAGATGCCATTTCCCACCTCTTTGACAATCACGGGTACTGGTAACTTATTGCACAGATTTTTAATTTTGTCAAGTAAGCCTCGGAAGTTAGTGTCACCTCTGGGTTGAATGCACTCTTGCAAGGCATTGAGATGCAAAATCAAGGCGTCTGCCTCTAACAAGTCAATTGAGCGCAGACATTCATCAACGCCATAGCTATAGTTAAGTTGCACCGCGCCCAAGTTCGCAAATAGAAGAATATCAGGAGCAAGCGATCGCACGGCGAAAGTTGAAGCAACCTGGGGATTCTCCACCGCTACCCGCTGGGAACCCACGCCCATCGCTAGGTTATAGCGTTGCGCCGCAGCAGCTAGACGATAATTAATCATCCTCGCCAGTTCCGTTCCCCCCGTCATCGAAGAAATGAGCAAAGGCGCACCAAGCTGTTTTCCCAAAAATGTTGTTGAGATATCAACTTCACGTCGATCTAACTCTGGCAAACAACAGTGATTAAAGCGGTAGCCTTCCAATCCATTCGTTGTGGAGTGAAATTGCACATCCTTATCGAGACAAATTTTTAGATGATCTGCCTTTCTCGTTTGGGTTTCTTTGGTAAGAGCCGGGTTATTAATCAATCTACTATCTCCAACGTTCTGCATAGACAGCGCCTGACAAATCTGCACAGACTGGTTTATTAACAATCTCGATTTTCCCACCAACACACCAGGGAAACCGAAGACAGACCGCTTAAACCTTTAATAATTCCACAGCATCTCGTCCATCAATCTCTTGTAAGTAAACCTTCACCTGTTCTTCTTTGGACGTTGGCAACTTCTTGCCAGTGAAATCCGGGTGAATGGGTAACTCCCGCTGTCCCCTATCCACCAGAACCGCTAACCAAATTGCCGCCGGTCTACCATAATCATTCACCGCATTCAGGGCAGCACGAGCGGTACGCCCTCGATAAATGACATCATCCACCAGCACTACCGTCTTACCAGAGAGATCGAAAGGGATGTCAGTTTTGGCGGGTGTGCGAATGCCAATTTGATCCAAATCATCTCGATAGAAGGTAATATCTAGCGCTCCCACGGGCACTTGCACTTGTTCGAGCGCTTCTATCTGACGAGCCAAGAGATTGGCTAATACAGCGCCTCTGGTATAAACACCTACTAGCGCTAACTCAGACAAGTCGCGTGACTTCTCTACCACCTGGGAAGCGATACGATTGAGGGTTCGACGGATTTCGTCTGCGGAAAGAATTTCTACAACTTCGGGAGACATGGTTTAGGAAAATCCGATGATAACTACGGACAAATTACAGCCTCAGTGTACAAGTTCACCTAAACCATCATCGTTATCATTTCAACAAAAATAACTTCCTGTTCCTACCAGGAACAGGAAGTTATGTCATTGAGTTATAGATAGCTCAATCTCATCAAGCTATATAAGATTAGTCCGCGGCAAGTGCTGCTTTCGTTCTTTGCCCAACTATTCCGTCAGCGAATAGCCCTCTGCTTTGCTGAAATCTTGTAACGGAGGTCTCAGTCAACCGACCATAGTATCCAGTAATTGGCCCGTTGTAATAGCCTAAGGCTTTCAAAGTATTTTGAAGCCTCGTTACGGAGGAACCGCTGCTGCCGCGTTTCAGGGTGCTGCTGCCAAAACCACCCCCCGTAATCGGTTCATCATAATTACCACCCCGATTTTCTAGAGCTGCTAGAGTTCGAGAGCCTGCAACGCCATCGGTTCTCAGTCCAACCGCTCGCTGAAAACTGCTGACGGATGCCTGCGTCAATTGACCGTAGTATCCAGTAACCGGGCCGTTATAGAAGCCTGCGATTTTCAGATTTCTCTGAAGCGTGGCGACTTGAGAACCGCTATTCCCTCTCTGGAGTGCTAATGCATGACCGGCTGTCCCGATAACGGATAAGGCAAGGGCAACGGATAGTAATCGAATCCATGCTGAACTTGGAAGCGGGTTCCGATTTTGGAACAATTTAAATTGGTGAGGCTCCGAGTTAGGGTCTTCGTAATTGGCAGATAAATGAAGATATGCAAGAGTTTCCATCGTTTTAGTCGCAGATGATGACTTCGTAGGTCAGACTTAGGCGATCGCTTCCGTGGTTTAGCGGGGGTTAAGTTTTTGGGTCGCATCTCCTCATTGGCATTTCACTTGACCAATCACTAAAAAGTGCGATCGCTTTCCCAGATGAATCAGTGATTGATTACCTTTCAACTGGTTGCTCTATATTCAAAGATATGCTTACACCTATTCAGTAGCCATCGCCCGTTGAGTTCACCTGATAGGGCGATTAAAAAGTCATCAAGTTGATTCCAAGCGAGCGCCCATTTCTAAACCCCAACAGCAGCAAGATAGCGCTCGCTATCCCCAACCAAATCAAAAAGTTATATCGTGTTAACTGCAAGGCTTGTTGAATGCATTCTGCATTGATAGGCTGGAGGTCATCTCCCAGTAAGGCTTTGTGTTTAGCAACGCCACGATACCAATTTGTGCCCCCCACCTGAACGCCCAAAATTGCTGCATAGGCGCACTCACTCCAGCCAGAGTTGGGACTAGGATCTTTCGTCGCATCGCGTTGACAAATACTCCAAACATACCCAGGTTTTCTAGATAGTAAAGCCAAGCTAATCACCGTGAATCGGCAGGGCAACCAAGTCAGGATATCTTCTAATTTGGCACTAAACCAACCCAAATCGGTGTAGGGTGCTTCTCGATAGCCGACCATTGAATCTAGGGTACTGGCGGCTTTATAGGCAAGGGCGAGAGGAACCGTTCCTAGTAAAGGTAAAAATGCCCCGATAATCGCATAAAAAAGGGGTGCCATTACTCCATCGGTAGCATTTTCTGTGACGGTTTCCAAAACAGCCCGAAGAATTTCTGTTTTATGAAGATTTTCGGTATCACGCCCTACATATTGGCTTAACTTAGAACGCGCCGCGACAAGATCGTTCTCATTTAGAGGTTGCAAGACATCTTCAGCAGCAGCTCTCAAACTTCGACCGGCGAAACAACTGGCGAGTAAAATACTTTCTATCGCAATTCCTAAAAAAGGATGCACCCAGTTCGCTGCGTGAACGATTAACCACCCCATCCCGTAGCTGCCAGTTATCAGCCCAATTCCTAAAATTACTCCAGCCCATCGGAGCGTGAGAGGATGACTAAATAATTGGAAAGCCATCTGGCTGTAGCGAGAAATTAGCCAGCCCATGACTCGGACTGGGTGAGGCCAACCCCACGGATCGCCGATGATGTAATCAAAAAGGGAAGCGATCGCTAATGATAGGACTGAGGAATGAGAAAGCAGGACTGCGGCAAATAAATCTTGGAAATTCACAACACCAAAGCTGCTAGAGATCCGCTGACAGTTTCTATACAACAAAACTGGTTTCTTCGCCTTGGGCTGCTTGCCAACTGCGAGCGTCATAGTAAAGGTCTGCCAGTGTAATACTGTACAACGCTTCTTTAAGTTTTTGATGCAATCGGTGCCAAAGTGTAAACGTTACCCAATCCTCAGCAAGCTCTGCATCTGGGGTATGGCGAGGCAGCGGTTCAATTGTTTCACCGACTGCTTCTAATATTTGTCCTAGGGAAATTTGTGCTGGGACGCGGGATAGTTGATACCCCCCCTGGGCACCTCGAACTGATTGGACTAACCCAGATCGACGTAACTCTATCAACAATTTTTCCAGATAGGGTGCGGGTAAGTCTTGCCGAGTTGCGATCGCTTTTACAGAAGTTGGTCCATACCCAGGTTGTAGACTCAAATCCAGCAGTGCTTTAACACTGTAGTGTCCGCGGGTTGTCAGCTTCATACTGGAAAATATTCCTTAGGGTAATGGATAATTAGTCAGTGGTCATGAGGCGGTAGTCAATGGAAAAAAAAACAGCTCAGAAGCGATCGCTAATGATAGACTAACGACTACCCTACAGCGTACCCCTTCATTTTTTCTCAGGTTGATGCTGTGAGGAACTCCGATCATCGAGATGCATCGGTTGTTCGCAAGGCACAGATATTTATGCTTAAGCAAGAACTTGGATTAAAAAGGTTAGTAGTGAATAAATTATCGATCTTATTGAACTAGCTTTCCCCAATCCGTATGATATAGTTTTATGAGCTGATATAAAGCTAAGCTAAAATTAGCTTAGAAACAGTCAGTCGAAAACACTGTACACACTCGCTATTCCTTACTTTTCGCTCCAAGTTGATGAATAAAAAGAAAAAGATCGATCCCTTAACGGGGGAAGCGCTAGTCAAGAAAGTTAAAGAGCTAGAAAACCTCAGCAAAGAAGAAAAGGCTAGAGCCTGCGGTTACTACACTGTTACCAAAAGCGGTGTAGAGCGGGTGAATATGATGAAGTTCCTGAATGCTCTCATTGATGCTGAAGGAATTGAGTTAGACGGCAAACAAAATGGTAACGGACGTGGCGGTCGAAGTGCCAGCTATAAAATTAGCGTGCAATCGAACGGCAACTTACTGATTGGTTCTGCCTACACCAAACAAATGGGTCTAAGGGCAGGGGATGAGTTTGAAATCTCTCTGGGACGGAAGCACATTCATCTGCGGCAACTGGATAGAGAAGAAGGCGCTGAAGACGAAGAATTGGAAGAGGCATCCTAAAACTTTAGTTTTAGTTAGCAGTTATTCGTAATGAGTCATTGATTTGTAACCAATGACTCATTAACGATTCTCTAAATTTTCAAACTGTTTGCTTGAGGGGCGGTAAATTTAACTCTTTCGACACTGGATTGAGGGGAAGATAGCGGCGCAGTGTCTTGCGAGTGGCAGCGACACTATAAGCTAAAGCGATTCCCTCTTGTTCCAGCACACCTAACACTTGTTGGGGGCGATCGCGGTCAACGACGGGTAACTGGTGGAGACCGCGTGCTGCCATCCGGTCTATCGCTTCTGCTACCGATTCATCAGGGTTTGCATACAGAATTTCAGTAGTACAGATGTCAGCAACTGGCTGATGAGCCAGTTGACTGGTTAAATTGTTCGAGACATTGCAAAGAACGTTGTTTGTTTCTACGGTTTCAGTAGGAGCGGTAACTGGCGTTCGAGCTGTAGACATTGCTCGATTAATATCCTGTAAAGTGACGATGCCAATTAACTGCTCGGCATCATCAATGACTAAAGCGCTGCGGCAGCGACCATTGGTTAAAGCTAAACCTGCCTCTAATACTGATAAAGAACCACTTAGCATCAAACCTGGTACTTGCATTGCTTCTGCAACTAACATTTGTTGCAAAATTTCTAGCTGCTGGTCTTTCTCCACATTGAGTTCCAGCTGTTGGAGATTTTGACCTTTCGTTGGCGCTGACTTAAAGCGCTCCACCAGCCAAATGCTCAAACCGACTGCTGCCATCAGCGGCAAAACAATCCGGTAGTCGCGCGTTAGCTCAAACATTAACAGTATCGCTGTCAGGGGTGCCCTAGCGCTGCCAGCAAGAACGGCTGCCATTCCCACCATTGCGTAAGCCGGAGGTGCGGCAATCTGAATCGGTGCGCCTGGAAGCATCGCTGCCAGAATTTTTCCATACGCTGCCCCCAAAGAAGCACCGAGGAACATGGCAGGGGCAAAGATACCCCCCACCAAACCGCTACCCAGACTAATCGCCGTCACGATCAGCTTGACCACTAGTAGGACGAGGAGTAACCCTAACGGAAAATCCACATCCTGAAGCATGGCGGCAATCGTTTCGTAACCGATTCCCAGAATTTGGGGCCACTGCAAAGCAACCAAGCCCAAACAGGCACCACCAATTACCGGACAAAGCGATCGCGGTATCTTTCCCAGCCACTCAAGACCGGCAATCTGTCCCCGAAAGAAACAACGAGCCAGTTGAATCGACTGGGTATAGGTCAGCGACACCAAACTTGCTAATACACCCAATCCTAGATAAAGCGGTAATTCTAGAGGACTGCGGACTTCATAGACGGGCAGCGTAAAAGCTGGTTGGGCACCCAAACCAATCTGAGCAATTAAAGACGCCACAACTGCTGCCAGCAACACGACGCTAACCGCTGAAGTTGCAAAGGTGGTTCCCAAGACCACCTCTAAGGCGAAGAAAACCCCGGCAATCGGTGCGTTAAAACCCGCCGCCAGACCCGCCGCTGCTCCAGCACCCAAGAGTAACTGCTGCCTTTCTCTGGAGACTTGCAGCACTTGACCGAGCAGCATTCCAAAATTACCGCCAATTTCCACGCTCGGCCCTTCTGGGCCTAAAGAGGCTCCACTGCCGAGGGAAACAGCAGCGGCTACCATCTTGGTGACGGGTCGCAGGGGTAGCAACTCTCGGACGCCTTGGGCAGCGGCAATCAGCGAAGAAATACTCGGCCCAAAATCGGGCCAAGCAAGACGCATTAAACCGACGATTAATCCTCCCAAAATGGGAATACAAGCTAAAGTCCAGGCACCCCAGCCTCCAATTATCCCCATCACCCCTTCCAGCATCAAGCTGTGGATGACAGTGATTAAATAGTGAAACGTGACAACGCCCATCCCGGTGCCGGTGCCAATTAGTACAGCCAACAGCAGGACGACGCTTTCGGGTGAGGGTTCGAGTCGATTGAGAATTTTAGTAAGACGAGAAGCCGGAGAAGTTGGTGCGGATGATTCCGCCAACAGCACATCTGACAATGGAGTGGCGCTCATTGATGGAGGTTAACAGGAAAAATGAGAAAAAGCTTAATTTTTATTCATGATTTTCATTGTAACTGCGAGCGATTGGCTATCAGCTTTAAAAGGCGAACAATTAGGGAAAATTTTGGGTTTTTAGCCTGCATAAACAGAGCATCCGGCATTTTGCTCGTTTTATGGTTTGCATGATGTACAACTTTGATGTGTGAAAGCTTAATTTCTATCCATAGCGATCGCTAGAGATATACTGTTTGCCACTCTCAAACAAAGCCGGTTGAATCAGGAAGCAACCCAACTCGAATCTGGAGCAGCTATTCAACGTCTGTGTGTGTTAGCGTTGTCTGCTGCTGTGCGTCTGCTTCAATTCCTCAAAGGCTTGAAGATGTCACTCAATCAGCAACAGTCATCTTCTGTGATGCCCAGCAGCATTGCCTCACAGAGCTTACACCCACACTTAATGGTCGCTTAATAGTCGCATCCCAAAACAACGAATTCCTTGTCCTCCCCTAAGGTTGGCTTAGGCAACTTGATTGCTCTACTAGACGGTTGACTCGGCTAGTAGAGCCAACGGACTACCGAAATTGCCACTCTTTTTCAGGATCTGCGACAGTTTGATTCTCTGTGTCTCGGTTGGTCTTTAGCTTCTTGCCTAGATGTGTATACACAGTAGTCGCTTACAAAGGGACGCAGGGGTGGGGTTCTCCCCTATTTCAGTTGGCTGAAATAGGTAAATTTTTTCTACAACCGATCGCAACAATAACGCTAAATTCGGCATTAATCGCTATTAATCGCTGAAATTCAGCTTAAATTACCTTTAGCATTCATTACCACTTCTCTCCTGGGAATTAGGGCACCAGAGGCAACTTTATTTCTCAAGAACGATACCTCAGCGGGATGAAAAGGAGAAAATACTGCTCTAAGCATTTTTTTCATCAAACTCCAAACACTTCTATGGCAACTCCGATTGAATTTAATTTATTTGCTCCCTATAACAATGGAGCTGCTTTAATTGGGGATTTTTCTAACTGGGAAAGCATCCCAATGAAAAAAGGTAATGATGGTTATTTCCGTACCACAGTTGAACTGGAAGATGGAGTTTATCAATACAAATTCCGTGTTCAATCCAAATCTTGGTTCTTTGAACCGGATCAATGGATAGAGGTAGTTGACCCCTATGCCACCGATATTGATAATCCCACCCAAAACGGTGTTGTGAGAATTAAAGATGGTGAGCGGATTGTGGATACATACGTTTGGCAACATGACGATAAGCCACTGCCAAGCGATCGCGAATTAGTCATTTACGAATTGCACGTTGGCGACTTCTCCGGTGGTGAAGATGATCCCTACGCCCGAGGCAAATACGAACACGTTGTAGAAAAATTAGATTACCTATGCGAGTTAGGAGTTAATGCCATTGAGTTAATGCCAGTGAAGGAGTATCCAGGGGACCATAGCTGGGGCTATAATCCTCGTCACTTCTTTGCTACAGAATCCAGTTATGGCACAACTGAAGGGTTAAAAAACCTAATTGATGAGTGTCATGGTCGTGGAATTCGCGTCATTATGGACGGAATTTTTAACCACTCAGAAGCAGAAAGTCCACTGACGCAAATAGACCACGATTATTGGTACCATCATTCTCCGCGCGACCCTGATAATAACTGGGGGCCAGAGTTTAACTATGAACACTATGATGAAAATCTAGATCTTAAGCCTGCATGGAAGTTTGTTGGCGATACCGTGCGCTTTTGGATTCAGGAATTTCACATTGATGGCATTCGCTACGATGCAGCCAGACAAATTGCCAACTACGATTTCATGCACTGGATTGTTCAGGAAGCAAAAAATGCAGCTGGGCCAAAGCCGTTTTACAATATTGCCGAACACATTCCTGAAACCCCCAGCATTACGAATGTAGATGGACCAATGGATGGCTGCTGGCATGACAGTTTCTATCACTGCATTCTAGAACATATCTGCGGCGATACCTTTGACTTAGAGCGTCTCAAGGATGCCATTGACTGCAAGCGGCAAGGCTTCATGGGTGCTACGAATGTTGTGAATTACCTGACGAATCACGACCACAATCATGTTTTAGCTGAGTTAGGCGATCGCGGCATTTTGGATGAAGAAGCATTTAAGCGGAGAAAGTTAGGTTCTGTCATCAATATGACCGCTGTCGGCGTACCTCTGCTGTGGATGGGTGAAGAGTTCGGAGAGTATAAATACAAAACAACTGAACAAGCAAAAATTGATTGGACGCTCTTAGGTCATGACCTCAATCGCGGGATGTTTGAGTTTATCAAAGGCTTGATTCATCTCCGTAAAAATAATCATGCCCTCTACACCGAAAATATTGACTTTATCCATGAAGATCCAGAAGCAAAGGTATTAGCCTACAGCCGCTGGAATGGCGAGGGTTCTCGTGTTGTCGTTGTTGCAAACTTCTCTGACAATTTCCTAGGAGGCTATCACGTTCCTAACTTCCCCGAAGCAGGAACCTGGCACGAATGGACTGGCGATTATGATGTCGAAGCAGGGGAGGATGGCATCCAGCTCGACTTAGGAAGTTACGAAGCCAAAGTATTAGTTTGGCAGTAATCGAAACTTGCTAAAGCCTTGAACAGTAGCTTCTCTTTGCCGCCCTTAAAAAAGCAAAAAACTACTGTGTCTATACAGTGAACCTGCCAGTCTCGTTTTACTCCCCGTTAGCCGCTGCGCTAATGCTCTGCTATGGCGCAGCGTGGATTGGGGAATTGAATTATTCGTTAATATACTGCCTCACAACTCGAACGGTATTAAATGGATAGGTTTAGGAAAACAATTATTTCCTAAAAGAAGTATTGATTAGAGCCTTGCTTTTTAAGAAGCGAAGTTTCAACCCTTACTAGAGGTAAGAGCCGAAACCCATAAGGCTAATGAAGCAACAACTCTATTAGATACATTGCCTAAAAATCAGTGGATAATTTTAAGCACTTTTCAGTTGCTGGCTCTGCGTACTGGGTGCTAAAGCCCAACCTTCGCATCTTAATTTTTGGTAGGTTGCCCAACCCTTAGAACCGCCTGGAACTGGATAGTCTGGTACAGCATATTCGGGAAAAGCCGTATAAGGTCGCCACGGTTGATTGGGTGCAGTTCGTAAATGCAACAACTTTTCTCCACTGACTCCCATCGCTGGCAACCAACACATTTGTTTCAACATTTGAAACTCCTTAATTCAACTTAGAAATAATTGATTAATCAGACAATCTCTTTCTAGGAAAAACTAGATAGTAACTGCTGCAAAGCAGTAAGCAAGCATGATAAATGCAAGACCGAGACTAAGAGTAGAAAGTAGGGGAATCCATTGTAATGTACTCATCTTCAGCTCCTTTGAGCTGTTATTTATGACCCGATCTTCCCTATTCATCCCTGAATTGACATCTCTCGCTAGCCTTATTTGCAGTCTTTTTAAACCTATCTCTTAAAGTTTAGAAAATAGTTTTTGTCTACTTCTCCAGATATAAAAATCCGGAAGTTAGTTAATTTTGTTTTTGAAGATACAAACTTGATTAATGTTCTGCTATTTCTCAAGATAGATAATTCAGTATAATTCATTACTAAACTTTAAAATTATAAATGCAGGCTTTAAAAATGTTTGCAAAGAACCATTGGTCAACTAAGTAAGCGAATCTACTTCATTAAAAGCTTTTATGGCAGCAGTCGAATTCAATTTATTTGCTCCTCGCAACCAAGGAGCGGCGTTAATCGGCTCTTTTTCTAACTGGAAAAACATTCCAATGGAAAAAGGTGAGGATGGATATTTCCGAACCCAGGTAGACTTGGAGGATGGCATTTATCAATATAAATTTCGAGTTCAATCGAAAAGCCCAAAATTTGAACCCGATCAATGGGTGGATGTAATCGACCCATACGCTACAGACGTTGATGAAGCAAGAGGCCACAGTGTCGCACGGGTCAAAGATGGGAAGCGAATTGTTGATACTTACGTTTGGCAGCATGACGATACGCTCTTGCCAGACAATCACGAATTAGTCATCTATGAAATGCACGTTGCAGATTTTTCCGGTGGTGAAGATGACCCACACCAGCGAGGCAAATACCAAGACGCGATCGCTAAGTTAGATCATTTGAGCGAACTCGGCATTAATGCTATCGAGTTGATGCCAGTAAATGAGTATCCCGGTGATTACAATTGGGGCTATACAGTCCGCCACTACTTCACTACAGAATCCAGTTACGGCTCCACAGAAGATTTGAAGCGGTTTATTGACGAGTGTCATGGTCGAGGCATTCGCGTTTTCATGGATGGGATTTATAACCACACAGATGAAGAATGCCCGTTAATGCTGATTGACCGGAATTACTGGTACTACGAGCATATGCATTATCCAGAAGACCCGGGTAATTACTGGGGACCAGAATTTAACTACGACAACTACGACGAAAAGTTAGACGTTAAGCCTGCTTGGAAATACGTCGGAGATGTGGTGCGTTTCTGGGTTCAGGAATATCACGTTGATGGGATTCGCTTTGATGCCGTGCGCCAATTGGCAAATTATGAATTTTTGGATTGGCTTGCGAAGCAAGCCAAGAAAAATACTGCTCCTAAGCCGTTCTACAACATTGCCGAACATATTCCTGATACCAAAACTGTAGTTTATCCAGAAGGTCCGCTGGATGGTTGTTGGCATGAAAGTTTTCGCTACTTTGTGCTTCCACATATTTGTGGCGAAATGTTTGAATTAGAAAAACTGAAGGAAGTTTTAGATCCCAGAAGGCAGGGTTATACGGCTGCTACGAATGTAGTGAATTATTTGGCAACTCACGACCGCCAACGCTTGATGAGAGAATTAGGCGATCGCGGGATTTTTGACAAAGCCGCATTTGGCAGAGCGAAGTTAGGAGCTGTTTTGTTAATGACGGCGGTAGGTGTGCCAATGCTCTGGATGGGAGAAGAGTTTGGAGAATACCAGCGCAAAAGTGAAAACGTGACTCAGCCCAAGAAAATTGCTTGGCCTTTGTTGTCACAAGACTTAAATCAAGATTTGTTTGAGTATTACAAAAGATTAATCGCTCTCCGGAAAGAAAATCTGGCTCTTTGTAGCGACAACATTGAGTATTTTCACGAAAATCCAGAGGCAAAAGTTTTGGCGTACTACCGTTGGAACGAACCCGCTTCCCGTGTGGTTGTTGTGGCGAATTTCTCAGATAAGTCTCTGTCAGGGTATCGCATTCCTAACTTCCCATCCTCTGGGACGTGGCAGGATTGGATGAATAACTCCCGCATCGAAGCTGGAGAGGATGGCTCTCTAGTTGACTTGCCAGAGTACGAAGCGAAGGTGTTTGTCTGTCAGTAACCGAATCTATTGCTTGGAAGAATCTTTCAACTCAAGGAGGGACAATTGATAAATTGTCCCTCCTTGACGTATGGCGTCTCTACAACTCTTATGCCGTGATATCCTGATTTTTGCAAGCTACTTCCCCACGGTGTGCAAACTTTGGGGTTGGAGTTTTTTAGTCCACAATCTCACGTTGATAGCAGCATATCTGCAATGTTCTCATCCCAACCCCCTGAAGAGAATGGGTCTTCCGTCCAAACCGTCTCGTTGACGGATGAATCCGGGCGATCGCTTAGTTGTTACATTGAGCATTCAATAGAAGTAGATGGTGAAGAATACGTCATCCTCCTGCCGGTAGATTCACCTGTAGAAATTGTGGCGTGGGACGAGGAGAAGGAGGAGGAAGAAGCCACCTTAGTCGAAGACGACGCCGAAATTGACGAAGTTTTTCCTACGGCTCAAGCAGTCCTGGCAGAGCGGAATCTCGCCTTAAAGCGAACCGCATTTGCTCTGACTGTTGCCGGTGAACTGCCTGCGGTTGAAGAGGAAGAAATCCTCACCTTGGAAATCGAAGATGACGATACTCAGCTCGAACCAGAGGAATTTCAGTTTCTAGCCAGCTTTTATCACAAAGAACAAGAATACACAATATACACGCCTCTAGATCCGCTGCTACTGTTTGCGCGGATTAATAGTGCGGGTGAACCAGTGCTACTTTCCCCTGAGGAATTTAAAAAAGTGCAACCGCTGCTGGAAGATCAGCTATTTGATGAAATGGAATAGGTAAAGAATTAAAAATTAGAAATTGAAAATTAAATATGAAGAATTTTCTTTTTTTAATTTTTAATTTTGCCTTCTTAATTCCATGACAGCGGTTGTTACCCGCAATCAAGATGAAAGCAATCCAACGCATCTCCAAATGGACGTTTTATCTCGCCTTAATCCCAGCAACGCTTGGACTCTGTGCATGGCAGGGTTGGGCGTGGTGGAGCTGGGCGAGTGCGCCCCCCGTTGCCGAAACTCAACCGTCAGCGAATGCTGGAAAAGATACATCAGTGCTAATCCGGATTCCTCAAGGAACCTCGGCGCAGCAGATAGGGCGCGATCTAGAAGCAGCAGGGTTGATTCGCTCCGCTGATGCTTGGAAGCTATGGACGTTTTGGTTGGACTTGCAAAAGCGACCGGGTGGGTTTAAAGCTGGGACTTACCAGTTGTCACCCACCCAGCCGCTGCCAGCGATCGCTGATAAAATTTGGACGGGCGATGTAGTGCAGCTTTCCTTCACAATCCCTGAAGGATGGTCGCTTCAGCAAATGGCGGCTTACTTTGAATCTCAGGGATTTTTCAAAAGCGAAGAATTTCTCACTGCCGCAACTCAGATTCCCAAAGACCAGTATCCTTGGCTACCTGCGGATTTGCCTTATTTAGAAGGTTTTTTGTACCCGGATACCTACAAGCTAAATAGCGATCGCATCACCCCCCAAGCCATCATCAAACAAATGCTAGATCGCTTTGAACAGGTGGCACTCCCCATCTATCAACAAGCGCCAAACAAAACCCAGATACCTCTTCTTCAATGGGTGACATTGGCTAGTATTGTCGAAAAAGAGGCAGTGATTCCGGTCGAACGCCCTCAGATTGCTGGTGTGTTTACACAACGCCTTCAGAAAGGGATGAGACTGGAATCCGATCCAACAGTTGAGTATGGACTCGGCATTCGGCAAACAGCGGATCAGCCCTTAACTTTGGCTCAGGTGAGAACAGCCTCCCCGTACAATACTTATCTCAACGCAGGATTGCCCCCAACTCCCATCGCCAGCCCTGGCTTAGGAAGTCTCAAAGCCACTCTCAATCCTGAAAAAACAGACTACCTCTTTTTTGTGGCTCGCTACGATGGCACCCATGTGTTTAGTCGGACGCTACAAGAACACCAAGCCGCTACAAACGCGATTCGCCAACAACGGCAACAAAGCCGCTAACAACAGTACCTAGATTGGTCTAGTCGCCAAGCTGCCAATAAGTCTAATTAAGATCGGGGAAGTTGGACTTGCAACTACTAGCAATCCCATTGATAACTTTGCCGGGTTGAAAAAGCTCTTACCTGGGAGTTCTCCTAACAACTCACACTTACAATTAAAAACTGCTTATGTCCTGGGTAACACGGTTACAGCCTGACTTAATTCTGGGCAGACCTATTGTGAGTCTGACCCCCGATCTTCTCCAGCAATATCATCTCAAAGGTTTAGTCTTGGATGTCGATGACACGCTGGTACCCCTAAAAGCAGCCGAGGCGTCTGAAGAACTCGTGGAATGGGTGAAGGAAATTAGACAGGTGGCGACGCTATGGCTGGTGAGTAATAACTTGAGCGAAAACCGAATTAGTGGCATCGCTCGCTCGTTAAATTTGCCTTACATTACCAGCGCTGCTAAGCCATCGCGGCGCAAGCTGCGGCAGGCTGTCACCGCGATGAACCTTCCTATTGAACAAGTGGGGATGGTGGGCGATCGCTTATTTACAGACGTTTTAGCAGGCAACCGACTCGGTATGTTTACCATTCTCGTCGAGCCGATGCTTGACCCAGCGCTTGCCGTGCGCTCTTATCCAGTCCGTACCTTTGAAGTCTGGGTGTCCCAAGCCTTGGGCGTCTCGCTCACCGCAAAGCAACAAAACTTAAAAAATCCAGACAAATCCTGAAAAACCAAAATATAAAGAAATAATTATGAGATTCTCAATTGTCAAAAATCCCTGGTAGCATACATATGGTTCAAATGGGGTCAGCCAATATAAAGACCCTAAACATTAATCCCCGTGAATACCTGTGTAAAGCGTCAGTTCCCCGATGGAGGAGCTGGCGTTTTACAATTTGGAATGGGAAATCGGCTGAAGCTAATCACTCATTGTCAATTCCCAGCCTCCAGACGCGATAAATCGCATCTGATTTATCGCGTCTCGACAATCTGCTCCCCCTCCCCTCTACTCCCCTGCGCCCCCTCTCTTTTGTGAGTCAAACCCTTGTCATCAAAATTGGTACTTCCAGCCTGACATCGCCTGAAACAGGTCATCTGGCTCTTTCCACCATCGCTGCCTTAGTAGAAACCCTCACAGATTTACGGCGGCAAGGTTATAAAGTGGTGCTAGTTTCTTCGGGTGCTGTCGGAGTGGGTTGCGCCCGTTTGGGACTCGTGCAACGTCCGCGCACCCTAGCACTCAAACAAGCAGTGGCAGCAGTCGGTCAGGGACGCCTGATGCGCGTATACGATGACTTTTTTACAACCTTAGAACAACCCATTGCCCAGGTTCTCCTGACTCGCAGTAGCTTCAAAGAACGCTCAGCTTATATCAACGCCTCCAACACCTTTCGGGAACTGTTGCGGTTGGGCGTCATCCCCGTGGTGAATGAAAATGACACCGTAGCCGTAGAGGAACTGAAATTTGGGGATAATGATACGCTTTCAGCCCTAGTCGCCAGCTTGATAGAGGCAGATTGGCTATTTTTAATGACCGATGTAGACCGACTGTACTCCGCCGATCCGCGTCAAGTTCCGGATGCTCAGCCGATCGCTCTAGTGAACCACATTGATGAGCTGGAAGAATTACAAGTGCAAACAGGCGATCGCGGCTCTCAATGGGGCACAGGCGGCATGGTTACAAAAATTACTGCCGCCCGCATTGCTACCAGCGCCGGAGTTCGGACAGTCATCACCGAAGGGCGATTTCCCCGCAACATCCAAAAAATCTTGCAAGGAGAACCCCTCGGCACTCAGTTTGAACCCCGCGACACGATGGGCAACGCCCGTAAGCGTTGGATTGCCCACGGGTTGATTCCCGCTGGGAAGCTATATCTGGATAAGGGAGCGATCGCGGCAATTAGTCAGGCAGGAAAATCCCTCTTAGCTGCTGGGATTACCCTAGTCGAGGGAGACTTCCAGGCGTCAGACGCTGTGCAGTTATGCGACCCCCAAGGACGGGAAATAGCTAGAGGGCTGGTGAACTACAGCAGCGACGAGCTACAGCAAATTAGTGGACGCCGTTCCGAAGAAATTCCTGCCATTTTAGGCTACGCCGGTGCAGAAACCGTCGTCCATCGAGATAATCTTGTCATTAGTTAGTCAGCAGTCAGTTGTTTTTTCTGCCAATAACTAATAACAAATGACTAATTACGACTAATTGCTTCAGGCGGAGCAATATCAGGCCCAACCGCCACTCCTTTCTGGCCCGCTTTTAAACCGGGTTTCGCAGCAGGTTTCACAGGACGATGCGACTCAGAAGCAGATGAGTTGTTAGGAACATCCGGTGGAGAATCAGCAGACGCTGATGATTGTGAATGGTTTGACATCAACGCGAGTCCCCCCACTGCCCCTGCCACTAGCGCAGCATAACCCACGTATAAATGAACTGTATTGAGCTGAAATCCAAGCCCAGGCACTGATTTCGGTCGGTACCAAGAAGGCAGTACAGATTTTGCAGGATCGGGCGCGGGTAAGGAAGCAGCCATTGCAGCACCATCTAACCCCAAGGCGACCCCCATCCGGCGAATAAAACCTCGGACATAGATATCCTCAGGCAAATGCTCGAAGCAACCGACTTCCAAAGCCTGAATGTGATGAAGCGGCACGAGTGTTTGATTGTGAAGTTGCCGCAGAGTCATTGACTGTGCATGACGTGCTTGCCCTAATTGCTGACCAATTTGACGCAGGCACTCTTGCCGTTGCTCATCTGCGATTTGCGCTGCCAGTTCCGCCTTGGAGAGCTTTTTGAGTGGTTTGGGAAAAACCGGATCTGGGCTGGTTGGGAGAGGCAGTGGCGTAATGTCTACTAAATCGGCAGGTGAGGCATTCATACTGCGTCCTTGGTCATTCGTTAAAGTTAAGTCATTCGTCGTTGATTCTAGGTGATTAACGGATGACTGTTCGCTATGGACTGATGACTCTTGAGGCTGAGTGCTGGCTTGCGGCTCTTGTTGATTGTTACCAATTTCTGGAGATGTGACTGGGACAACCTTATAAGTTTTCGCAAACTGCTGGAACGCTAGCCGGATGGCTTCTCTCCCTACTGCCTTAACCATAATCTGGGCACTCCCAGCAGCTTCTCCCAAGATTGTCTGTAACCCAGCCAAGGCACGATTGTAGACTTCGCTGCTATGGAGTTCAGATTCTATCCGGCTAAGGATAGACCGTAATACTTCCTGAGAAATTTCAATGGTTGGGCTTTCGGTAATACCGCTACCATATGCCGATTGTAATGCCATGACTTTTCTTGTCGAGCGTGCTTGAGGAAAACCAAACTTATGCGATCGCTCGCGAGCGTGCATTCCTGAGAGCCTAAAACGGCTCCCCACGACGGTTACAGGGGCTTTTTACCCATAACTGACGCTGAATTCGCAGGCTGTTTGAGCTATCTGAGTAAAGTATTCGGCAAGCGGGAACTAGATTCCGGATCGAGCAAAAGTCAATTTTCTCTGTTCAGCGGCGTCACTTAGAACCTGAAGTGCATTTAAACTTAATAAATTAAAATAACAATTTTCGCCTTATTTAGAATCCAGGGGTCAGACTGAGGATAGATTCTGGCTCCTGGATTCTGTAGAGACCTTGTGGTGGTCAGTCTCAACTTGGCTCCTGACAACTGAATGTAATTTGGCGGTTTAGTGCTGACGGCGGTTTCCTGGCTGGTAATCTTTAACCCAGCAGCGTTCCAAAAGGTGAATTCTGTAACAATACGAGAAGCGGCGGGGATTGAGCACTAATTTAGTTTTGGAACTAAACAGGGGCTGATTGAGAAACTGCCACAGAGGGAACCGAATCTTGCCGTTTTGGGGAGCCATAGTTTGAAAATTCCAGATAGCAGTAGTACAAAACAGGGGCACCGTGCATCTATCTATGGTGACATCTGCTTGGTTAATATTACCTTGCCAAAGATTACTACAAATTTGCTTGGGTTAGATTACGGAATCTCCAGAAAGTGTTTTTGCAAACTCTGTACTTCCACGGATGCGCTGTTGAACTGCCCAGTTAGGGTACTCTGCTACTAGAGCGTAAGCGCTATGTAAGCGCTCTTCTAGAGAGCGTGTCAAGATATTTCAAGGAGCAGCTCAACAATTGAATTTTAGGTACTTATACTTAATAGATGTAGCGAGATTTTCTACTACTACCAAAGATAGAAAAAATTTATAGGCGAGCAGGCTTCATAAATTTACAAATCTTAAAATATCAGGGGCACCAAGGCTAGTAAGTTGCGTAAGTTTTAATCTGCAAAGATCGATTACAACCTCAATTAAGTTCACAAGATACAGCAATCCTACTCAAGTTGTGATATTTCAGGGCTTGAGATACCCAACTTCTTAGAGAAGTTGGGTATCTTGCCTTCGGGAATCATTTAGAACTGCTGTAGCAATCCCATTCGACTTGTGAAATAAAAAAACTGCGTAAGCGATGCTACCGTACACGAACTCCGCTTTAGGTGCAAAGAAGGCCAAGAAAAGCTCAGAAGCAGTCTATTAGTTTTAAAAAATATTGAATTTAAGATTGCAAGAGCAATTCATCTCATTCAAAAAATGTTAGATGCTACTCTAGGTTAAGAATAATTTAATTTTTTAAAGAGTTTATTAATTAAATTCTATATCTATCCATTGAAATATATACATACCTGTCTGAAGGGAGATAAAAAATCAAAACTTGCTGCTTTCATTAGCAAATATAGAAAGACAATTGCTAATCAGTTGTAAAAAAACTTATTTTTATCTCTACTTAATAATTAACTGACAAAATCTGATCAAATGCTCCATAATTGTGCATCCTCTTTAGGGCTTATGTATTGAATTTATTGAAGTCAGTCGCTAGCCAGATGGAGCCAGCGTAGAGACTTTTAGCATAGATACATAAGAAATACACAAGAAATTTGGAGGAAAAGAAAAGCATGGTTTTATACAAGCTTGAAGATTTCGACACAGACTATCAAGACACTTTTGGCGGTGAAGACGTTAAGGGATTTGACGTCTATTCAGATATCAGCGATGACAAGGTTGGTAGCGTCAAAAATATCTTAGTTGATGAATCGGGGCGTTTCCGCTATTTAGTTGTTGATACAGGCTTCTGGGTTTTCGGTAAGCAAGTATTGCTACCAGTGGGTCGTTCTCGGATCGACTATGATAATCGGCACGTCTACGCTGTTGGGCTTACCAAAGAGCAAGTAGAAAATTTACCGGAATTTGGCGACGAGCTCAAGGTTGATTACGATTACGAAGAGCAGGTGAGAGGAGTTTATCGCAACTCGGCGGTAGAGCCATCTGTGGAAACATCGGCACCGATAAACACAGCAACACCTTTAGATGCATCTGCACCTTTGGGGGCACCTGTTGTGGAACCTAGTTACGCCGCTCCGATGGCAGGTGCTGTACCTGTTGAGGATAATTATGAAGCTTACGATCGCGATCGCTACAATTATCAGCAAGAGCCATCTTTGTACGATATGAACGATCGGGATCATCAAACCCTCAAGTTGTACGAAGAACGGTTGATTGCTAATAAAACCCGCCAGAAAACAGGCGAGGTAGCGGTTGGTAAACACGTTGAAACTGAGACAGCGCGAGTTTCAGTCCCCATTGAAAGGGAGCGAGTGATCGTTGAGCGCGTGACTCCAGCAGATGCGGGAAGAGCTGTTACTCCGGGCGAAGCTGCCTTCCAGGAAGGGGAAGCTGCACGGGTAGAAATCTACGAAGAAACTCCTAACATTCAAAAGGAAGCTTTTGTACGTGAGGAAGTCAGAATCAGAAAAGAAGTAGATCGTGAAACGGTTAATGCTGAAGAACAGCTTCGTCGAGAAGAACTGGATGTGAATAGTAACGATCTGCCCATTCGGGATCAAAACATCCGCACCGATCGCGATCGCATCTAATCGCGTAGAGGCTACACCCTTTGAATCTGAAATAATGGGTGAAACGCTTCAAGTGTAAATATTAAGGGGTAGGTTACAAAACCTACCCCTTAATATTTGAGAGCAGCTAATCGATTCAGGTAATGGGTGATTCGTCGGACAATTCCCCATTACCCGTGACATTTATGACAGTTGGTTCAACCAGGGACTGACATCTACAGCTAGCTTTTGACCGAGTAATAGCAACTGACGTAGCTGAGACGAATTGCCGTTAGTTTCTGACTCCAGCAGCGGCACAATTTGGCTGTGGAGACAGCTAAAGTAGAGTTCTTGAGGGCGATGCAAAGATAAGCCGAGGTGTAGCTGATTGCCTACAGAAATCATGCGCTCTAAGCGTTGGATATCTGCTTCTAGAGTGGCTGGGTTAGAGTCGTGCAGAAGCTTCCAGAGCGATCGCAAGATCAACTGCTCTAACGTTTGCTTGGCATCGGGAATATTTAGCTGACAGCGCAATTGATTCGCTTCTTTCGCGATCGCTTCCAGTTCTGCCAGCTGATTCAAACCTTGCTGGGGTTCACCGTTTTCTTGCTCCAGTGCCCGTAGAGACATCCGGGCGCGGTTAGAAATTGCCACTTCTGCCGCTACTTGCAACTCTTGCGGAACAGGTAGCTCATCGCGCTGGAACGCCATCAAGATGCCGTAGTTATCCCGGTAAACCTGCGTATAAAGCTGGTCTAAGCGCGTTAAAGTTTTCTGACTCAGCAGCCGCATAATCCGGTGCCGTTCCTCAGCAAATAATTTCTGCAAATTGAATGAATTACCCCCAAATAGTTGGGACATCGCCAGGATCGCGTGAGCAGCACTAGCCTGTTGCAGCGCCGCAAACAGCTTTTCCTTCATCTGGCTATAAGTGCGGCGACCGCCAAATGGTTGAATGCAGCAATGGAAATCCCAGCCGCCCAAATGAAGAACGGCAAAGACTAAATGAGTGCTTTCCCAGGTAATTTCTGAAGTTAGTCGCAGTTGCCCCACCGCTAGAGTCAGCGATCCCATGCGTTGCATCTGGTAATCCAACTGATGGGCATCGTAACAGTAGACCCGCTGTTGTTGGGGATAGGTAGTGAATAGGGAACTGATGGCATAGTGTGCTGCCACTTGCTCTATACCAATCTGGGCACTGACTACCAGCTGCCGGTACACCTCAGCACCATGCTTGAATAAATCAACATTACTGGGAGCTTGGGAGAGACGTTTGATAAATCCTTTTTCCAACTGCACACCAGAGACATCACCAGCAAGTTCCAAGGCTCTAGCGGCGTAGCGGAGAATCTGCGTTCCTTCGGGTCTTGAGAGTTCTTCAAAAAACCAGCCGCAACTGGTGTACATCAGCAGACTATGGCGCTGCATCTCCAATAGGCGCAGGGCGTCTACTTGTTCTGATGGTGTTAGTTTGCGGGTGCGATGGCGGGCGAGGAAGCGCTCTACATTGGCAGGAGAGCGATCGCGAATTACGTGGATATATTCATCCCGTGTCGCCCAAGGATCGCGGAAAAACTGGCGACCCGTTTCCTCATAAACTTTGCTTAACTGATCCCGCAACCAATCCAAAGCATTCCGCAGGGGACGCCGCCATTTTTGGTGCCAAACTCCACCTTCGCCACCGCAACCGCAATCATCCTGCCACCGATTCACTCCGTGAGCGCAACTCCAAGCCGTCACGGGCTTCAGTTCTACTTCCCAAGTGGGAGGATTCAGACTCAGGTAATGAGCATAGTTGGTGACAGTCCAGCCGCGCCGAGGAAACTCGTCCACAAAGGCGAAGGCTAAGGTTTTTTCTGTACCGCTTTTGTGGTGTCCAAAAGTTTCGCCATCTGTGCCAACAGAGATGAGCTGCGAAGTCCGGCGATCCCCGCGTACTGCTGAACCGATGCGCCCAGCTAGCGTACCCGCCCAGCCCAGCACATCGTTAAATCCCATGTCCCGCGAGATAGGGCCATCGTAGAAAAAGATATCGATGTAAGGGGTATCAGGGGTTTGGTTGGCGGGGAATGAATACTCAGTGCTAAGGGGTGAATCTTGATTGCTAAGTGTAGGTTTCAGATAACAGCGATAGGGACGGGTGGGATCGATCTGAGATCCGCCTACTTCCAACCACTGAGTCACTGGCTGCTCATCTGTGGGGATCGGGCGGCAACGTTCAGCTTGAGAAGGTGCTAAAACAATGAACTTAATTCCTTCTGCAACCAATGCTTCTAAGGTTGCATAGTCTACGGCAGTTTCAGCCAGCCACATTCCTTCGGGATCTCGCCCAAATCGGGAGCGGAAGTCTTCTTTACCCCAGCGGATTTGGGTGTACTTATCCCGCTCGTTGGCAAGCGGCATGATGATGTGATTGTAGACTTGTGCGATCGCATTGCCGTGTCCGTTCAGGCGATCGCTACTTTTGCGATCCGCTTCCAGAATTCGCTGATATACCTCCACGTCGTAGCGTTCCAGCCACGACATCAATGTGGGACCAATATTAAAGCTGAAATACTCATAGTTATTCACGATCCCCACGACTTCGCCCCGGTCATTTAGCACTCTGGCAAAGGCATTCGGGCGATAGCATTCATGGTGAATCCGCTCATTCCAGTCATGGAACGGAGACGCACTCGGCTGCCGTTCAATCGCATCTAGATAAGGGTTTTCGCGGGGCGGTTGGTAAAAATGACCGTGAACCGTAACATAAACGCCGGTAGCCGTTTGCAGGGGATCGGTCGCTACACTGGTGTTTGCTGTTCCCTCAGCAGAATACTGTGAAGCTGGTCTTTCAGCAGCAGAAGTCATAGGATCGCATCCAAAATTAGTAAAAAATTAGGGTCAATAACTTATCCAGATAGACTGAGCATCCCCGCGTTTACTTGAACGCCAGGGAAACAGCAAGTTAAATCAGTCCATCTGGAGAAGGCGAAGACTCACCACCCAAACATGGTAAAGACTCTTGGGGGCGAAGCCTTCTCTCCTTAAATGGGGGGATCAAAGCAATCGGTTTAACATCCAATTATTTTGCCCGTACCGATGAGCAACTGCCTGTGCCCCATGCCGGTAACGGTCAATGAACAAAATTGAAAAGCCAGGATAGTTACTTGTTACTTACATGATTCAAGCGTAATGCTGCCATGCTTGGAACACTAACTTCATGCAAATGAATAGTAAATTAACTTTGCTTAAGGAATCCTGCATCTAAAGAAATATTCTGTTACATACTCAAAGACTGAAAGAAGCCAGAACACTCAACAAGCGGCTATCCTAGACACGAGCTAAATACGAATAATTTGGATGCTGTCTCTAAACACGCTTTTTTCCATTCTTTTGTTGTTTATCCCTATTTCCATTACGGCCCACTTTCTGGAATGGGGATCGTCAGTCGTCTTCATCACCGCTTGTCTGGGGATCATTCCCCTTGCCGCTTGGATGGGCACCGCCACAGAGGAAATCGCGGTTGTTCTTGGCCCCTCCTTGGGAGGACTGCTGAATGCTACTTTTGGCAACGCCACCGAACTAATTATCTCCCTCGTTGCCCTCAACGCGGGGCTGGTGGATGTCGTCAAAGCGAGTATCACCGGCTCTATTATCAGCAACTTACTCCTGGTCATGGGCTTTTCCATGCTATTGGGGGGCTTGCGCTTCAAAGAGCAGGAATTTCAGCCAATGGTGGCAGGGGTAAATGCCTCGGCAATGAACCTAGCAGTGATTGCAATGCTGTTACCAACCGCGATGGACTATACCTCCACCGGGATTGATGAAGCCATCGTCCAGCAACTTTCGGTCGCCGTTGCCGTAGTATTAATCGGAGTCTATGGGTTGACGCTGCTATTTTCGATGAAGACCCACAGCTATCTCTACGATGCGGGTGTGGCAGAACAGGAGATACTCACTGAGTTAGCTGAGTCAAATCTCGCTCCAGAAGATCCGGAACATAAAGTTAACCTGCCCCTATGGATTGGAGTGCTATTAGGCGCAACGCTACTGGTTGCGGCGGAGTCGGAACTATTGGTTTCCTCCTTGGAAGAAGCCACCTCCCAACTGGGTCTGACGGCGCTGTTTACAGGGGTGATCCTGGTTCCGATTATTGGCAATGCTGCCGAACACGCTACCGCTGTCACCGTAGCGATGAAAAATAAGATGGATCTTTCTATCTCAGTGGCGGTGGGTTCTAGCTTGCAGATTGCCTTATTTGTGGCTCCGGTTCTCGTTCTGACGGGTTGGGCGTTGCACAAACCGATGGATTTGGACTTCAACCCCTTTGAATTGGTAGCAGTAGCGGTGTCGGTACTCATTGCCAATTCGATTAGTTCTGATGGCAAGTCTAACTGGTTAGAAGGCACGCTGCTATTGGCTGCTTATGCAATTTTGGCGTTGGCTTTTTACTTCCACCCAGTCATGGGGGGGATCGGGTAGAAACACAAAAGGTAAAAGTTCTTTCTTCGAGCTTTTGTGTTTTTTGATGGCTCCTGTGGCGTCTATCGACCGTTGAAAAAGGCGATCGCTAACCTGAATGGGTGATTCTTTTTTACCTGGTAGGGTGAGGGGGAACCGTGGCAAGGCAGATTACCTTGGAACTGTAGAAAAGTTTTGATTCGCTTCCAGGTCATCCCTAGAAGTGAATCAAAACCGCGATCGCCCTTTCTCACTAAACGCGATCGCTCTTTATATACAGAAGCTCTATACGGAAAATTCCTCAATCAAAAAACCGCTTTCGTGAAGAAAGCGGTTTTCTGATTTTTGTGGCACAAACCTTGGCGCTAATTGCAATCGCCTTTATTGTATACTCAGAAATTTCTCTAAGGCGGCAACCATGACAGGAGGCCAACGGCGAACATTTTTCACCCAGTCAATATCTTTATAGCGACGATCGATTCCGACAACAGCAACCCAGTTACTTTCGGCTTCACCCCGATTTCCCTGTTCCCAGAGAGCCGCGGTGAGGGCAGCCCGCATATCAGGAAACTGGGGGTATTTGCGAACAATATTCTTCATCGTGCGAATCGCTTCTTTTTGTTCGCCCATTTGATACAGCGCGATCGCATAATTGGCTCTGGCAAACGCAAAATTGGGAGCGAGATCGGCGGCTTTTTTGTAGTCAGCGATCGCGTCCTCCCACTCGCCCAATCCTGCCTTGGCATTACCCCGATTGTTGTAAGCCATTGCATCCTTGGGATCGATTTCCAGCACTCGATTGTAATCGGCGATCGCTTCCAAATATTTCCCCTGTCCTTCTAATGCTGTGCCGCGATTCAGGTAGGGATCGGTGGCGTCTGGAGCAAGTTCAATAGATTTATTAAAGTCAGCGATCGCCTCTGACAATTTATTCTGGCTTACCTTGGAATTTCCCCGATTGCTCCAAATAGCCGGATTAGTGGGAAATCGCTCAATCAGTTGCGTCCAAAGTCCTTCAGCCGTAACAAAATCACCGGCATTTGTCGCGGTAAACGCTTTAGCCGCGAGTTCATCTCCTTCCTGCAACTCAGTTTCCGTGTAAGTGGAAGGTTGTTCTTGGGCGATCGCTAGCGGCGCATTCACAAACCCAGTTGAAACAGTAATAAACAGAACACTCAGTAAAGTCAGAATCCAACGAATCATATTATCTTGGCTTTTAGATTTTGGTAGCATAGGCGCTGCCCAGCAGAAAGTTATCGCGGTTCTCCCTTTGTTGCAATATACACTTCGTCACCTCATCCCCAACTCACCGAAAAGCGGAGGACAGTATTCAACCCCTCCTCGCTTGCGGGGAGGGGCAGGGGTGGGGTTAAACGGTACTGCATCCAAACGAGAATTGCGATAATCCGTAGGCAATGCCCATCCTACTACTGCTGTATTCGTCATTTGTCTTTAGCTTATTATCCTTAGAATAATGACGAATCATATCCTAAGTGCTTTCGGGCTGCGGGAGTGGCAATGCGACCGCGAGGCGTGCGGTGCAAATAGCCAATCTGCAATAAATACGGCTCATAGACATCTTCAATTGTTTGGGCATCTTCCCCAGTCGCGGCGGCGATCGCTTCCAAGCCTACAGGCCCCCCATTAAATTGTTCTATCATGACGGTCAGCATCAACCGATCTGCCCAATCTAAACCCATTGGATCGACACCGAAGACTTCCAAAGCTTCCACTGCAATAGGTTGTGTAATTTCCCCAACTTTTTTTACCTGAGCAAAATCTCGCACCCGTTTTAAAAGGCGATTGGCAATTCGGGGAGTTCCACGGGAACGACGCGCAATTTCTTCAGCACCATCCGGCGTAACCGGGGCTTGGATCACTTCAGCCGTCCGCTGCACAATCAAAATCAGTTCATCCAACTCATAAAAGCGTAACCGTTGAATTAAACCAAAGCGATCGCGCAAGGGTGACGACAGCGAACCTACCCGCGTCGTTGCTCCTACTAGCGTAAATGGCGGTAGCGGCAAGCTGCGAGTTTTCGCACTTTGACCCTTCCCAATCGTAATATCTAACCGAAAATCCTCCATTGCCGGATAAAGCAATTCCTCGGTCATCCGACTCAATCGGTGGATTTCGTCAATAAATATAATATCTCCCGGCTTCAGGCTCATCAGTATCCCCACAATATCGCGGGGACGCTCCAACGCGGGTGCAGAGGTGATTTTACAAGTGGTTCCCATCTCCGTCGCCAAAATCAGCGACATCGTGGTTTTTCCTAAACCCGGCGGGCCATACAGCAGCAAGTGATCCATCGACTCGCCTCTGCCTTTTGCTGCTTGAATCGCAATTTCTAGAACGCCCTTGAGGTCTTTTTGCCCAATATACTCAGCTAGTCGTTGGGGTCGCAGACCTTCTTCTTGCTTCTCGGTTTCGTCCATTGCGACAGTTGGCTGCAATAACTCTTCAACCGTTTCTTCTGGCTGAGATTTGCGGCGTCCCGCTGGCTTTCGGCGTTCCTGGGGTTTCCCATTAGGTTCTTGCGGCTGCTGTTTAGAAGAAATTATCGCCATGATTAAAAATTTATTTTAAAAACAATACCAAGACATGAAGACACAGAAGGTCTAGAGTGTATAGGCTTTCATTATCATTACATCGGGGAACCAGAGGATTGTCATGCTTGCAAAAAGAATACTGCCTTGCTTAGATGTGAAAGCGGGGCGAGTTGTCAAAGGGGTTAACTTTGTCAATCTCCAGGATGCTGGCGATCCGGTGGAACTGGCACAAGCTTATAATCAGGCGGGTGCGGATGAGTTGGTGTTTCTGGATATTACTGCCACTCACGAAGACCGGGGCATCATTCTGGATGTGGTATATCGCACCGCTGAGCAGGTATTTATCCCCCTTACCGTGGGCGGGGGAATTCAATCCTTAGAAAATATTAAACAATTGTTAAGGGCTGGCGCAGACAAAGTCAGCATTAACTCGGCGGCGGTACGCGATCCAGAGTTGATCGATCGGGCGAGCGATCGCTTCGGCAACCAGTGCATCGTGGTAGCAATTGATGCACGGAAACGGCAAGATCCCAGCAATCCCGGTTGGGATGTTTACGTGCGGGGGGGGCGGGAAAACACAGGCATCGATGCGATCAATTGGGCGCAAGAAGTCGAGCAGCGCGGCGCGGGCGAACTGCTCGTTACCAGTATGGACGCTGATGGAACCAAAGCTGGCTATGACTTAGAGCTTACGCGCACTATAGCGGAACAAGTACAAATTCCAGTAATTGCCTCCGGTGGTGCTGGTAACACGAGTCACATTTATGACGCCTTAACGGAAGGCAAAGCAGAAGCTGCCCTGCTGGCTTCCCTTCTGCATTACGGAGAACTCACTGTATCAGAAATCAAAAACTATCTCGCAGAGCATCAGGTGCCGGTGCGGCTTTTGTAAAGGCGAAACTTCTTCCTTCTGGAAGAAGCGGCTTTGGCTTTGTAGCATCAATCTGTTCGGTTGTATATATTAGAATAAAGGAAGTGTTACAAAACGTAAATTATGTTAGTTGGTATTTTAATTTTTGATGTGGCTCTGGTGGCGTGGTCGCTGCACCTGATGCAGGAAGCCTTCGACCAACAGGAGTTCTCTTTAATGCTTGCTGGCACCCTGGTGGCGCTATCCGCAGCCGCCATGCTAGTTGTATATTTCCTGATGAACAGCTACATGGGTTATATCAGCCATCTTGCTCAACACCCCTGTTCGTTTTATTAATTTATCGTTGCGGAAATTTTACTTGACGACTTGCGAATTTTTAAGGCATAATCATAAAGCACCGTAAGGGGTTATAGCTCAGTTGGTAGAGCACCTCAATGGCATTGAGGGGGTCAGCGGTTCGAATCCGCTTAGCTCCATAAGAATAAACCTCACCCCCAATCCCTCTCCTGTGACTTTACCCATAAGTTTGCTGGAATGGCAAACTTATGGGTAAAGTCATAAGAAGTCGTGAGCCTCAAAGCGGATCGCGAACATAGTCAGCGGCTTCTTGACCAAGCAGAACAAACACTTGCTCGCACCAGGCAAGAACTAATGGATTATGGCAAGCTGGCGATCGACCGCAAAAATGACGAGCATACACTAGCGGCGATTGCTAAAGTCCAAGATACCCTCAAAGTCTTCAAGCAAAAGCTGAAACTCCGTAAGCTGAACCAGCTTGAAACTCTGGTGACGGAGTGCTTTCTCTACTTGCTGCACAAGTCGAATTTGGTGCATCGTGTCCAAATCGACACCGAAACCTTCAGCCTTTCCCTGTTTGATTACGAAGGGCAGCCCGTACCTAAACATCGGCTGTCCCCTGGTGAAAAGCAGCTACTGGCGATTTCCCTATTGTGGGGATTAGCTCGTGCCTCTGGTCGGCAGTTACCTGTGGCAATAGACACTCCACTGGGTCGGCTCGATTCCTCCCATCGTGCCAATCTGGTCGATCGCTACTTTCCGCAAGCAAGCCACCAAGTGCTTTTGCTCTCGACCGATACTGAGATTGGCAAGACGGAGGTGAAGCGGTTGCGGGAGAATGGGGCGATCGCTCGTGAATACTTTCTTAAGTACGATCGCACTAAGCACCAAACTCAAACGAAGTTCGGTTACTTCAGGTAAAGGCTATGGAACCTCCTGTTGATCGAGTTCGTATTTCTCAGGCTGCCAAGGATCAACTGATCAAACTTAAGCGGTCTACTAAAATTGACCAGTGAAACGTTCTCTGCCGTTGGGCGCTTTGCCGTTCTTTAGCAGAACCGACCCCACCATCTCCTATCCCGATTCCTGTGGATAGCAATGTTGAAATGAATTGGCAGGTATTTGGCGGTAATATGTCTGACGTACTTTTAACAGCACTCAAACAACGTTGTCACAATGATGGTTTACCTATTAACCAAGAGGTTCTTGCAACTCAGTTCCGTTTACATTTACATCAAGAAATTGGTTATCTAGCAGGGGATTCCAACATTAAAAGCGTAGAGAAATTAGTATCCTTAAAAGAGAATACGTCTAGCAAATGAGGTAATTGCTTTTAATCGTTCATGGCTGGCAGCTGTAGCTTTGCGTGCCATACTTCCCTTAATCTCTCATTACGTATTATCTGCTCTAGATCCTCTTTAATCATCTTCCTAACATTGGCATTATCTTGAATTCTGATTGACCACTCAGCTTGCCAAAACTCTTCTGGAACTTGTCCAATAGCTTTCTCAACGACTTGTGTTTCTACACTCTCAGAGGAAAAAATATCTACTAGTCCAAATTCCCAAGCCTTCTGCAATCGATCAATTACAAATTCGTTCAGCGCATTAATATTAACTTTCGTCATAAATTTGTTTTCTTTTCCCCATAAGCTTGAATAATTTTTGCTTATGGACATCCATATAGAACAGAAAAACTCAGTCATTGAGTCTTCATCTTCATCCAGGAACGGAAATACTGACCTAATGTACCTTAATGCTTGTTCTATAGCAGTGAGAGGAACTAATTTCTGACCAACTTTGTTATAAGGCCAATCTAGTAATCCTCTAAATGGACTAATTAGTAAATCGTTAATATCTCTTAACACTGGGGAGGTATCCCCATATCTTACTCCTGCTTTTAACAGTCTACTTTGAAGTGATTCCTCGTCTAAGTTTGCAATGATTGCTTTAACATTGTCTGTTGGTACTCGAACAGCTTTGTTATTAATTACAATGAACTGAAATGCTTGTTCTTCAAGAGAGGCATCTAATAAAGTTACAGCAAGCACAGGTAAATCCTCTCCCTGAAAATCAGATATTCCAAATATACGATGCTGTCCATCCACAATAAATGCAGGACGAAGATGCTCCGGTAAGTTCTGTTCAAATGAAAAACTTAATATTCCCCATGTCAATTGTCCATCGCAGTTATTGTAGGGATCAACTTCGGATAAGCAGTCAGAAACTTCTTTATTCAAAGATGTAAACCTGGCTCCACTCGGTCCAAATGCTAGAAGAACATTATTTGGGATAGTATTCTTAGAATCAGAATTGATGAAGCGAGTAATTGCTTTTACTCGTGACTCTCGGAAAGGACGTTGGGTGCCTTCAGAAAAATCTTGAACCCTTCTTACGCCTGCCCATTCCTTAATATCTTTCGCACGAGCATAGAAAACAAAAAAGGCTGTGGTGTCACTATCGGAACGTTGAATTACGCGACAGCCAAAATAATTTCTGCTTTCCATAGTTTTATAATCTCTTCTATTTTGATTATTCCCTAGCATGTTGACTACAATAAGTATCAACATTTAGGAAATGCCAGCTATCTTCAGTCTCTTGCCTGCAAAATTCTAATTCACCTTCATAGGCTGGTTCTTTGCCACATATTACACAACTGAAGCTATTTTTCATTAAAATCGCTATTCTATATTCCCACTCCAAACTATTGAAGAAATGCACACTGTTTTTGTCGCTGCTTAAGCAGATTTCCTCATAGTGGAAATCTGCCACGTCAATATAATTAGACTTGATCTCGCTGCAACGTTTGCAGGAAACTCTCAGATTAGTATTGTCACTCGCTCCACCTAATGATCTGGGCCAAACGTGCTCGATAATTGCTGAATTGTATAGATTTTCTTGCTCAAAATCCAAAGAGCATCCGCATATATAGCATCTTTGACCAGTATCTCTAGCTCGTCTTATTAAATTACGCTTTGTTGTAGCACTAGGCTCTTTAAATTTCTCTCTTAAACAATCTAGAAGTAAGATGAGCAACTTTTCAGTTTTGTTTCTTGGAATATGCGTGTATTCCTTCAAAAATCTTCTAACTTCCTCAATATACCTTCCACTAGGATACTCAGCAGGATTGAATTTATTACTTAGGTATTCAGTAGTAGTTAAAAGTCGCCTAATTAGATAATTGATACTGCTTTCATAAGCCAATTCAAAAAGACGCCCATCAGATGCTAAAGCATCATCCATCTTGAAGATGGAGCAGGTTTGATCTCGTTGACTAGGAGGATAAAGTTCCTTTAAAAAGAGCTTCAGTGCTTGCCCTGGATTAATGTCATATTTGTTCTGACTTGACATACTTACTGTCCTAAATTTTCAGCACTAAGCCTCTATGCTTTCTTAATAACTACTACAAGAGCAGCAAAAGATGGTCAGTTAATAACTGAATATCTGCCATCTGGAAGTTTCTTAAAATACTTTTCGGAAGTTGTATTCTTCCGGTTTATCCCTTCACAGCGACGCTCAATTGCTCCACGCACAATTCCTTTAGGATCTTTAGCACTAAATTCATACAATTTCCGGTCAACAATTGCATGGGTGATGTCAGCCGCAGACATAGGTTTTTGAGCGGCTTTCAGCACCTCGATTACAGCTTGAGCAATTGTTCTATTTTCCATAATTTTACTTGTTTAACTAAGTGAACCATCTATCTCAGATATTACCAAATCCAAGGCATTGCTATAAATTGGAAGGCTTTCAACCTCAACGCCAAATTTTTTATCTATCATTAAATCAACAATCAATGAACTATCAACTAAAATGATAGGAACAGCACCCGGTTGAAAAGAGGCTTTTTCAGCTTCTGACGTGAAGTTAGATGTCGTAAAAAAGTATCCCTGCTCACATTTACCCTGAATATCACCTCTAAATTGAGCAATTTCCTTCCTTCCAACCGGAGTCTTTTTCCATCGTTTAGACTGAAAAGAAACCTTTAAATCAGCCAACCCAACTTTCAGCTTTCCAAAACCATCGATTCCTCCATCCCTACTTTTTCGAGTAACTTCAACATCATGAAAACCATATACTTCTAAAAGTCGCTTACTAAAGATTTCAAAGGTAGTTGGATCAAGTCTTTTCAGTTGCTCTAAAATTCTTGTTCTAAAATCAGCAATATACTTTTTATGAAGTAGTGTTAATTCTTCAAGAAAGCCACCACGAACCTCTTCCTCAACTGCTTTGTCGCTTTGCTCTAATGGAGCACCTTTCAACCAATAGGTTCCATTCTTCAATAGAATAAAGTATTTCTTGGAAGAGGCAGAAGAGAAATTTAATCCTTCACAATGGCGTCTAACCTGACTGCGAACAATATGAACCGGATCATCAGCTTTGAATTTGTAGAAATCGTGATCAGTGATAAGTTGATAAATTTCTGAAATTGACAGAGATCTATTGGCTATCTGCATTACTTTAGCAATTGTTTGAACAATAGTTCCCTCTTTCATACTTGTCATTTAGCTAGTATCAAAAGTCTGACCCAAAGAGTAGTGACTGAATGCTACCATCCGATAGAATCTCAGGCAGCCATTCATCTCCTCTTGGCTCTGTACTATCCCACTTTTCGGGGTAAGTATTTGCTGCAATCAATTCCTCAATGCGGGTATGCTCCTCCTGGTTGATTAGGCTGATCGTTGGACGATTTTGGGCGATCGCGGCTTGATTAACCTCATCCTGAATTGCCAAAACCTGCTCAAGCATCCAACGACGAGCATCCATATGAAGTGGTCCTAAACGATTCTGCTTGGCTGAGAGAGAGCCATCTTTTTTGACCTCTCCATGTTTACGGTGACGATACTGCGGCTTCTTAATTTCCCAATACAGGGGTCTTAGCTTTTGTAAAGGTGCCAAGTAAGTCCATTCTGGCTGAGCCACGACGCGATCGAGGGGACAGCCAATACAACCTGTTCTGGCATTAAGCGGCTCCTCCCCATCGCTGACATCCTGCCCGTAGACCCTGGCAATCTCAAAGGTGGGGAATCCAAGTTCTAAATCGGCGTGAAGCAGCCAGTCCCAAACATGGCAGACCCGCCAATGACCGATCGGTGCTAACGTATCTGCTACAGCCCCCGAAGACGAATGCTGGAACCAACCTTGACCACACTCTCCGCCGTCCTTCGTACAGCTAATCGCAATCCGCTGATCTCTGGCGGCACTCTCTCCAATCCGTACTCCTGTGATCATCAAAAACTTTTCGCCCCGCTCCTGCCGTAGGGCTTCTAGCTCCCGTTCCATGCTCATCACCTTCAGCTTGGGTGTACACCAGCGAAAGGTATTAGAGGGTGGCGGAACTCCTCGACCTAGAATGTAAACAAAATAGCGGTGATCTAGTTCCGGTAAGACTACACGGGTTTCAAACCCGCGTTTGCGAAGCTCCTCCGAAATCCCCAGTGCAGACGAATACAGGGGTGGTAGCTCTTGGCGAGTGTCGGCGTAAAGGACGGTTAAGCTCTCAGGTTTGGGAACTTGCTCCGTTTCGATCAGGTGGGCAATGAGGGTAACAGTAGCAGAGGAATCCTTCCCTCCAGAGAAGGCGATCGCCCAGTGTTTGTAGAAGCAGCCATAGTGACGCAACGATTCCACCGATAGCTCAATGCTCCTCGGCAGCGTCAATCGATCTTCTTCAAACAGACTTAGCGTTTTTGCCACAAATACCCACTACCAATAGCGTTGTTTGCTTACTTTAACAGTTAGTTTTCCCTACGCCATCTCTTTTAGATGTGAATCGTCTACCACTATATCTAGTGGAGTGCCATTCAAAACTAAAATTTTAGCTGTAAATTATGGTTTTAATGTGCTAATAGTATAGCCGTACTGCGATCGCCCAGGTCGCTTCTAACTGGCAATGTTGGCATCAAATAGGCTCAGGACATGAGCTAGATGGCGATGCCAGTTTAAGCCACCCGAATGCAGCGTCAGAATCAGAAGCGTCAGCGGGAGCTTGCTGGCGATATGGTCAACGCCTGGATTGCACCGCTCCATGTACTCCACCCACGCATCAAAAGCCCACTGCTGGATCTGGGCATCGTTCTCTTGTAGGTAAGTCGCCCAATCAGGGTGAAGGACGATCGCCTGCTGGTCATCCGTAAAGGTGTAGAGTGGCTTGCGGGTTTCGTCTGTGTAGCTGCGATTTCCAATCGCCAAGCTACAAAAATTAGAGGCACTGAGTGAAAGCGCGAACTGACAAGTCAGCGCTTCGCTATCGCATCCAATACATCCAAAGAGTGCGAACTGACAAGTCAGCGCTTCGCTATCGCATCCAATACATCCAAAGAGTGCGATCGCTACCTGCCGTTTTATACTGCTCAAGCAAGAAGCATCCCGTAGGATAAAAGATATCCACCTGCGACGGAATGACTATCTGTGGCTAAGTCAGAAGAATTGCATCCAGAGGCGGCGCTTGCCCGTACTCCCCTATATGAACTTGCCCTCGAACAAAAAGCCCGATTGACTGCCTTTTCCGGCTGGGAAATGCCCGTACAATACACCGGAATCGGACAAGAACACCTGGCAGTCCGCACCACAGCGGGAATGTTCGACATCTCCCACATGGGGAAATTTACCTTCAAAGGGAAACAGCTGATTTCGTACTTGCAGCCTCTCGTTCCCTCAGATTTAAGCCGCCTGAAAGCTGGTGAATCTCAGTACACCGTCCTGCTGAATTCTCACGGCGGCATTTTGGACGACATTATCTTCTATTATCAGGGCGAAGATGCAGACGGCGAGCAGCGAGGAGCGATGATTGTCAACGCCGCCACCCGATCTAGAGACAAAGCATGGCTGTTTGCCCAACTGGAATCTTCTCAAATTGATTTCGAGGATCTTTCCCTGGCAAAAGTTTTGATTGCCATTCAGGGACCCCAAGCGCTTGCATATCTTCAAGAATTTGTCAAGGAAGACCTGACACCGATTAAGGCATTTGGACATTTAGAAGCAACCGTCTTGAATGAGCCAGCTTTCATTGCCCGGACTGGGTACACCGGAGAGGATGGATTTGAAGTCATGGTAGACCCAGAAGTGGGGGTAGACTTGTGGCGCAGTCTCTTCACTGCTGGCGTCGTACCCTGCGGACTCGGTGCCAGAGACACCCTGCGCCTGGAAGCGGCAATGGGTCTCTATGGGCAAGATATGGACGAAAGCACCACCCCTTTAGAAGCTGGATTGGGTTGGCTGGTTCATCTGGATACGAAAGGCGATTTTATCGGGCGTCCAGTCTTAGAACAACAGAAAGCAAATGGCGTAGAACGACGCTTGGTAGGGCTGCAAATGCAGGGGCGTTTTATTGCGCGTCATGGCTACCCGGTGCTATCCAAAGGTGAAGCCATCGGCGTCATCACCAGCGGCACCTTAGCACCAACGGTAGGGCAACCCATCGCCCTCGCCTATGTTCCTCCGAATCTGGCTCAGATTGGTCAGGAATTGGAGGTAGAAATCCGGGGCAAAGCTTATCCAGCCGTTGTGGTTAAAAAACCTTTTTATCGCTCTCCCAGCCGTCTTCCTAGCAAGTAAATGTATGGCGAACCGAGGTGGCTGGAGAAGGTGGTTGGTGAATCAGGCAGCATTAATCGGACTCGCCATCATTGGCATTCTCCTGGGTGTAGCCGCTTGGGCGTGGTTTACATCGATTTGGATGCCCGGAGTCAGTTATCAAGCTGCATTGCCGCCGCTGACTCCGCAGGAGGAAACGCTGCGAGATGCCCTCCGACAGGATGTGGAAAAGATTGCCGGTGAACTGGGAGAACATAACTTCTCAAACTATAAGAATCTGGCGGCGGCGGCTGATTTCTTGGAAGTATCGTTGAGTAGTGCTGGCTATAAAGTTCAACGACAGGGATACAAAATTGCTGAGAATACCTACTACAACCTAGAAGCCGAGATTGTCGGGACAAATCGAGCCGACGAGATTGTGGTGATTGGAGGTCACTATGACTCTGTATTTGGAAGCCCCGGTGCCAATGATAACGGCACGGGTGCCTCAGCCGTCCTAGAGTTGGCGCGTGCCTTTGCTGGAAAAAAGACCTCCCGAACTCTGCGCTTCGTTGAGTTTGTGAATGAGGAACCGCCATTTTTCCAGACGCCGGAGATGGGAAGCGTCGTTTATGCCAAACGCTGCCGCAACGCCGGTGACAATATTGTCGCCATGCTCAGTTTGGAAACCATCGGCTATTACTCCGACAAGCCAGGAACCCAGAAATACCCATTTCCTTTGAGCCTGTTTTATCCCTCACAGGGTAACTTTATTGCCTTTGTGAGCAACCCAACCTCCGCTGATTTGGTGAGGAAAGCGATCGCCTCTTTCCGTCGTCATGCGAAGTTCCCCTCCGAAGGTGCCGCCCTCCCAGAAAGGATTCCCGGCGTCGGCTGGTCGGATCAATGGTCTTTCTGGCAGCAAGGTTATCCCGGCATCATCGTCACAGACACCGCGCCTGCCCGTTACCCCAACTATCACACTTCAGAGGACACCCCCGATAAAATTGATTACGACCGCTTGGCGCGGGTGGTGGCTGGATTAGAAGGCGTTGTTGCCGACTTGGCAGGGCTTCAGTAATTCAGGTTATCTGTAAGGCTTCGAGCGATCGCGTTTTCAGTCAAGCCTGCGGGGAGTGTGCCTATCCCCAAGCTTCATCCTCTGGGCAGATTGCGCTGAAACTGCTCCACCAACTGGGCAAACTCCCGTACAGCTTTCTCCGACTGCTGTGCTGCAACCCAGCCAAAGTCATTGTGACCTGCCTCATCCACCCACAAAAAGCGCTTCGGTTCGTTCGCAGCCGCAAAAAGTTGCTCCCCGTGCCAAAAGGGAATCACTTCATCCCGCCTCCCGTGCATGACCAAGACTGGGCAACGCACCTTTTTAATCTTGTCGAGATTGCGGAACCTATCAAACGGCACAATTGGGATGCGCGTCAGGACTCGAAATGCTGTAACAAAAGCACTTTCCACAATTAAACCCGCAAGCGGTTGACGAGAAGCCAAATCCACCGCTGGCCCACTTCCCACCGAACGCCCATAGGCAATAATTCGATTCGGTGGCACACCCAGCTGCTGAGTCAGATAAGTATAAGCAGCGTCGATATCCCGATAAGAATTGCGCTCGGTAGGCGTTCCCTGACTGGTTCCGTAGCCGCGATAATCGTAGGCGAAGACCGCAAAGCCCATGTCCCGCAAACCTTGACGCACCGATAGCACATCAAATAAGTCTTCGGCGTTACCGTGACTATATAAAATTGTGTAAGTGGCATTGGGATTAGGCAGATAGGCTGCCGAGATTTGCACGCCATCCGCTGTGGTTAGCTTGAGAATCTCGTTACTGTCCCGATAGCTGGACGGCTGGGGCACAAAAATCATCCTATCGGAAAAGAAATAGGCGTAGAAGCAAAGAAAAGCGTAGATGAAGATGGCAGAGCGCATAAGTCTTTTTACAGAAAATTCACCGAAAAGCAGGCGCTTAAGCTTTTTCTTATCCATAATGTTTCTGATATTACGGTTTGAAGCTGTAAACTTAATGGCTGGTTAAAGCTATTTGAGCGCGTATTTGAGGAAGGAAGTGCAATGGCTCTGGAATATCCTGAAGACCTAAAATATCTGGATTCTCACGAGTATGTGCGACTGGAGGGTGAAATTGCCACAATTGGCATCAGCGCCTTTGCAATCGATCAGCTGGGCGATATTGTATTTCTGGATTTGCCAGAAATCGGCGACGCCCTCTCAAAGGGAGAGAGTTTTGGGACAATTGAATCGGTGAAAGCCGTTGAAGATATGTATGCCCCAGTCAGCGGAACCGTTATAGAACGCAATACTGCCATCGTGGAAGCTCCGGAACACGTGGCGGAAGATCCTTACGGCGAAGGATGGTTTTTAAAAGTTCGGATTAACGACCCTGATGAGCTGGATGAAGCTTTATCGGCGGATGAGTATCGTTCGCAGGTGGAAGGAGAGTAGCTCGGGACTTACCCACTGCAAGCTTGAAACCTAGATCCCCCTACTACCCCGATAAATTCGGGGGAATCGGAAAAGTCCCCCAACGCATTGGGGGATTTCGGGGGATCTCTGCGTAAGTCCTATTGGTAATTCCTTCCAAAATCTAAAATCTAAAATCGCGGTAACTTCGAGACGCGGCAAATCGGTGTTTCTACAGCGCCTGACCCCGAAAAATTATTGCAAAATATGAAATAGTCGCGTCTGGAGAGCAACCTGTGGTAATTTCTATCCCTCATACCGAGTCTAGCCGTCAGCATCTGCTAGAAGAAATGGGAGAGCCGATTTCTTTTGTACAGAGACATATCGGCCCTAGCCCGGATGAAGTCCAGCAAATGCTTGAGGTATTGGGGATCTCGACCCTAGATGCCTTAATCGACCAAACGATACCGCAGGCAATCCGGCGATCGCGTTCTCTGAATGGGGCAACTCCGAAAATAGATTCGCTCCAGCTTCCCCCAGCCCAGAGTGAGTACGCAGCGCTGAGTCGATTGAAAGCGATCGCTTCCAAAAATCAGGTGTTTCGCTCCTTGATTGGCATGGGGTATTCCGATTGCATTACCCCACCAGTCATTCAACGGAATATTTTAGAAAACCCCGGCTGGTACACCGCCTACACCCCTTATCAGCCAGAAATTGCCCAAGGGCGACTAGAGGCGTTGCTGAATTTCCAAACAATGATAATTGACTTGACAGGTCTGGAAATTGCCAACGCTTCCTTGCTCGATGAAGCAACCGCAGCCGCAGAAGCGATGACGATGAGTTATAGCCTCTGTAAAACCAAAGCAAACGCCTTTTTTGTCTCCAGCGCCTGCCATCCCCAAACGATCGAAGTATTGCAAACACGGGCGAGACCGCTGGGCATTAAGATTATTGTCGGCACTCATCAGAGCTTTGATTTTGAGCAAGCAATCTTTGGGGCAATCCTGCAATATCCTGCCACGGATGGCACGATATACGATTATCGGAGTTTTGTAGAAAAAGCTCATGCAGCGGGTGCTTTAGTCACCGTGGCAGCAGATCCCTTAAGCCTAACTTTGCTGACACCACCGGGAGAATTTGGCGCAGATATTGCGGTAGGAAGCACTCAGCGGTTTGGAATCCCCCTCGGATACGGGGGACCTCATGCAGCCTACTTTGCCACCAAGGAAGAGTATAAGCGGCAGGTGCCGGGGCGGATCGTCGGAGTCTCCAAGGATGCTAACGGCAAGCCAGCGCTGCGTTTAGCTTTGCAAACCCGCGAACAGCATATCCGGCGTGATAAAGCGACCAGTAATATTTGTACCGCGCAAGTTCTCCTGGCGGTGATGGCGAGTATGTATGCCGTTTACCACGGGTCAGCGGGACTGAAAAAAATTGCCCAGAATATTCATCAGCTAACGGGAATTCTGGCGTCAGGATTGAAGCGGCTGGGGTACGGCATCGGTGCAGAGCAATTTTTTGATACGTTGCGGGTTGAATTACGCGATCGCACTCTCGAAGACATTCTCGCAGATGCCCAAGCTCGTCAGATTAACTTGCGGATTCTGGATGCAAATACTGTCGGAATCAGCTTGGACGAAACCACGACCGTACAGGACTTGCAAGACTTATTTGAAATTTTTGCCGGGACACATGAGTTGCCCTTTACGGTGGAAGAGTTGGGTAAAGGCGTAACCTCGTCCCTACAAGGGGAACCTTTTGCCCGTCAAAGCAGCTATTTAACTCATCCCGTCTTTAACCGCTATCACTCGGAAACCGAGTTATTGCGCTACTTGCACCGTCTAGAGGCGAAAGACTTGTCGCTGACAACATCGATGATTCCCTTGGGTTCATGCACGATGAAGCTGAATGCGACTGCGGAAATGATCCCGGTAACATGGGCAGAATTTGGCAAAATTCATCCTTTTGCCCCCCCTTCGCAAACACGGGGTTATCAAATTCTGTTCCAGCAGCTTGAAGCGTGGTTAGCTGAGATCACTGGCTTTGCGGGCATTTCTCTGCAACCCAATGCCGGATCTCAAGGCGAATATGCGGGACTGCTGGTAATTCGTCAGTATCACGAAAGTCGCGGGGAAGAACATCGGAATGTCTGTCTGATTCCCCAATCTGCCCACGGGACAAATCCTGCCAGTGCGGTCATGTGTGGGATGAAAGTGGTCGCGATCGCTTGCGACGATCGAGGCAATATTGATGTAGACGATCTCAAAGCCAAAGCCGAAAAGCATCGCAATGAACTCGCCGCCTTGATGGTGACATATCCCTCGACTCACGGCGTCTTTGAGGAACCGATTAAAGAAATCTGCAATATCGTCCACGCTAACGGCGGACAAGTTTACATGGACGGGGCGAATATGAACGCCCAAGTCGGTTTGTGCCGTCCCGGAGACTTCGGGGCAGATGTTTGTCACTTAAACTTGCACAAAACCTTCTGTATCCCCCACGGCGGCGGTGGGCCAGGAATGGGGCCAATTGGGGTAATGCCGCATCTCGTCCCATTTTTACCGGGGCACTCGGTTGTCCCAACTGGTGGCGAACAAGGCATCGGTGCCGTAGCAGCCGCCCCTTGGGGTAGCGCCAGCATCCTCCCCATTTCTTGGATGTACATTGCCATGATGGGGTCGGCAGGCTTAACAGAAGCGACAAAAGTAGCGATTCTCAATGCCAACTACATCGCCCGTCGCTTAGAACCTTTCTATCCCGTTTTGTACAAAGGGCAGAATGGTTTGGTGGCGCATGAGTGTATCTTGGACTTGCGATCGCTCAAAAAGTCTGCGGGTATCGAAGTGGATGACATCGCCAAGCGTTTAATGGACTATGGTTTCCACGCCCCGACTGTATCTTGGCCTGTAGCAGGTACAGTGATGGTAGAACCCACAGAAAGCGAATCGAAGGAAGAACTGGATCGTTTCTGCGATGCGATGATCTCGATTCGTCAGGAAATTGCGGAAATTGAATCGGGTAAGATGGACGCTCAAGATAATGTCTTGAAGAACGCACCCCACACCGCGGAAGCCTTAATGACTTCCGAGTGGAATCATTCCTATTCCCGCGAACAAGCTGCTTATCCTGCGCCGTGGACGAGAGAACACAAGTTCTGGCCTACTGTCGGACGCATAGATAATGCTTTTGGCGATCGCAACTTTGTTTGCGCTTGTCTCCCGATGGAAGCTTATTCACAAGGCTAATCCAGTTAGGCTGGCATCAAGTAGGGGTTTCTCTGGTTAGTAGCGAGAAACCCCTATTTTCGTTATTAGTTATTAATCGCTACAATTAATTCATAAAATAACGCTGATAACTAATAGCCGTATGATTCAAACAATTCAAGCTAAGGATATTACACTTCGAGGTTTAGAGACCAAATTTGGTTTGTTACCTTCTAAAAATAATAGATTTTTTACTGAATGGGTAGATAATTTACCTCAAATCACCTCTGAGGAGCAGCAGTTTTTAGACGAAGTTAAAGAGGAATATCTACATTTAATCGAACGCCGCCCGATGCTAGAAGATTTAGTAAAGATGGTGGTGCTTTCTCCGTTGCTGAAATTAGCTGGTTTTTATCGTCCACCTTATGAAATTGAAACGGAAAAATCTGTAACGATTTCAGATGAAGATGAAGACGGAGTTATAGTACAGGGAAAAATTGATATTTTGGTTTTGCAAAGTGAACTATGGGTGGTGGTTATCGAGTCTAAAAGACCGCTATTTTCTTTGGATATAGCAATCCCTCAAATACTCGCTTATATGTTAGCTAATCCTCATTTTGATAAACCAACATTTGGATTTATTAGTAATGGCAGTCATTTCAGATTTATAAAACTCACCAAGCAAGACACGCCCCAGTACGCCTTATCGGATGAATTTACGCTTTATCGGAGAGGGAATGAGTTGTATAGTGTTCTGAGTATCTTAAAGCGATTAGGTGAATTGGTGGTCAGGTAGCGATCGCATTTAATAATTTGAACCCCAAAGACGCGCTAGTGTAGCGAAGGCGATCGCATCCTTTTTTAAACCGCGAAGACGCACAGGACGCAGGGATATCGCCCTTGACTCATCGCTACCTGAGGAAGGTGTGTAGCAGTCGCCATAGGCGATAAACCCATCGCAATAGAAAGCTGATTATAGCTTTTGGCAAACTTTTCCAAATGTTAGTCTTTTTGGAAAGGCTCTGAATAGCATTCTCAGCATATTGGACATTTCCATCCAGTCCCATTGCTTGATACAGTTCGCGGGAATTTTGGTAAGCAGCAATGGCTTCTGATTTTCGACGTAGCTTTGCGAAGGCCGTTCCTAAATTAAATAAAGAATTCGCTTCCCCATTGCGATCACCTATCTCCCGTGTTATTTCCAGAGACTGCTGATAGTAATCAATTGCTTGTTGGTATTTTCCCAGACAACGGTAAGCAATGCCCAAATTACCGAGAGAATTCGCTTCTCCATTGCGATCACCAATCTCCCACGTTATTGCCAGGGACTCCTGATAGTAATCAATTGCTTGTTGGGATTGTCCCAGAGAATCGTAAACCGCACCTAAATTATTGAGAGAAAGAGCTTCCCCCTTCAGGTCGCCAATCTCCTGTTCTATTGCCAGGGACTGCTGATAATAATCAATTGCTTGTGCATATTGTCCCAGGGAACAGTAAGCATTGCCCAAATTACCGAGAGAACTCGCTTCCTCATCGCGATCGCCTATATCCCGTGCTATTGCCAGGGAATCCTGATGGTAATCAATTGCTAGTGGGTATTGTCCTAGGGAATGGTAAGCATTGCCTAAACCTATGAGAGAATTCGCTTCTCCATTGCGATCACCTATCTCCCGGAATACTGCTAGAGACTGCTGATAGTAATCAATTGCTAGTGGGTATTGCCCTAAAGAATTGTAAGCATTGCCCAACCTAGTTAGAGAATCTGCGAATTCCCAACTTTTGGAGTTATTTTGCAGCCATATTTCAACTAACAGCCCGTACAATTCAACTAGGTCAGTATTGTAACCTCGTAAAGTTAGAAAATCGTTACAGACGCGAATAATGTTGAAGGCGTAGTCATACTTTCCTAGCTGATAGCAGTGATAGAAAACTTCTAGGTATTCTGCTACATCACCTATTAGCCGCCAGGGTTTTGATTTGGCATTTTCCAAGTAGTATGCGATCGCCTTTTGGTGTGCCTTGGTTAGATCGCCCGCCTTTTGCTTGACATACGCCAAAACGAACGGGTGAAACTGAAACCATTGCCCCCCGTTCTTGTCCCTTTCCTGCTGCAACAGAGAACACCTAGCCAACTGCCTTAAATCCTGCGCCGATACATTCTCTCCCAGCAACTGGGCATCTGCTGCGGCAGTATTGAAAGGAATCCGATAGACACTCAAATTTAGTAGCAGTCTTTGCAACTTGCCGCTGAGGCGGTTAAAGCTGGCATCTAACACTAGGCGCATCCAAATATCGATTTTGCCCCGGTGCAACCCTTTTAGCTTCTCGTCAGTCACTAGCTGGACTACATCAGCCAAACCATACCTCTGCAAATGACTAATCTGCGGATCTGACTCCTCCTCTGCCCGCAAAAAACCTGCAACCAGCGTCAGCAGCAAGGGATGCCCTTCTGCCTTTTTCGCAAACTCTTGCAATTCTGCCTCAGTCCCCAGAATCCCCAAAGCCCTCAACAAATTAGCCCCCTCTGCTGGTGACAATCCCGGCAAAGGAAGCCATTTCAACTTAATTTCTGGCAAATCCGGGCGTTCCCGCGTCGTTACCAGAATGACACTCTTACCGCCACATCCCAACCAACCGTGAAAAAACTCCTCGTAAATAGCATCCAACCATTGCCCATCGTGTTGCAGCAGACTTTCCAGGTTGTCAATGACAAGTAAATGCCGCCCCTCCCGCAGATGGTTCACCAACGCATCCACCAGCGACAATTCTGGAATTGCATCCACAGTGGACGCGGAAAATCCCAACCGCAGCAAAACTCGTCGCGCCAACTCGGTAAAAGTCACGCGGCGGCTGACATCTGCCCAGAACTTTTTATCAAACTCAGGGCTATCGTCTTCATAGATTTTGGCAGCCAGAGTAGATTTGCCAAAGCCACCCAAACCCGTAATGCCAATCAGCCGGATATTTCCATCCGCCATCCATTCCCCGATTTTCTGCCGTTCCTCCGTGCGCCCTTGCCAACAATCCAAGCTAGGGCGCATTTCATCGAGGTTAGCTGAGTTTTGAACTGGTTGAGGGTTGGTTTCCTGGTTGACTACCAGCAGTCAGGGGTTATGGATAACGTCACCAATATGCCCAACTGTATCAGCTTTGACTTGATAGCCTTTACTGCTGTCGTAGTTACTCTGATTCATGCTGCTGTTGTCTTCCAGGTTGCTGTCATTAATTTCCCTGGCAAGTGCTTGAATCTCTTGGGCAAAGGTTGGCTCTTTATCCATGCAAGCCTGCAAATATTCAGTAACCTCCACTAATTCGGACTTCGAGCCTTGCTCAACGGCTTTAATGGCTCTTTCTGCCTCCGGATTACCCCATAATTGATTCCAAATCTTCTGACGTAGCAGATTTAACTTTTCAATGGCGATTTCCGTTAACTTACCAGCGCCACCTTCTATCATTCCACCAAAGGCGATTTCTGCAATCTTTGCTGCTGTAAATTCAAATATCATCTGTCACTGATTGGCTATGCTTGCCATTTGGTTGTAGCCCATCAACCCTCTATCTGCCAATGTTAAGATTGATGGCTTTACTAACTTTTCTCTAATTATGGCAATTGACTTTAAAGATAGACTGTGTATTAAGTATATGGCGTTATCGCCTAGCAATTCACCCTATGACGAGGAATCCATCAAATCAACGACCGATTTTGACAATAGCGCGATCGCCTATGAGTTGGGTATTAGAAATAGCCGCAGTTACAGGGATTGTCTGCATCATTGTAATCACCCTACAATCTTGGGCAAATCTCCCCAACAGTATTCCCATCCATTTTGAGATGGGAGGCAAACCAGATGCTACGGGTAGCAAAAAATTAATCTGGCTTTTCCCCAGCTTAGCTATTTTAGTTTATGTAGCATTTACAGTGCTGCGTCAGTTTCCCCATACCTTTAATTATATTTGGGGAATTACAGAGCAGAATGTCGCAAAACAATATCAGCTAGCTGTTAATTTATTAGACTGGAACAAGGCAGAAATTATGTGGATACTTGCATTTGTAGAATGGCAGATTATCCAGGTAAGTTTGGGTCATTTTTCTGAATTGAGGGTCGATTTCTTTTCTACAGTAATGCCATTGTTTCTTATCACAAATGGGCTGTATTTTTGGCAAGCATATCAAGCTCGTTAGTGAATATTTTTAATACTCAATATCTACCTTTCATGAACCACCTTTAACTTAGCTCTCTTTGCCTCCCCCTCTCTACCTCCGGCACCCCTCTCCGCCTGCGGAGAGGGGCTGGGGGTGAGGTTCTAACTGACAACTAAACAGTTAATCTCAAACCTTCTCCCGCAACGCCGCTAACTCTTCCCGCACCGATAAAGGCGAGTATCCTAATTCAAAAGCTTTTGAACTATCTAAAGAAACATCTGCTGGTCTTGGTGCAGCCATTTTCACATCTTCTTGTCGGCAAGATTTAAGCCCTGCTTCAGGAAGTTGCAATACTTCCACTAATAAGCGTCCAAAATCATAACGCGAAATCCGCTCTTTTCCGCCCAAATGAAGGCGTCCGTTTACTTTCTCCAATGCCAATAAAAGCCCTTTTGCTGCTGTTGTTCCGCTAACTGGCGTGCGGAATTCATCCATAAACAAACTTAATTCTTTCCCCTCTCTCAGCATTTCGATAAATGGCTGCATAAAACTTGTGGCGGTAGGCGTTGCCATCCCATACATTAAAGGCATTCGGCAAACAGCAGTCATCGGATAACGTTCTAACATCCCTTCCTCCGCCATCACTTTTTGCTCCCCGTAAACATTGACAGGAGACATGGGGTCTGCTTCCCGGTAGGGAGGGTTTAAACCATCGAAAACTAAGTCAGTTGAAGTGAAAACGCAAGGAATCGAAGCATCCGCACAAAGTCCAGCAATATTACAAGATGCAGTGACATTAATCGGGTAGGATTCATCAGGATATTGTTGGCAAAAATTAGGTTGCGATCGCGCGGCGGTATGAATCACTCCATCAGGCTTAATTTCTTGGAACAAATGCTTGAGTTCCTGAAAATCCTTTAACTCAACTTTCAGCAAATTTACGCCAGGAATCTCTAGAGAATGGGAAAAATAAGTTCCATAAACCTCCCATTCTTGTTTTGCTAGCTGGCAAAGATGCCACCCTAAAAAACCACTGGCACCTGTAACTAAGAGTTTTTTCATCGGATTACCAAACCTGTCATATAAGCCCACAAGCTTCCGCCAGGGGCTAAACCAACCAAGCCTGCGATCGCTCAGGCAAAAATTGGAAGCGTCAACCGCAGCCAAAGCCCACGAAAGCCGCACCCTTAAAGGTGATGGCTGCTAACTTAGAACAAAAGCATCGTAGCTCATCCTTTAAGATACTAAGGGCAGTTTTGTAGAACCTGACCCTTGGTGTATCGTTCATCACTTGTGAGTACGCGCTATGCAGTGGCTAAGCGAGCGATCGCTCATGGCAGTCCCAACGGTCACAGGCAGCGAGAATCAGGGAAATGTTGCTGAATTAGTGATTTTTCTGATCGTCTTGTTGTTGGTTGCCACGGGGGTTGCCTTACTATCTCGACGATTTCGGATTCCCTACATTACAGGGTTAGTATTGGCAGGGTTAGCGATTACAGAGCTTTTGCCAGGTCGCATCCGTCTCGATTCCTCTCTGATTTTTAATCTTTTTTTGCCGATTCTACTGTTTGAATCGGCAATTAATACCGACGTCAGTCGTCTACGCAGCACATTTAAACCCATTGCCTTATTAGCAGGAGTGGGATTTCCCTTCTGCGCTGCCATCACCTCAGTCTTGCTGAAACTAGAACTCGGCTTAGATTGGGTTCCCGCATTGCTAGTTGGGGTCATTTTGTCAATTACAGACACCGCCTTAGTTATTGCGGTTTTCAAGGAAGTGTCTGTTCCCCACCGACTGATCACACTCGTAGAAGGTGAAAGCTTAGTTAACGATGATGTGGCACTGGTTTTATTTAGCCTGATCTTGACGGCAAATTCAACCGGGTCATTAACGCCCCTCGATGTCGTACAAGCATTTTTGTTCGTGATCGTCGGCGGAATCTTAGTTGGCTTAGCCTTGGGCTATCTCAGTATTGGTTTATTTAGCCAAGCAGACGATCCTCTCAGCGTGATTCTACTGACGATTGCCGTAGCGCTGGGAGCCTTTCAACTGGGCGAATTTTTCCACGTATCCGGTGTGGTTGCCGTTGTAGTGGCAGGACTAATTGTCGGCAACTTGGGGGTTTCTCGCAGTACCTCTGCTTCTACTCAAGTTACTTTGTTCAGCTTCTGGGAATTCGCCGGGTTTGGTGTCAATACCTTTATTTTCTTACTCATTGGCTTAGAGATTAATCTTGTCACCCTTTGGCAGACGCTACCAGCCGTTCTTCTCGCACTGATTGCCTACCAAGTCGGGAGGGCACTCACCGTTTATCCACTCCTAGACGTAGTGCGTTTTTTTGACAAACCCATTCCTGTGAAATGGCGGCACGTTCTCTTTATGGGCAATATTAAAGGCTCACTTTCAACCGCCTTGGCGTTAAGCTTACCGACTAATTTACCAGGGCGAGATAAGTTGGTTGTCATTGTCTTAGGGATTGTGCTGCTATCGTTGGTTGGACAGGGAGTAAGTTTACCGGGGTTTGTACGCCGTTTAAAGCTCGATCGCCATTCCGAATCACGGCAGCAGATCGAAGAATTGCAAGCTCAATTGATGACATCCAAAGCAGCGCAGGATGAATTGGAGAGCCTCCTGAAATCGGGAGTTTTACCAAAATCAATCTACGAAGAGATGCGAGCCGCTTATCAGGTGCGAGTGGCAGCTTCTGAAAGAACGTTGCGGGAGATATATAATCAGCGTCCCGAAGACTCTGCTGATGAAAGTAGCGATCGCCTAAAATTAGACACGATTCGTCGGCAATTACTATTGGCAGAAAAGCAGGTACTCAATGACGCCCTCCGCAGGCGGATTCTCTCAGAAGAAGTGGTGCAAGAACGTATCAAAACCATTAACGAGCAACTTCTAAGTTTGGAAGATGACTAGAACACAAACCTAAGAAATCAATCACTTGATGTAACTTTTCCGATTTCGTGACGACTAGCACAGTTGCTCCCGCCTCTAGCACTGTCTTTCCATTCGGAATGACGAGATCGGTTTGGGGATGGGATTGATAGCCAATAATTAAAGAACCGCTGGGAAACCGAGAATCTTGAGCGACTTGTGCCACGGTACGACCCGCAATGTCAGACTCTGGTGGCACTTTGAGTTTGAAGACTTCTACCTGACCCTGCTCAAAGTGCATCATCGATTCCACTTGGGGATATTCGATCGCATTCACCATCGTGGTCACGGCTAGGTCAACCGTACTGATGACATGATGCGCTCCGGCAATCCGATAAGGTTCGGCAAAATCACCTTGGCGCATCCGAGTCACAATATGGGAAACCCCATAGTGCTTGGCAAGTGTCACCATTGCCAGATTTAAAGCATCATCGCGGAGGGCAGCAACAACCGCATCTGCCTTGCGAATTCCAGCCTCTATTAGCACTTGCGTACTGACGGCACTGCCTTCAAAAGCCATCGCTCCGACTTGTTCGCGAGCATACCGGCAGGCGGTGGGATCGGTATCGATGACGGCAATCGTGTGTCCTAATTCTACTAATTGTTGGGCTAAGTCCAGCCCGACCAGTCCTGCTCCACCAATCAATACGTACATGGCTCACCTCTGTTGCAGGTATTTACGTCTGACCCTCAAAATCTACAGTGTAGTTGCTGGGCGGCGAAAGGAGTAAATTATCCCAATTGTTACTCAGGGCGATCGCGTTTTTAAATTTGCACCGCAACGGACAATGGCAGAGGAAAGTTGAAAAGCTGGCATCATATCCACTTGAAAATTGTTAATCAGACCTATTCACTCTTGAGCAGGCACCTGCCAAATCTTAATGCTGCCATCATGACTGCCAGTCGCTAAAGTTTGCCCATCGGGACTGAAAGCGAAGGAATTTACTTTACTGTCATCTCCTGCCAGAGTGCTTTTGAGTTCGCCAGTGCGAGGATTCCACAGTTTGATTGCATTGTCCAAACTGCCGCTGGCGATTGTCTGTCCCTTGGGGCTGAAAGCAACAGAATTAATTAACGTGGCATTTCCCTTCAAAGTAGCGATCGCTTCCCCGTTACGAGGATTCCACAGCTTGATGGTGCCGTCATTACTGCCACTGGCGAGGAGTTTTCCATCAGGATTGAAGGCGACGGAATTTACCCAATCGGAATGCCCTTCTAGGGTGCGAATGCGGATGCCCGTGCGCGGATTCCATAAGTTGATCGAGCGATCGGCACTACCACTGGCTAATGTGCCCCCATCAGGGCTAAAGGTAACGCAATTCACCGCATCTAAATTCCCCGTCAGGGTGCGGATGAGTTCCCCGTTGCTCAGCTGCCAAAGCTTGATCGTCTTGTCTAAACCACTGCTGGCTAAAGTTTTTCCATCGGGACTGATGGCAATGGATAAAACTGAGGTGGAATCCCCGTTAAGGGTGTGGATGAGTGCCCCGTTACTGAGTTGCCATATCTTGATGGTGCCGTCATAACTGCCACTGGCGACAAGTTTTTTATCCGGACTAATGGCAACGGCATGAATGGGTTTGATATGTCCTGCTAGGGTACGGATGCGGATACCTTTGGGTAAATTCCACAACTTGATAGTGCCATCTTCACCGCCACTGGCAAGAATCTGCCCATCGGTACTGATGGCGATCGCCTGCACATACTTAGAATGCCCTGTAAGCGTGTTGAGTGGCTGGGCTGGCTGAGATGCCGTAGTTGATGTATAGGCGGTTAAATCCTCCCCTGTTACAGGGTTGGCAGAGGATTCGAGCGAACTGCACCCAGTCAAAGTCGTCACTGCACCCAAAGCGATCGCCACGAAAACTTTTCCGAACGTTGGCTGATGTGTCATGGATAGTCACCGCAGAAAACATCACGTCTATCCAGGATGGATACAATATAAATTTGGAGCTGTCATCATCCACTCGGATGAGCATATCTGGTTATGTCCCTGCCTGTTGTCGCTATTATCGGTCGCCCGAATGTGGGCAAATCTACTCTTGTCAATCGATTGGCAGGTGTACAAGACGCCATTGTGCATGATGAACCTGGAGTCACGCGCGATCGCACCTATCGTTCCGCCTTCTGGGAAGACCGGGAGTTTGTCATCGTCGATACCGGCGGCTTGGTGTTTAATGATGACACCGAGTTTTTACCCCTAATTCGGGAACAGGCAATGTTGGCACTCTCAGAAGCGAGTGCCGCAATCTTTGTCGTCGATGGTCAGAGTGGCTTAACAGCAGCGGATGAAACGATCGCCGACTGGTTGCGTCAACAACCCGTGCCCGTCCTGCTAGCGGTGAATAAATGCGAATCCTCCGAACAAGGTCTCACCCAAGCAATGGAGTTTTGGGAACTGGGATTGGGCGAACCCTTCCCCGTCTCTGGCATTCATGGGAGTGGCACCGGCGAATTACTTGATGCCCTGATTACCTATATCGTGCCCGCGGGAGAAATCCCAGAAACTGAAGAAATTAAAGTCGCCATTGTCGGACGTCCCAATGTCGGGAAATCTAGCTTGCTGAACGCCTTTGTCGGCGAAAATCGTTCTATCGTTAGCCCGATTTCTGGCACGACCCGCGATGCCATCGATATGGTAGTAGAACGCAACGGTAAAACCTACCGATTGATCGATACCGCCGGGATTCGCAAAAAGAAAAACGTTGAATACGGCCCGGAATTTTTTGGGATTAATCGCGCCTTTAAAGCGATTCGTCGCGCCGACGTGGTTTTGTTAGTCATTGACGCGGTGGATGGCATCACCGAACAAGACCAAAAACTGGCTGGGCGGATAGATGAAGAAGGTCGCGCTTGCGTCATCGTCATCAATAAGTGGGATGCAGTTGAAAAGGATTCCTACACCATCTACGAGTTTGAACGCAACTTTAAAGGACGGTTGAACTTTATCGATTGGGCAGAAACAATTTTTGTCAGCGCTCAAACAGGTCAGCGGGTGGAAAAAATTCTAGATTTAGTGAATACAGCCGCCGAACAACACAAACGCCGCGTCACGACTGCTGTAATTAATGAAGTGCTACAAGAAGCGATTTCTTGGGTTTCCCCGCCCACGACCCGTCAAGGGCGTCAGGGCAAGATTTATTACGGCACCCAAGTGAGCAGCCAACCCCCAGCGATCGCGCTATTTGTCAACGATCCCAAGCGCTTCAATGACAACTATCGCCGCTACATCGAAGGTCAATTCCGAAAACAGTTGGGTTTTACTGGAACCCCAGTACGCTTATTCTGGAGAGGGAAAAAAGTCCGCGAGGTGGAAGCGGGCAGTCGTAGTAACCGAGCTACTCGCGTTTAATCGATTAAAAATTAAAAATGTAAAATGAATTTTTGCATTTTTAATTTTTAATGTTTAATTTTTAATTTTCTATGGATTTACTGCGATCGCTGCCGCTGGGGCTGTACCTCGAACAACCAATCACTTGGCTGCATCACCTCGACCCCCGGGTGAAAATAGCTTGGTTGATGAGCTTTCTCATCGCTCCAGTCCTGGCAAATCCCATCTGGCGTATCGCTCTGGCGGTGCTGCTAGTTGCCATTACTGTGACGGCGGCGATTCCATTGCGCGTATGGAAGCAACAAATGGGTTGGCTGTTGATGCTGTGCTTTTTTGTCTTCATCCTGAGCATGATTGCTCCCGATGGACTTGGAGCAGACTCTCAGCGACGTCTCCCAGCCGATGAAATATCTTTTATTCAGACTGCTACTCCCAAGCCAGGAGTTGTCAAATCCGCTGCAACTCAAAAACTAGAGGCGACAAAACCAGTCTCCTCTCAAAACCCTTCAAACTACCGTTACGTGCTGTTCCACCAAGGGCCAGTCAAAATTACTCGCAAGTCCTTGGCGCTAGCGATTAACGTGAGTACCTTACTATTTACCTTGATTTACAGCACCAACCTGTTTTTGCTAACCACAGCTCCAGAGGAGATTACTGCGGGGATCGAGAGTTTGATGCGACCGCTGCGAGCATTCAAATTTCCCGTGACAGAAGTTGCTCTAACCTTAACTTTATCGCTGCGCTTTATTCCCCTGGTTTTAGAAGAAGTGCAAAATTTAGTTCGTTCCGTGCGGACACGGGCAATTAACTGGAAAAAACTGGGTATCCGCAAAAGTCTGCAACTTTGGTTGATGGTTGCCGAACGGTTGCTTGAAAATCTCCTCTTACGAGCCGAGCAAATTGCTAGCGCCATGAAGGTTCGCGGCTTTACCAGCCCCAATAGCCATCGCGTCCAATGGCACCAGTTGCGTCTCAAAAAGAGCGACTGGGCGGGACTGGTGAGTTTAGCCGTACTTTGGGGGGCACGGCTGATGTGGGGATGGGAAAGTTAAAAATTAAAAATTAATATGAAACCTTGGTTTTGGCGATCGCTTCCTCTACAACATAGAACTGGCTCAGAAGTATTCGCCGCCCTGTTTCTGGACGCTGGTAAAATTGCTACCCTACTCGAAAGTCCCTACAATCCGCTCCTTCAACACTCAACTGAAGCCAAGAACGCGATCGCCAGATATTCAATTTGTGCCGGTGCGCCGCGCTTTATAGATGGCGTGCAAGCAGTGTGGACTCCACCCGTTGGCGAGATCCTCCCCTTCCTACGCCGCTTGCGGCAACGTTCTGCCTTCAGGGATGAATCTCTACAGCCGTCACTACCTTTCACTGGCGGCTGGCTGGGATGGCTGGGTTATGACCTCGCTTGGGAGATCGAGCAGCTACCCAATTTAAATTCTGACCCCCTACCATTCCCGGTTGCTTATTGGTATGAACCAGCATCCTTTGCTGTCCTCGATCACTGGGAACAAACCCTATGGCTAGCCGCTAGCGATGAAGCCGAACTCGATTTCTTGCAAAACCTGCTGGAAAGCCGAACGCAGTGCGGGATAGCAGAGGAGCCAGCATCTTCAATCCAAAATCCAAAATCCCCCCATTTCCATTTTTGGACGCCTCAAACTGATTACGAAGATGCGGTGCGGCAAGCGAAAAAGTATATCCGAGCTGGAGATATCTTTCAGGCAAATCTTTCCCTACGCTTTGAAAGCCGCGTAACCGCCAGTCCTTGGGCAATTTATCAAGCGTTACACCAAATCAATCCTTCTCCCTTTGCTAGCTATTGGCAGACCCCGTGGGGGGCACTCATCAGCTGTTCTCCAGAACGATTGGTTCAGATGCACGATCGACAAGCGCAAACGCGACCGATTGCGGGAACGCGATCGCGCGGCACTACCCCCGCCCTCGACGAGCATTTGGCGCAAGACTTGATTGCCAATGCCAAAGAAAGAGCCGAACACATTATGTTGGTGGATTTAGAGCGAAACGACTTGGGGCGAGTGTGCGAGTGGGGTTCTGTAGAAGTTAACGAACTTTTCACAATTGAGCGCTACAGCCATGTCATGCACCTCGTAAGCAACGTTATCGGTAAAATTCGCCCAAACTACGACGCGGTTGACCTGATTCGCGCCTTCTTCCCAGGCGGTACTATCACTGGGTGTCCGAAAGTCCGCTGTATGGAAATCATTGAAGAACTCGAACCCGTGCGTCGCAATTTGTTCTACGGTTCCTGTGGCTTTCTCGATTGGCGCGGGCACCTAGATTTAAATATCTTGATCCGTACTCTCCTCTATCCCAAGCGTGCCGATGCAGCGATGGTTTACGGGCAAGTCGGGGCGGGAATCGTTGCCGATAGCGATCCAGAACGAGAATGGCATGAGTCTCTACACAAAGCTCAAGCTCTGCTAGCAGCCCTGGGAAGTTTTAATGTTATTAGTGATTAGTTCTGGGTCATCAGTCAAATACCATTAGCGAATGGCTACCAGACAGGGTTTTGAAGAGCCACTCTTCTATTAGCAACTAGCAACAGAATGATTCGGCTGGGAACAGATATTGTTTATATGCCTCGAATTAAAGCCGCTGTTGAACGCTTTGGCGATCGCTTCTTGCAGCGCGTCTATACTTTTGATGAACAACAAGATTGCGGCTACACTCAGAACGATATCAGTCGCCTCTCTATCAACCAGCTAGCAGGGCGCTGGGCGGCAAAAGAAGCCGTTGCTAAAGCACTGGGAACTGGATGGCGGGGAGTCAGCTACACCGATATTGAGATTCGACGTTTACCCACAGGTGCGCCGCAAGTATTTCTTCACCATTCAGCCGCCGCCCAGACAGCAGGGTGGGAAGATTGTCAGTGGCAGCTAAGCATCAGCCATGATGGCGATTATTCGGTAGCCACCGCCATCCTCGTTTGCTCACCCTGAAAAGTGTCGCCAATTCCCAAACATTCTCTCTGAGGTGCCCGAATACAAGCTATCATCTGCATAGTTTGAACTAGAGTGAAACATCTTGGGTTTCAACAGAGAGCGGCTGGCGCGAGTCGTACTGCCGCTTAAACTCTTCGACTTTTCCCAATCTCTCCCTTAGGGATGGGCATTCTTCGCGTGGATGTTAATGAGCAGCGAAACCTATTTAAATCACCCTACATTTGGCTTACTTTACAGAGTGTGTCTGCTTGAGGACAGCCAGGAACTATTTACGACCCTTTATGCCCAGCGTCTCTTCTTTTTGGTGAATACCAGTCCTACCGGCATCACGTTTGAACCGATTACCCGCAGCGATGGTCGCCTCATGGTGGAAAACCGTTTGCGGATGCTCCGTCGCAACGGTCAAATGGAGGAGTACACCCAACTTCAGGCTATTCATAAGCGAACATTTCAATAGGGGCAAGCAATTAAAAATTAAAAAATCCTTTTTAATGCAAGCATTTTTAATTTTTGCTTCCCTGTTTATTTTCAAGTGAAGTCAAATGACTGGAGCGATCGCCCAACGCCTTTCTGAAATTCGCCAGCAACTACCGGAATCTGTCCGCCTCATCGCCGTTACGAAACAGGTTTCCCCTGAAGCCATGCGCGAAGCTTATGCAGCGGGAGTAAGGGATTTCGGCGAAAGTCGCATCTCTGAAGCTGAACTTAAACAAGCGCAACTGCAAGATTTACCAGACATCACCTGGCACCTGATTGGACACCTTCAAAGTAATAAAGCTCGAAAAGCCCTAGAACAATTTCAGTGGATTCACTCGATAGATAGTTTAAAATTAGCCCAACGATTAAACGAACTGGCACTTGAGCTGTCGCGATCGCCCTTCATCTGCCTGCAAGTGAAACTACTGCAAGATCCCAACAAGTATGGGTGGACAGTTCCTCAACTGCTTGCCGATTTACCAGCCCTGAATGAGTGCTACAATCTGCAAATTCAAGGTTTGATGACAATCCCGCCTTTCGATCTCAAGGCTTCTGAAATCCTGTCAGTTTTCGATAGAACCCGCAAACTAGCCGATGAAATCAGACAGCAAAACTGGTCAAATATTCAAATGCAGCAGCTATCAATGGGAATGTCAGGTGATTACCCGTTAGCTGTGCAATCTGGGGCAACAATGATACGTTTGGGGCGAATTCTTTTTGGAGAACGGGCATCCTGAAAAGCCTTACTCCGCTTACAAATGTCAACATCTATTCCGAACAGATGAGTGGGGTAATGAAGAGGCATCGGATATTATATTGCCAGCACGACTATATGATTGTTATTGTCGTTTCCTTAAACTAGGACTGCTGCCTCAAGGGTGCCCTGCGATCCCAGCCCCAAAGTCTAACCTTAAATCGTGATGGAGCGTGAACTGTGAATAATATTTTTTCTAAGCTACGAGATTTCGTGGGTCTCAATGAGCCAGCTCAATACGAGTATGACGAGTACGAAGAAGCCGAGGGAGAAGAGTACCAAAATCTCTATCAAGAACAGCATCCTCAACCGACGACAGCAGAAGAAGAACGTCGCCAGAGCCGTCGGGCGCGGACAAACACACCTGTTGCAAGAGAAATAGAAATGGGGACAACAATGAATAATGTAATTGGGATGCCCGGTTCGGTGAATGGAATTTCGGAAGTAATCGTGATGGAGCCACGTTCTTTTGAAGAAATGCCCCAGGCGATTCAAGCTTTGCGCGAGCGGAAGTCAGTCGTGTTAAACCTGACGATTATGGACCCAGATCAGGCGCAACGAGCTGTAGACTTTGTGGCTGGTGGCACTTATGCGATCGATGGGCACCAAGAGCGGATCGGCGAAAGTATCTTTCTGTTTACACCGAGTTGTGTTCAAGTCAGTACCCAGACTGGCGTGGTTCACGAAGTGCCTCAACCACAAGTCCGGATTCCCCGTCCCTCTGCCCCCTCCCCAGCTTGGTCAAACGAACCGACCCGGATGGCGCAGTAAAATTTCTGAGTCGAGACGCTTGTTAGCGGTCAATGGTCAGTCGTAACGGCTAAAAACAACTGACCGCCGACAACGGACTTTTCATGCTGATAGGGATTGGGGGACGAGGTTGGCTACTAAATTCGGCATGATTGGTGGCGGGGTAATGGGAGAAGCTCTATTATCCCGCCTGATGCAAAAACAGGTTTATGCCACAGAAGAAGTCTTGGTGAGTGAGCCGCAAAGAGAGCGGCGAGACTTTTTGGCGCAGCAGTACGGCATCCAGGTGACGGCAGAGAATCGGGCGGTGGCGGCGGCAAAGGATGTGCTGTTACTGGCGATTAAACCTCAAGTGTTTGCAGCAGTGGCGGCAGACTTGGAGAAAGAAATTTCTGCCCAAGCGTCGCCGCCAGTGGTGATTTCGATGATGGCGGGTGTTTCTTTGAGTCAACTGGAAGCAGCTTTTCCCCAGGCTCCAGCAATTCGGGCGATGCCGAATACTCCGGCGACGGTAGGGGCAGGAATGAGTGCGATCGCGCTGGGTCAGCACGCCACCGAACGCCACTTAGAACAGGCAAAGGCGATCTTCCAGGCGGTGGGAGAGGTCGTTGAAGTGCCAGAATCTTTAATGGATGCGGTGACAGGGCTTTCGGGTTCGGGTCCCGCTTATGTGGCGCTGATGGTGGAAGCACTCGCAGATGGTGGGGTAGCGGCTGGATTGCCAAGAGCGATCGCGTCTTCGTTAGCCCTGCAAACCGTCTTGGGGACTGCCCAGCTGTTGCACGAATCGGGAATGCATCCCGCTCAACTAAAAGACCGCGTGACTAGCCCTGGAGGTACAACTATTGCTGGGATTGCCCAGTTAGAAAGGGCTGGTTTCCGCTCGGCTTTGATTGAGGCAGTGGTGGCGGCTTCTCGGCGCTCTCAGGAGCTTGGTCGTTAATGCATCGCTGAATACTCTTTTCCGGCTACCAAAAGTAAAATGATTTGTTAAAAATCCTTTATGCGGCAAAAATGGGCAAATAAAGTCTTTATTTTTAGCCTTTTGCTGATACTGGTCGTTACACTTTTTCCGTATGATTTTGCCTTTAAAGAGAATGCTAGTAAAATAAATTATCGCTTTCTCACTTCAGAATTTTTTAAGTTAAGAAATTTTTACGACTTAATCACTAACGTTTTATTATTCTCCCCCTTTGGTTTCGTCTTTTCCTCCTTGATGCAGCAAAAAAGATTCTTAGGGAGAAAGACACTTGTTTTCATCTTATTAACTTCTTTTTGTTTAAGTTTTACAATTGAAATTTTACAGCTATTTATTCCTTCTCGAAGTTCCTCTTTTGTCGATATTGGTGCCAGTATTTTAGGTGCTTTTATCGGGTTTTTAAGCTTTCGTTTAGGGGGAGATAAAATCTTAGGAGCAGCTTTAAATCTTCTTAGAAGTAGTAATAGTTTTCTTTCGATCAAAAAGTTAACGACTGCTTTTATTGGATATATTATATTGATTTTTCTAACAACGCTCCTTTGGCAAAGTTCTGGAAGTCTCAGTAATTGGAATCACACTTTCCCCCTGAGTCTTGGCAACGAGCCAACCGGAAATAGACCTTGGAAAGGATATATTTCAGAGCTATACGTCGCGAATAAAGCAGTTTCAGCTCAAGAAGCAGAATCCGCATTTTCCTCGGAAATCCCATTTTCTGTCGTCAAAAAAGACCTAGTAGCTGTATATCAATTGACAGGTACAGGTAGTTACCCCGATTTAACTGGGCACCTTCCAGATTTATCTTGGCGAGAAAATTCCCCAACTACTCAGGATCAAAGGGGTGCTTCTCTCGATTCCAATCATTGGCTAGAGACAAAAAGCTCTGTAGCCTTGATGACACAAAAGATTGCTGAAACTTCTCAGTTTACAATAGGTGCCGTTGTCGCTACTGCTGACACAATGCAGGCTGGCCCTGCTCGAATTATTTCCCTTTCAGCAGATGATGAAAACCGCAATTTTACCCTTGGACAAAGGGGATCGGATTTGGTGTTTCGGGTGCGAACTCCAGTCACCGGGAAAAATGCAACAAACTATCAACTAGCTGTTCCAAATGTTTTTGGTGACACCAAGAATCATCAGATACTTCTTACCTATGAAGGGTCAATTCTTAAAATTTATATAGATGGATTGAAACAACCTTACTCGCTGAAACTGATTCCAGAGGTGATGATTTTTCAGCTATTACCTTTTGATGCTAATAGTATTAATCTAGAAATCTACAAGATTTTCTATTATGGATTGATTTTTATCCCTATTGGCTTCTTTCTAGCACTCATTAGTGCAAGAGCCAGAGAAAAACTTATTTTTTATGCCGTATTGCTTTTTGGAGGAATTTTATTCCCATCTTTAATATTAGAAGCCATATTAGCGATTGGAAACCAGAGAGCAATTAGGCTGGATAATCTACTATTTAGCATGGCACTAGCTGTTAGCACCATGCTGATAATGAAAAGGTGGGCTAACTCTTGGTTACGCAGGGAGATAACAGCATAAAAACGAGTAAAGATGCGAAATGACGTTTAGTATCACAACACCTAAGCATCTCTATAAGTTAGGAAATAAGTTAGGAACTTTGTTCGGGTTCTGTTGATAATTTTTGACCGATTTGGGGTTCGGTACCGGCAAGTAAACGCTCAATGTTGCTCTGGTGTCGCCAGATGACGTAGATACCGCCAGCGATCGCAAAGATTAGATAAGGTAAGGGCTGTTTGAAAATCAACATCCAAACCGAAACCGCGATCGCACCCGCAATGGAACCGAGGGAAACAATTCGGGAAAAGGCAATAACTGTGCCAAACACCGCTGCTGTTCCCAACGCCACAGGTAAGGACATGGCAAATAAAACGCCCAGGCTCGTGGCAACTGATTTCCCGCCCGTGAAGTTCAGCCAGACAGATTTACTATGACCGATGCTGGCAGCGAATCCGGTGCCAGCGACTAACCAAGATTCCCAGGTGACAGGCAGGACAGACGTTGGCGCAAAAGTTGGCGCGAAGGCATAGAAGGCGTAAACCAAAGCGATCGCGCCGACTCCTTTAAATAGATCGATCAGTAACACCGCGATGGCTGGCCCTTTTCCCAGGTTTCTGAGAACATTGGTGGCACCCGTAGAACCAGATCCCTGCTCTCGAATATCAATCCCTTTGAGCCAGCGTCCTGCCAAATAACCCGTAGGAATCGAGCCTAAGAGATAGGCTGCGATTAACAATGCCCCACTTAAAGCCAGCTGTAGACCCATCTAACGCCTCTTGCTTGTAGCTCAATTCGTCTGTCGCTAATATCTCATATCAGCGGACATCTGCTGAGGATCGGGTGCAAAAGCTAACCACAGAGGAAATTGCAGCAGCGACAGATTAATCTGATCTTCTGTCTCATCAATGATAATCAGCGGCATCTGGCGTTCCTTAACCAGACGCTCTGCCTTTTGCACGACCGCTTCCGGGGATTCAAACAAAACAATTCCCTGTTCTGGACCAAAATCAGAGCGGGAAATGCCCAGACAGTCTTGCAAACCCCGCCGCCATTCTCCCAATCGTTCTGGGGAGTTGGCGAGGATCAGGGCGCGAACGCGATCGCCATACAGCGTGCTTAATACCGAGATGACGGAAGAAGCAATCAGGATATTTTGCAGGCGACTGCCCATTGTCCGCAAAGCGCCTCTTCCTCCTTGCGTGAAAAACCAGTTCGCAACTCGCTCCGCATGAACCGGCTCAAAGGTACGACGCAATTGCCAGGGCGGGCCATAATAGTCAGGTCGCGTCCGGTACTGGTCTAAAATACTGCGAATTTGTTTTGCTGTTGATTGAAAGCTCTGTTCTGTAAATTTGGGGTTTACAGGCGATGTAGCCTTCGACTCTTCCACGACTGGAACTACCTTGGGGGGTTCTGGTTCCTTCTGGAGTTGCAATTCTTCTGCGGCTACTACCAAATCTTGTAAGCTACCGACCAGATAATCTTTAAAGCCTTGCACTCGAATGGCTAATTCTTGGGAGGTGCCAGCAAAGGTTCTTCGCATTTCCTCTCGAATGCGTTCCCGTCGTCGTTCCAGTTGTTCAACGGAAATTTGTAGTGTTTGTCTGCGTTGTTCCAGCTCGTTCAAAGACTCCTGCACCAGACGGTTTAACGCCGCTTGGGTTTGAGCCAGCTGGTCTTGCAGAACTTTATTATGAGAAGCTTGCAGGGCGGCAATTTCCTGAATTAATGCCTCTTCCTGCTGTTGTAAATCAGCCACCCGTTGCTCTAAAACAGAGACGGAATTTTCCATCGCTACTGTTATATTTGGCTCCTCAGCATTATCTGATTCCTCAACAACGGCGACTACAGTTATATCTGGCTCCTCTGGCTCCTCAGAATTATCTGATTCCTCAACAACGGCGGCAATTTCCGCTTCTGAATCATCAAATGCCTCCACAACAGCGGCAATTTGTAATGCTATAAGATTGTCTGAGGCTGGATCGGCAGTTACAGTTTCCTCTTCTGGCGCTTCTAAATTGTCCGAGGCTTCAACAACTGGCTGTTGCTTTTGTTCTTGCTCTTGTTCTTGTTCTTGGGTTTGAGGTTCGTCTGAATTCATCTAACAATTAACACTTAACAACTAACAATTAACTACTCATCTGTAAGGACGCCCATCTGTGTATCCCTACGCACTTGCTTTTGGACAGCGTTGTTCCAAGCAAGTTTTTAGCATTTTGGGATCGAAGAGAACCGGCAAAAAGTGAATGCTTTTAACTTCTTTGAAGTAAAACAGAATCGGCACTGGAGTCCAGAATATCTGCCAATTTTGCCATTCCTGGTAGGGAAAACGCCGAATTAAGGTTTGGGAACGATAAACATCTAATGCTGTTTCGGTGAATTGCAGGCGAATCGTTGCCGCCTGAAACAGCAAGAACAAACCAAATGCAGCGATCGCTAAACTCACCCAAGGTTGAACGAATAACAGCCCAATCGAAGCCGCCACTAACACCAAAGGAATTGCGTAGCTGGGTGCCAGTTCAACAGTTTGTGAAGGTAAAGAAGATGTAGTAGTAGTCACAGGCATAAACCCGATATTGTAAACTATCGTACTAGACCTACCCACTTTCTTAGCGTTCAAGCTGAAGTGGGGCGGCAGTTCAAATCCTGATTCGAGATTCAAGCTCAGGATTGCAACTTTATTTATTTTAAAGGTTTTCCGCCTCAGACCCCTTTAAGTACGGCACTGCCCGTTCCCTGAAACATCAACCACGATAAGAAAAAGTTAGAAATAAAGATAGCTAACAAAGCTGTGACGACTGCTGTGGTGGTCGATTGTCCAACACCTTTTGCTCCCCCAGTGGTTGTTAAGCCCCAACTGCAACCAATTACGGCAATCAGCGCCCCAAAGAAAAATGCCTTAATTAAGGCACTACACAAATCCCAGACTTGCAGGAAATTTCGGGCAGACTCTAAAAATACATTTGGGGCAATTCCGTAGAGATTTCTGGCAATGAGCAATCCCCCTGCCATGCCAGTGAGGATAGACAAAATGGTTAAAACTGGCAGCATTAAGCAGCAGGCGATCGCGCGGGGAATCACTAGGTAATCAATCGGGTCGGTTTTCAGCATATAGAGGGCGTCTATTTGCTCGGTGACGCGCATCGTGCCAATTTCAGCGGCAAATGCCGAACCGACTCGTCCCGCCAAAATCACGGCAGTCAGGACGGGGCCAAGTTCCCGGCATAAGGAAAGCGCTAACACTCCGCCCACAGCACTGCCCGCACCCAAGTTGACAAATTCTCGCGCCACCTGAATGGTGAATACCATGCCGACAAAACCGGCTGTTACCAACGCAATTAAGAGCGATTCTGGGCCAACCATCGCCATTTGGTCGAGGGTGTTGCGCCGATGGATTTTTTTTGTCAGAAGGTGAACGACCACCTGCCCACCCAGCAAAATCGCCGCCAGCAACCGCTGACCCCATAACTCTAAGCTGGAACTGGAAGGAGTCTCGCTCAAGGATGTCCTGCTGACTCAACGACTTTGTAAAGCATAGCTGATGAGTGGCGACGACCTACAAGAATCTCTTTTGTACTGTTCGCACGGCTGTGGCTCAGCACTCTGGGCGCGGGGCTGGGGAATCTCTGGGAGATTCCTGAGATATATTTACGGACTTTAAACAAGATTTTTAAGGTTTATTTAAGATTTCTGACAGATCGGGATAGTGACAGCGATCGCTTCTATCGTATATAGAGGTTCAAAGTAACGTTCTCAATTCCCCGCTCGGCAGTTCATTCGCACTTACGGTTTCATGAACATTTTGCCTAACTATTTCCGTTCCCTACTCTTGACGAGTTTTCTTAGCTTCACCGCCCCGATTCTGCTGTTCGCTAGTGTGTTGGCAAGTCTGTCCATACTAGGTTACATTCCCCTCCTTGAAGCAGTCAGTCAGTGCGGCAGAGCGGTAATTCTAGAGTTTCTTACCGTCTTTGGTAGCGGGTGTTCCATTGAAGGTCTCCTGGTAATCGGTTTTACCTGTAGCGTTGCTGGAGCCATGTTTGACACCTACGCCTTTTATCGTTACCAAAATTTACGTGGAAATTAATCTTTCGCGATCGCTTTCGTCGTCGCCTAATCTCCAACCCTCAATAAGAGTTCTGTCGCGCGATCGCAGTTCTGACAGAATTTGTTAGAGAATGCCGTCTCTACCCAAGTTAGGTAATTGTGCCCCCAAAAGCGAGGCACAACCACAAAAGACTTACTTTACAGATTCCACCGATCGCAATTTCGCTTCATTTGTGTCGGATCTGGTCGTAAATCTTCAAATATTCCGCCCCTGGATCTTTCCACGAGTAGTCATACTCCATACCCTGGAGCGCAAGCTGACGAAACTCTTCGGGATGGTTGTACCACAGCTTAAAAGCACGCTCCATTGCTGATTCAAACGCAGGCTCATCACTGTGCTCAAACACAAAACCATTCCGTTTTTCCGGGGGCTTTGTTTGGTCGTAGTCTCGGTCAAACACAGTATTCACCAGTCCACCAACTGCCCGCACGACTGGCACCGTGCCGTACTTTAAGCCAATCATCTGAGTCAGTCCGCAGGGTTCGTAGTTGCTAGGGACAATAATCATATCCGCCCCTGCATAGATCAGGTGGGATAACTCTTCATTAAAGCCAAGTTCTAGATGAACGTCAGGATTCTCATTCAAAAAGGCTTTTTCGTGCTGGAAATGGGTGTTGATTCCCGGTTCCGTTGCCGAACCCAACAGTACAAATTGCGCCCCATTGTTAAGCGCGTAGTAGATCGCATGATGGACAAGATGAACGCCTTTTTGAGCGTCTAAACGACCGATGTAGGCAACGATAGGTTTATCAACGTCGCGGAGCAAAAGTCTCTCCCGGAGGGCTTTTTTAGTCTCGGCTTTCCCTTCTAGATTCTCTTTGCTGTAATGAGCCGGTATATAGCGATCGCTTTCGGGATTCCAAAAATCACGATCGATGCCGTTGAGTACGCCAGTGAATTTATCCTGGTGCAGATGTAAGGTATGACCTAAACCAGAGCCAATCTCCGTGCAGCGGGCTTCCCAAGCATGATGGGGCGAAACGGTCGTCACAGCGTTGGCATAAACAATCCCCCCTTTCATAAAGTTCAAGGCAAAAGGGTTGAAGTTATCTTGCAGGCGATCATAAGTGAAGTAGTAAGATTCGTTATTCAGCCCGGTTGCCCACAGGGTCTCTTGACCGCCCATCCCTTGATGTTTGAAATTGTGAATGGTGTAGCAAACCCGTTGAAGACCCATCTCATACTTGTAATTCTCGAAGAGCATGACTGGAATTAAGCCGGTCTGCCAGTCATGGCAATGAATGATATCGGGTCTTTTGTTGCTTTGCAGTAGAAATTCTAAAGCGGCTTTGCTGAAGAACGCAAACCGCATATTGTCATCGTTGCACCCGTAATAACAGCCTCGATTGAAGAAATTATCTTCAGAGTGGGGTTCGATAAAGAAACACAGCCGCCCGTGTACCCAGCCGCAATAAACAGAACAGTGGACTTTACCGCCATACCAGGGTACCCACAAATCGCGGTAAGCATCGTGAAGTCCCCAGATGTGGTCGTACCGCATGCAATCGTACTTAGGCAAAATCAGCTCGACGCAATTTCCCTGATTTTCTAACTCCCGACTCAGCCCGTAAACGACATCTCCCAAACCACCAGCTTTGATGACCGGAGCGCATTCAGAGGCAATTTGTACGATGTACATCCTTACTCCTCCTGAGATAGAAATCTATTTTCTTAATTTCACAAAAGTATATATACACCTAAGCAATAACGACCCCGTCATTCGGTATAAACAAGCCGGACATCGTGGTTTGATTCCGGCTGCCTCCGCTGAATGCGACCCCTAAAATAGAGAGCAAAGCTCGTCTGAGTTCTTTTGGAGGCGATCGCAAATGGTACGGACACCATCTAAACCCTTAACTTTGGAAGAGTTTCTGAAGCTGCCAGAAACCAAACCCGCTAGCGAATACATTGATGGTCAAATTATTCAAAAACCTATGCCGCAAGGAAAGCACAGTACAATTCAGGGTGAACTGATTCCTACTATCAATACAGCCGTTAAGCCTCAGCGCGTTGCAAGAGCTTTTCCTGAACTGCGGTGTACTTTTGGCGGACGTTCAATTGTGCCGGATGTATCGGTATTCGTTTGGGACAGAATTCCCCGTGATGAGAATGGCGAAATCGCTAACGTTTTTCTATCGGCTCCTGATTGGGTAATTGAAATCTTGTCACCCGACCAAAGCCAAACGAAAGTTACCAAGAATATCCTGCATTGTCTGAAATATGCCACTCAAATGGGTTGGTTAATCGATCCAAAGGAGCAAACAGTATTTGTTTATCTTCCCAATCAGCTTTTACAAGTATTTGATGAACCAGAACAGCAACTTCCCGTGCCATCTTTTGCGAATGAGCTGCGACTTCCAGTAGGAGAGTTGTTTGGTTGGCTTTTGGAGTAACTTAAACTAATTAGCGATCGCGTCTTGGTCTGTTTGAGTTGGGAGATAGCGCCTTCGACTGTTCAAGTTAAGCGATCGCTTCCCTACATCTACAATGCGATGGCAAAGAGCTATCTTTAGATAAAATTGCCTTTTACTCTCTTAAGACTCTACCTTTACCTCTACGATAAGGGCGTCTGTATTTATCTTTGGGTACGTGGGTTTCACTCTCGAACCACCAAGCAGCATCGTAATCAAAATAATCATCGTCATCTGGTCTGTAGTAAATGCCTTTATAGCGTTCCTTAGTCAAGTTCTTAGTAACCTTAATAGGATATCCTCGGGGCGGGTGCTTTAGATTATTTGGGTCTGGTGGATGTCCGCTAGGTTCCCCAGCTCTCGCTCTTTGCTCATTTAGAGTTTGTTCGCGTTCCTCCCGTTGCCTCTGTTCTTCCTGTTCTCGACGAGTCCGCTCTTTCTTCTCAATATCAATCTTATTTGAAGCTTCTGTCGCCCCCTGTGTTATAGTTTCAAATATTTCAGCGAGTTCTGGGTATTCCTGAATCAAATTGGGAAAATTTTGTGTCAACTCGTTAATCGCTTTAATTTGGCGATTCTTTTCCTCAATTAAATTATTGCCTGTAAGAGAATTTACTCTTTCTGTTTTGATTTTTGAGACATTTTTAAGAGTGTTTACGGCTGACTTTGTCGCTATATTGTTATGAATTGTGTAAGCAGGCGCTAAGAAAACAAACATTCCAGCGGCTATAGCGCCAAAAATTAATGCGAGAATTATGAAGATACCTTGATACCACACTAGGTAACCACAAGCCATTAGCGTAGCCGTCACAGCTAACGTCTCAAACCAAGCTTTTGGTCCTTCCTCAGATGAGTGAATGCCTATTGTAAACAGCTTGATCACCAGCTCAATTATTGAGAACCGGCTTGTTAGAGGCGAATTGGTAAATGGCATTTAAGAAGGCTAATTTGACTTAGATTGTTTTCTTTTCAGTTGAAAGGTTCTGTTTTCACCTGAGTCGTTCTTCAGGTTAATTATGTGCTTTTTAGTCTCGTATCCTTCTTTACTGAGCGTGACTTCTACATCTTCAGTAGAGGGCATTTTTATTTGTGCATAACCGTCATCAGTAGTTATTCGCTCTGTAGGTGAGCCTCTATAAGAAAAGCGTATAGATGCACCTTTTATTGGCTTTCCTTCTTCGGTTTCCGTAACGATACGAACATCTACTAGTTTTGGTTCAACTTCTTTTGAAGCTGTTTCTTGTTGACCCACTGTAAGTTTTGTTAGCTCCGGAAACTCGCGTAAACCTGCTACAGTTACAGCCAAAGCGACAACACCCAGAAAAACCTTAATCCAAACGTCCCAATTGCCGAAATTCTGCATGGGTATATATCAACTAGGTCAAAAGTATTCCCAATATCATAACCAAATTACCTCACAAGCCAAAGGCACGAGAGCGCTGCAAAATCAGACTTATTGGGCTGTCTAGCCCTTAATTTGGGTATTGCGCACCTATCATCACAGAGCAAGGTTGCTGAGGGCGATCGCTATCTTCCGTCATAAGGGAAGGCGATCGCTTATTCTGGCAAAAAGTTAGAATCTAAAACTTCTGTGGATGTATAGGGACATAATTGCGGAAATATCTCTAATGGCAGTTCAGTTTCAGCACTCGCCTGTTCAACTGCATCTGCATAAGATTCAGCAAAGACTTCTTCAAGATAAGGCTTGAGGCTGGGAGAATCTTTTAGAGCTTCACGAATGCGTCTGCGATGCTCAACGATACTACCTTTCCAGCTACCGCTTCTTTTCTCTGGCTGAAATTGCCATTTAAGTAAATGAGTCAGGACAATAATAAGATTACTCTTTAGGCTCCGGCGCTCACTTCGTCCCATGTCCTCGATTTCTTCAATTAGATTTTCCCATTCGATATTAGAGTAGTCTCCAACCCGCAACTTTTCTACAGTAGTTTGAATCCATTTCAGGTAGTCCGTCTCGTACAAACTCTGTCGGTTAGCTTCTAGTTCTCTTGTCATAACCATTTCCTCTCAAAGTCCTGAACTAGCTGACACAAGACTTCTCCCAATGGATTGTCAGTAATATTGTAGCGATCGCTCTTACCCAATCTAGCCCTAAGCAGCGAGTAAAAAGCGATCGCATCCCTACTGAATGAGAATTACTGCCTCTTCCGCCTTAGTATTTAGAGCTTTTTTCAATTCTTGCCCAACTTTCCCAATCAGTTCGTCAAAAGCTTCCTGATTCTCTGTTAGTTGTTGTCTAAAAACCTTCTCTAACTCAGGTTTCATTTGCTCGCAGGTAGAGTCGATCTTGCTATCGCTCAAAAGAAGAGAACGAGTCCAACTCGGAACATCTACCTTTGTCTTAATTGCTTCTTGGGTTTTGCTGCGGGTGATCTCTACTCCTGCGGCAAGAACTGAGGCACCATAGATTAGCACGATGGGCCAAGTTAAATGTCCGGTTAAAATTAGAGCGATGATGCTACCGACAGTCCCTCCACCAATCACCACATTGACGATAAATCCTACCGTTTCGGCAAGAATAGTGTCGCCAATCGATAGGTCTGGACTAACCACATCAGGGTCAATACTTTCCTCAAACCTCAAGCTACTTCTGGGTATCTGAAACTTTTGGCAAATGGGATCGGTTTCCTCAGCTAATTCGGGTTGGATCTTACTGTTAAACCAAGTAGCACATTGCGTATTGACGATTTGCCGAGCGCCAGGACTTTCAATCCACTGCTCCGCCTGCTTTTTCATAGACTCTTCCAAATCAGCCAAAGTGCGTATTTTGTTGTTTTGCCAGTTTTTTAAACTTGGTTGAATTGTGCTTTTAATCAGCCCCTCTGATAGTGGCTTAGCCAGCAATTCGATTAACTCTGGAATATGTTTTTTGACCAGGTCTTTTAACTTTTTTGAGTCAAATAGTGTATTGACCTCTTCTTTAAAAGCAGCAGCACGCAGATCCCATCTTCCTACCCGTGCTAGACCCAAGGCAATGCAGCGTTCGGGTTCTGGATCGGGGCGAACTTGAGTATCTGGTTCAGGGAAGATTTCCTCGCAAATCTGGCGGGTAAATTTCATCCGAGATGCACCCCCAGTCATCAGCAAAAGTTGCGGTACAAAGCCTTGTTTATCCAGCCTTTCTTTCGCCTCGTTCACTGCTTCTCGGAACGAATGAAGCCAACTCTTGCCGCCCAATTCTGGCAAAGATTGATTCAAGATTTCATCCATAACCCCTTTATTCACTTGAGGCACAAAGTAAATCTGTTCGTTGATCGACTCAAAGCCGCGTGCAAAGGATTGAGGATTGCTGTATACCTGTTCGTTAGAAAAGTAATCTTCCTTCGCTTTGCGACAAGCAAGTTCGCAACGCGCTTGGTGATGAGGATATGCCTCAAATACTCGTTCCAGTAACGCTTTTTCCTCGTGGTTAGCGAGAGTCTGGGCAAAAATTGCTTTATCGATTAAAGAAGCACCCAAAGCATTACTTCCGAAATCTATCGGGATTTCGTGCAAACTCTTAACCAGAGTAAAATCTGTAGTCGAAGAGCCAATATCAACTATTAGCACCGACGATTTAAGTTTGTCATAAGAAAGCTTACCGGCTTCCTTCGCTTGCATGAAAGCTGCCCGCGACTCTGGGACAACACTCACTAAGGGAATACCAGATTCCTTCAGTAACTTTTGGTATTCTTCTCGTTCGTCAGCAGACCATCCTGAAGGGCAACCGACATAAAATTGGCTGGTTTCTCCACCTTCGATTTGTTTGCTTTCTTTCAAAAGACGATAGTAAGTTTCTAGAAACTTGCTAATTGTTTCCCGATAAGTTGGGTCGGTATTTGGTTTTTGTTTGAAAGCGATTTTGAGCTGAGTAACGCCAGCTTGGATTAATGCTTGTTCTCCAATTAGATAACCGATATCGGGATGCCAAGCTAGTGCTGTGATTTGAACTTTTTTATTATTAACTTCAAGCATCCCTGGCGGCTCGATGCTCTCCACTCTCGCCTGAGCGACAGCGGTTTCACCGTGCCCCAGATCGAATCCGATAGTTTCTAAAACTTCCATTTTTATACTTTCCGTTAATCAACCATGTAAATGAGAGTTTTGATCCCCCCAACCCCCCTTGAAAAAGGGGGCTAAGAAAAAAGGGAAATACTATCTAAATGAAGATGCGACTACAAACAGCCACGATGACAAGACATCTTACTCCCTAGCCTCGGAGTACGCTGGCTCAATCACTCGACCGCGTCGGAGCAAGCGATCGCCTTTAAACAAAGCGGGAGTTATCGTTACAGACTCTTTCGCGGCAGGATCGATACTTGGCTCGAAATCAAAATACTCGCGATGAGTATCATCCGCCTGGTAAATCTGAACCCGAATCCCCTGTTCCATTAAAATCTGTGGCAGCAGTTTGGTAAGTTCAAGCGACATCTGGGGTTTCCCTAGAATTGACGCACCCATTAGTCTCTGAAGCAGATTCAACAGTTCTGGTAGCTCTTCTATTCCACTATCATCAAGCGGTTTTTTTACTTCCTGAGTCCGGGCGACTGCTAAATCAATGGTGTTCAGGGCATCGGTCAGGTTGTCTAGAAAGACTTGGCTATCAACGCGAACGATCGGCTGGGGCGCTTCTACAGGTTGAAGAGAAACTGAACGATTGGCGCGATCGCGTTTATCGATTTGGAACACCACTTCTAGTCCAACCAGCAGAGACACCAGCAAGATATCCATCCAAGCTCCTGGTGCATCTGAAACCAAGGAGAATAGAGAATCTAAAATTCCTACGCAGATGAGTCCCTGTAGCACTTTCAGGATTATGGTTTTGGGAGAAACCCTTCCGACTGGGTTAGCACTCTGCTGAGGCTTTGGCTCCAAAACTTTCGTCTCATTGGCAGCGGTGAGAGTCCCCAAGGACTGCCGCAAAGTGTCCAGGAATAAAGAAGCCAGACGTACTTGAGCGACGCTTAACTCGCCAACGTAACTGCTCTGAATATTATCGAGTCGCTTTTGAACCAGCTTAACGACCTGCTCCGGGCTAGTTGCCTTATCAATCTCTGTCTGAACTTCGCTCCGTTCTTTGGTAAAAAGTGTATATAGTGTTTTCATCGCAAATTAAGACTTCAGCGTTGCTAAAATATTGAACAATCGGTTATTTTACTAAAATTTTATATAAGTGCTAAAGCTAGTTTTATAAACTGATTTTTACAAAGCATTTTTAAGTTTAGGAAGTTTATCAATATTTTTTTCAAAATGTCATTAGTTGAATTTGCTTAAAAAGGGACAAAGTTAATCCCAAACTTTCTGTTTACCTTGATACTTTACCTCTAATAGCTCGGTAAGGAATATTGCTATTTTTCTTACCCAGCAAAAGTTTTGAGAAGAGCTTCCTGCACGGTACTTAACTATAAAGATAACTTTTACGGCTAATTCTAACTTCTACCCTAAGGAACAGCGCGATCGCTAGTGGATTATCAATGGCATTCTAGCAATCGCACTCAGAAGAAGCTCAGGAGAATTAGAGCCGAAGCAGCGGAGCGATCGCCTTGATATAGTAACGTTGAGCAAAATCAGTTAACTAAACTAAGCTTCACTGTTAAAATAGCTGCTAAATATTTTTATTTTGGCTGGAATTGCGAGGCAGAGTTTCGATGGCATACTTGCTGGGCAAATTTTAGCGAACTGATAAGAATGCTAACTTCTACTTTAGAGCGAAACTAATAAAAAATAATTCGCTCTAAGGTACGGAAAAGAGAACTTGCCTTGGAGGTATAACCGAACCTACTATTTTTTGAACTGCTGTTAAGCTCAAGCCACCTTTAGATATTGAGCATCATGGGAAAGGTAGCTGGAATTAGTTTAGGTGCGACAAATTCTTGTATTGCAGTGATGGATGGGAAGCAACCCATCGTCATCGCCAACGCTGAAGGATTTCGCCTCACTCCTTGTGTTGTAGCTTACACTAAGAACGGGGACACATTGGTTGGTAGGATTGCTAAACGTAACGCACTGATGCAGCCAGAAAACAGCTTTTACTCTGTTAAACGCTTCATTGGACGCAAATACGATGAAGTTATCGACGCAGCAGATAAAGTTTCTTACCAAGTTCTACCCGATAGCAATGGCGGCATTAAAATCAACTGTCATCATGTAGGCAAAGAATTTACTCCTGAAGAAATTTCTGCCCAAATTCTGCGTAAACTTGTTGATGATGCCAGCAAATATTTGGGGGAAGAAATAACTCAAGCGGTTATTACTGTTCCTCCCTACTTCAATGATTTTCAACGTCAAGGCACCAAAGAGGCTGGGAAATTAGCGAATTTAGACATCCTCCGCGTCATCAACGAACCGAATGCTGCTTGCCTTGCCTACGAACTAGATAAGAAAAATAACGAAACTATCCTCGTCTTTGACTTAGGCGGTAGCTCGTTAGATATTAGCATTCTGGAAGTAGGTGATGGTGTATTTGAAATTTTGGCTAGCAGCAGCGACCCTGACCTTGGTGGTGACAACTTCGACCAAAAAATTATCGATTGGCTGACTAACCAATTTCAAAGTCAAGAAGGTCTCGACTTACGCCAAAATATACAGGCTTCCCAACGGCTTACAGAAGCAGCCGAAAAAGCAAAAATAGAGCTTTCCCTCCTTACGCAAACAGAAGTTGACCTACCCTTTATTACAGCCACCCCAGATGGGCCAAAACATCTCAACGCTACCCTTACTAGAGCTGAATTTGAAGAAATGTGTTCTGAGCTTTTAGCTCGCTGTCGCCTTAACATCGAACAAGTAATTAAACAGGCGAAACTAAGCCTTAGTGACATTAATGTTGTTGTCCTGGTTGGTGGTTCTAGCTGCATTCCGGTTGTCCAAGACTTAGTGCAGGAGGTGACGAATCAAGAACCCTTGAAAAGCATTAACCCGGACGAGGCTGTAGCAATTGGGGCTGCTATTCAGGGGAAAGTAGCCAGAAGAGACAATTCCATTTATTGCATGAGGGATGTCACTCCTTTATCTTTGGGAATCGAAACTATAGAGGGTACTATGACAAAAATTATCTCCCGTCATAGTAATATTCCTGTCATCAAATCTCAAAAGTTTTATACTGCAACTTATGGGCAAACCAGTGTAGAAATAAATATTTTAAGGGGTGAACGAGAATTCGCTAAAGATAACCAGAGTTTGGGGATTCTTCGATTAGATGGGCTTTCTTTGGAGAGAACAGAAATTCAAGTAACTTTCGACCTTGATGCCAATGGTATTCTGAATGTTTATGCCAAAGAAATAAGCACCGGAAAAGAGCAATCAATTAGCATTATCGGCGCTGCCACTATCCCTGCAACTGAAGTGGAGAGTATGGTGAGAGATGCAGAACGCAATGCTGAAGCCGATCGCATACTTCGCCAAAAGATTGACATGGCGAACTTGATAGAAGCTCGTAAAAATGAGGGACAAAAACTTAAAAGTTACTCTTTGAAACTAACCTCCAACGATAACTCAGATTTCAAGACTGGAGATTTTACCAAGATGAATGATGCTTATCGGGTTCTTTTTAATTTGACGAATCAACTGGTAGAGCAAGTGCTTGCTGCCCAGAAAAGGCAAATCGAAGGGTTGTTAAAGGATTTAGAGAAAGCGATCGCTCAAGGGAATTATGATCAGATCACTTCGCTTGGTAATGAATTGCAACAACTCATGATGCAGATAGGTGATGCTGCTTCGCCAAGAGCGATCGCGACTATTGACGATGAATTCTATGAAGTGATTTGAGCTGCGAAGGGTAGAATATCTACCCTTCCTCAGAGTGATCGCATCTTAATATCGCTTTCTTTTTGTGATGTTACACATCAGATTCCTCAACCCCCGCTCAATGGCGGCAGTAAACGGCTTGGTTGCAGCCATATCAACTAATATTGTCTTTCCTCCCTTAGCTGAGCAACTGGGAATTTTAGAGCCGGGATTTTATTTGCGCGATCGTTTCAAAGTTTGAAGACTCCGTTTTATTGGAGACGGGGACTTTTAATGTTTGACGATTGCTCGAAAAGCTCTTTATGGAACTACTGGCTAATTGGAACAGCAATAGCATTCAAAACTGGCAGTAGTTTAATGCCGTATTCTGCCTCAAAAACGTCTTTTTTATAATCTAAACTCCAGATTTCTAAGGCACAATCATCATCCGGTTGAGTTGGCTTTAGGTGGAGCTGAAGTTCTTTCGTTTCCTCGTTGTATTGGCACTGCACTTCCCGAATTGCCCCAATTTGTCTCCGGTCAAGAGCCACTGCTAATCTGAGCAAGGCACTCAACTGAGCAACGATCTGTCGGTGCTGTTTAGTCGGCAGATTTTGATAGTTCTCGTGCTTTTTCCTCGGCGCACTCTTGCGGTGATAGCGGGCTAAATTCGCAATTACATCAATTTCGGCTTCCGTATAGCCTAAAAGTTCACCGTTGCGAATTAAGTAAAAAGAGTGTTTGTGGTGGGAAGAATGACTGATATGGTGTCCGCAATTGTGTAAAATTGCGGCTGCCCAAAGTAGTTCCCGTTCTTCTGAACCCCAGTGATGGAGGATGCCTTGGGTTTGGTCAAATAAGCTAAGGGCAAATTCTGCGACTCGCTGAGCGTATTCCAGGTTAACGCCGTATTTACGGGCGGTTTTGATTACATTACGCTCGCGTACAGAACTTTGGTAGCGCAGCTTGTCTTCGATCAAGCCGTGCGCGAGCATCCAATCGACGATCACTCCTTCGCGGAGACTCCGTTCGCAGACCGTTAGCAATTCAGCGCCTAGCAGCGTCATCGCTTCTTGTAAAATAACCGCCCCGGCAACAATAATTTCTGACCGCCGCTCTGACATTCCTGGTATGGCGGCTCGTTCTAAGTAATTGAGCCTTCGCAAGCGATTCACTAAGTCTCTCAAGTCATTAAGACTCAGCTGGTAGCCATTTAGCGAAAAGGGGTTAGTACCTAGTTTTTCTCGCGCGTGTATCGTCACCAGCGTCTCAATCGTCCCGGACGTTCCCACTAAACGCGGCTGTTCCCCTGGTTGGAGAACTGCCCGCAATTCATCAACGGCTCGTTCTAGCTGTCCGCGCACATAAGCTTGTAGGGACTGAAATTCGCCATTGCTGATGGGATCTGTGGTAATCAATTCTGCGGTTAGTCGGACGGCACCGACTTTAGTGCTGCTGAGCGATCGCGGTTCGTGACTATCCCCTAAAATTAACTCGGTCGAACCGCCGCCAATGTCAATAATGATGTGGGGATGGTTATTTAATTCCATTCCCGACAGCACGCCTAAGTAAATTCTCCGGGCTTCTTCTTGACCGGAAATTAGGTTGACAGATAAGCCCAAGTCTGCCTCTACTTGTTTTAAAAAGTCTCGCCCGTTGGGAGCTTCTCTTACCGCACTAGTTGCTACGGCGATTATTTGTTCGGCGTTGAGACTTTTGGCAATTCCCTGGAAACGGCGCAAGGCTGCGATCGCTCGTTCCATTGCCGCTGGTGTCAGATTGCCCGTCTTTTTATCGCGATCGCCCAGTCTCACCGTGTCTTTTTCTCTGGCAATAATCGAAAAAGCAGGCAGCTTGGGTTGAATTTGCACGACTACCATGTGCAGGGAATTGGTCCCTAAGTCAATCGCAGCGAGAATCCGATCTCGATCCACGCTAGGAGTTGAAACACCCGCAGAATTATCTTTAGCGTTGGCAACTAAATTGACCATTTCGATGTATCCAGGGTTGCAGAACCAGCCGAGATTTGATGAATAAGGATATTCTATAGGGGATAAAGATGTGATTAATGATATTTCTGGATACTCATTTTTCTAGACCATGCTGACCCAGCAAGAACATAAAGAAACAGAACCCACCTGGCTTACAGTCGTCCGGCTTTTGAGATGGGATAAGCCAGCAGGACGCCTGATATTGATGATTCCGGCACTATGGGCGGTCTTTCTGGCAGCAGCAGGAAAGCCACCGTTGCCGCTGGTAGGGGTGATTGTACTGGGTACTTTAGCGACCAGTGCTGCCGGGTGTGTTGTCAATGATTTGTGGGATCGGGATATCGATCCGCAAGTAGAAAGAACGCGATCGCGTCCCCTCGCCTCTCGCGCTTTGTCGGTCAAAACTGGCATCGTCGTTGCCTTGGTAGCGATGAGTTGCGCTGGGGTTCTCGCACTCTACCTTAATTCCCTTACTTTCTGGTTGTGCGTGGCGGCAGTTCCCGTAATTATTTTCTATCCCACCGCCAAGCGTGTGTTTTCAGTGCCTCAGCTAGTGCTGTCGATTGCTTGGGGTTTTGGCGTGCTGATTAGCTGGACTGCTGTAACTGCCAAGCTAGATGAACCCACCTGGATTTTATGGGGCGCGACGGTACTCTGGACACTTGGATTTGACACCGTTTATGCCATGTCAGATCGGGAAGATGACCGGCGGATTGGCATTAATTCTAGCGCTTTATTTTTTGGCAATTATGCGGCTGAAGCTGTTGGTGTCTTCTTTACTGGCACGGTTATTTTGCTTGAATGGCTGGGAATTGTGATGGATCTAAAGCTAAGTTTTTGGTTGGCTTTGAGTTTTGCAACCTTAGCCTGGATTTGGCAATATTCGCGACTCAGCCAAAAAGATATCCCGACGCCAGTGTATGGTGAAACTTTTCGCCAAAATGTTTGGATTGGCTTTATTTTACTGGCTGGAATGATTGCCGGTTCTCTGTAGGTTTGGGTTTGTAGGGGCGACCTTTGTGGTCGCCCTGAGTTATAAATTGGATGAGCGCGATCGGGCAAGTTTGAGTTAATTGTGCCAAGCTTTGTAAAAATCTGGATAAGTCATATTTTGGCTACAATGCCAAATGATGCGATCGCAAGCTTCAAAGCGATAAAAACAGTTTTTAAAAACCTGTTCGTCTAGATAATCCTTTAAGGCAGTAACGACTTGCATTAATTGGCTGGTTTGGGAAATTCTCTTGAAGCTGTCAGCTAGACGCTGGAGGCTGTCAGCTAGACGCGGGAGGAAGTATTCATCTTCATTCTCATCCTGAACCGTTTGAATGAACTGGATGAGGGTCGCAACTGCCGTTTCATCGCTTGCATGAATTTCCCCTAAACTACAAGCTGCTTGCCTACGCCAATAAGCTTCCTCAGAAGTTTGAACAAGTTTAACTAAGGTAGCGATCGCTATTTTATTACCTGGGTCAATTCGCCCTAAGCTTTCAGCCGCAGCCCAGATATCAGATTCATCCTGAGTAGTCTGGATTAAATTAATTAAGGCAGCGATCGCTATTTTATTACCTGGGTCAATTCGCCCTAAGCTTTCAGCCGCAGCCCAGATATTAGATTCATTCTGAGTGGTCTGGATTAAATGAATTAAGGCAGCGATCGCATCTTCATTTCCTGCACCAATTCGTCCTAAGCAATCAATAGCTTTCCAAAGCCAAGAATTAGGCTGATTTTGAATTAGATGAGCCAAGGCATTAATTGCGAGTTGATGACTGGGGTCACTACTCTCCAAGCTATCGACTGCTCGCAGAGGAGGGTAATCCTTTGGAGAGGTTTGAACTAATTCAAATAGAGCATCGAGCGCGAGTTGATGGCGATCGCCAGTTCGTACTAGACTGTCAGCTGCTCTCCAACGGATAGTTTCATTCTCAGTAGTTTCTAGTATCTGGGATAGAGTAGCGATCGCATCTGTATTACCTGGATCGATCTTCAATAAATTGGCGGCAGCACTACAACGGATCGCTACATCCTGAGTAGTTTCAAGTATCTGGGATAGAGCAGCAATGGCAGTTTGATTACCAATGGCAATTTTTCCCAAAGCCTCAACCACTTCCCAATAGATGTAAAACTGACTTGAGGAAATACTGTCTGGACAAAACTGCGTTTTCTGCATCAGCTGGATCAAAGCAGCGATCGCGGTTTCATTGCCTGCGCCTATTTTCCCTAAATTCCTCGCTGCATACACATGAATGGATTCATCATAATGGCGACTCTGTTCTTTAGGAATAAACCGATCTTCTGCGATCTGCATCAGCTGGATCAAGGCAGCGATCGCCGTTTCATTACCTGCACCAATTTCCCCTATCCTCTCAGCCGCATCTCGAAGTATCTGCACTTGGGCTGGAGTAGTCTGAGTCAGCTTTACTAGAGCCGGGATTAAGATGGGATTGCCAGGGTCAATTTCGCTTAGGTTAAGAATGACCTTCAACAGCGTCAATTGATTCTGTGTCACCTGAATCAGCAGCCTTAAGGCAGCGATCGCTGTTTTATTCCCCGGATCGAGTCTCCCCAATCGAACAGCCGCGTGTCGGAGAGTAAGCCGACTCTCAGTCGTATGCAATAGCTGGACAAAGGCAGCAATTACCCGTTCTCTGTCCGTCGTTTCCAGTGTTTTTCTTGCTGCTTCAGCCAGCCGATCGGGAAATTTTTTCCAGTCTTGTTTGTCCTGGTTGAAATAGACATAGCTCCATTTGAGCAACTGTCCGACAATTGCATCACCCAAGCTACACTCCTTGAAGTGAGCGATCGCCTCTGCTGCTAGGAAATATGCACGGGTATGATAAAAATCTCCGCATCCGTCGTCAAAATCTACCAGAGCCTTGATAAACTCTTCTTTTTGCTCCTTTGCCACATCCTCTCGCCCAAACCAGTGCAGAATCTCTGCTTTCCACTGCGGCTTAAAGATGCGGTAAGTGCCTTCTTCTAGATTGTGAGAGTGGTGAAAGAAATAGCGCCAATCATGCATTGCCTCCTACCCACCAAAGATGTGGGACGAAAGAATTTAAGAGCTGCTACATCACTTTGCTATGAAGTTTGTTTGATATAGCCTAGTGTTGCAATAGTAACTTAAATTTTCACTTTGCGGGTTAGGCACTGCCTCTTACCGACGATATTAAAGCTAATGGCGAAAAGCTAATCTGTATGAAAAAAACCATCATTGGCGTTATGGGGCCAGGTGCCAACGCCACCGAAACCGACTTACAAAATGCCTACAAACTAGGCAAACTCATCGCCCAATCGGGATGGATATTGCTGACTGGCGGTAGAAATGCGGGTGTGATGGATGCGGCGAGTAAAGGTGCAAAAGCTGGCAATGGTTTAACAATTGGCATTCTTCCTACTAACGATACCAGCGCTGTTTCTGATGCCGTAGATATTGCGATTGTTACCGATATGGGAAATGCGAGAAATAATATTAATGTCCTCTCCTCTAATGTTGTGATTGCCTGTGGCATGGGTGCGGGAACGGCTTCGGAAATTGCCCTGGCTTTGAAGAACTATAAAAAAGTGATTTTATTAACGAATCATCCAGAAAGTACGGCTTTTTTCCAAAGCTTGTCTGAAGACTCTATTTTGATTGCCAATACTCCAGCAGCGGCAATCGAAATGGTTAGAGGAGTTTTGAGCGATCGCCATTAATTATCCCTTTGGGTAGATGCAACAGGAAGAAATTAGTGGCTAGTCCTGCCTAAATTGGCACAAATCGTTGATTTTGGCTGTCTCTCGACTTTTAAGGTACAATCCAGTGGTTAAGTTTTATATCGCTAGCGATCGCAACCTCGATCGGGCGAGACTTATATCCTTAAGAAGAAAAAAACTTCTCCATTAGTTTTAAGCTAGAAAGCAGTTAGCAGAGGATTGAACACAATGGCATTTGAACTACCCCCTTTACCTTACGACCAAGACGCTTTAGAGTCGTCAGGTATGTCGGCGCGGACACTTGAGTTCCATTACGGCAAGCATCATGCTGCTTACGTGAACACTCTTAACAACCTAGTTAAGGACACAGAACTAGCCGACAAGTCGCTTGAAGAAATCATCAAGGCAACCTACAAAGCCTCAGACAAAGCTGCTGTATTCAACAACGCTGCTCAGGTATGGAATCATACCTTCTATTGGAATGGCATCAAGCCAAATGGAGGCGGCAATCCGAGTGGCGAACTAGCGGAAAAAATTAACGCCAGCTTCGGTAGCCTTGACAAATTCAAAGAAGAGTTCAAAAATGCCGGAGGCACTCAATTCGGTAGTGGTTGGGCTTGGCTAATCAAGGATGGCGATACCCTAAAAGTAACCAAGTCTCCGAACGCAGAAAACCCGATTGCCTACGGACAAACTCCCTTGCTAACAATGGATGTTTGGGAACATGCCTACTATCTGGATTACCAGAATAGCCGCCCCAACTTCATGCAGAACTTTGTTGACCACTTGATCAACTGGGACTTTGTTGCCCAGAATTTAACGGCTGCTGCTTAAATAACAGCTGATGTTTCAGTTACATCAAATTTAATCATCTGGAAAACAGCCACGTTAGTAGTGGCTGTTTTTTTATTATCTGTAAACTTCGGCTGCCTGTATCTTTAAAGAAGATAAATTCACACCAGATAAATCATGGATAGCAAAGAACTAGCCCAATACATTGAAGCCACAGATAGCATTTCCAAGCCTTGGCTATTAGTGCAATTGCGGCTAAAAAAACTCCAAGAACGCCGCCCGACTATCTCTCCAGAGGAATATGTTCAAGAATTAGCAGATATTCATCAGGACTTGATGAATCTGGGTGAGTGGTGGCGGGGAAGGGAAGAGGAGGTATTTGGTTAATAAAACTCATCGAATCGCTATCGTCAGCTGGGTAGAGACTTGGCAACGCGTGCGGGTGAAGTATCCAGTTAAAGGAGGGAGTAGCGATCGCTCGCCCGGAGCCTGCCTTGAGAGCATAAACCTATCGCTTTTGCATGAGGTCATGATATTTAACGCCTTTCTGTAGATAGGTTTTGGGTCCTCTAAGTCAGGATACGATGAATTAATAACACAGCCAGAATTAAGATAAGCGCATTTTAAAAATGAGTGCTAAAACAATCAGCGCGAATCTGCGATCAATTCAGATGGAATTCACTGGTTGGTGTTGCAAGTAACAATGAATACCTGCCAGCCTGACTGCCATTAGAATTATGTCAAAAGCGAAAAAGACCGCAGCAACACACCATAATATTGACCTAAACCATCCGCAGTACTATTTCAACCGCGAACTCAGCTGGTTGGAGTTTAACAATCGAGTTTTGCATGAAGCGATCGATCCTCGGACGCCGCTGCTAGAACGCCTGAAATTCATGGGGATTTTTAGTGCCAACTTCGACGAATACTTCATGGTGCGCGTTGCTGCTCTTAAGCAACAGGTGGAAGCAAAAGTGAGCCAGCTGACGCCCGATGGTCGGACACCAAGCGACCAGCTAGAAGAGATTAGCTTGGCAGCGCGACCTCTGGTAGCACAACAGCATCAACACTTTGAGAAAGCATTGCGACCCTTGATGACCGCGCAAGGCATTCATCTTCTAGACTACGTGGATCTGAACCAGGAACAGCGGGCTTACCTGCAAAACTATTTTGAAGAGCAAATTTTCCCAGTTCTGACCCCCTTAGCTGTTGATCCCAGCCATCCTTTTCCCTATATGTCTAACCTCAGTCTGAATCTGGCTGTGGTGGTGAAAGACCCAGACACGGGGGAAGAACTGTTTGCTAGAGTGAAAGTCCCAAAAGTTTTACCTCGATTTTTGCCCTTACGGTTGGAGTCCGGGCTGGGAAGTCGGTCGTCTGGACTCGAAGAGGAACGATTCCGGAATGAACGCCTGATTTGGATGGGTGTGCCCCTAGAACAGGTAATTGCTCATAATCTAGAGTCACTGTTTCCGGGGATGAATATCCAGGAATATCACCCCTTCCGAATCACTCGTAATGCAGATTTGGAGGTGGAAGAAGATGAAGCCGACGATCTGATGCTAGCGATTGAGCAAGAACTGCGGAAACGTCGGGTGGGTGGTTCGGCGGTACGGATGGAAATTCAAGCTTCAATGCCCGAATCCATGAAAGGGATGCTGATGCGGGAACTGGGGCTGTTGGAGCGGGATGTTTACGAGGTGGACGGGCTATTGGGGCTGGCAGACTTGATGTACTTCATGCAATTGCCACTCCCGGAACTGAAAGACCCTGTGTGGACGCCAGGGATACCCCCACGCCTGCGGCGGCTCAGTGAAGGAGATTTGGATGAGGGAGAAGATATTTTCTCGGTCATTCGCACCGCAGATTTGATGGTTCACCATCCTTATCAATCTTTTGGAGGAACGGTACAGCGCTTCATTACCCAAGCGGCAATCGATCCAAATGTGCTGGCGATTAAAATGACTCTCTACCGAACATCTGGGGACTCGCCGATTCTCAATGCCCTAATTACAGCGGCTGAGCATGGCAAGCAAGTAGCGGTTCTGGTGGAACTAAAAGCCCGTTTTGATGAAGAGAACAATATTAACTGGGCACGCAAGTTAGAACAAGCGGGCGTTCATGTGGTCTATGGTTTGGTGGGTTTAAAGACGCATACCAAAGTGGTTTTGGTGGTACGCCGAGAAGAAAACCAAATTCGCCGGTATGTCCACATCGGCACGGGGAACTATAATCCCAAAACCGCTCGAATTTATACAGATGTGGGGCTATTAAGCTGCCGTGAAGACTTGGGGGCGGATTTGACGGATTTGTTTAATTACTTGACGGGTTACTCGCGGCAACGGTCTTACCGCAAGTTGTTGGTGTCGCCAGTGAACTGCCGCGATCGCTTTTTGAGTTTGATCCACCGCGAGATAGAACATTGCCATCATGGCAAAAGCGGTCGAATTGTCGCCAAGATGAATTCACTGACAGATCCCCAACTCATTGCCTCGCTTTACGAAGCTAGCATCGCTGGGGTAAAAATCGATTTGATTATCCGCGGAATTTGCTGTCTGCGACCCGGTGTGGAAGGAGTCAGTGAAAATATCCGGACGATTAGTGTTGTCGGGCGTTATCTAGAACACTCGCGGATTTTTTACTTTCAAAATGCTGGCAGTGAGGAAGTTTATATCGGCAGTGCTGATTGGATGCGCCGCAACTTGGATCGACGAGTAGAAGCGATCGCGCCAATAGAAGATCCCGAAATTTCTAAAGATTTACAAGAAATCTTAGGAATTATGCTCGCCGATAACCGTCACGCTTGGGATTTACAACCAGATGGTCGTTACATCCAACGCCACCCCGGTGACAAGGAAAGAGAACAAAGTGCCCAGAAAATTTTGATGGAAATGGCACAGCAATAGGGTAGTGGGAAACGAGCGTGTTGAGTTTTGAATTTTGAGTTTTGAATAAAAAAGAGTGCTTTAATTCAAAACTCAACACTGATTCCTTGAAACTTTTTCCCAATTATCTATAACCTCTAACATTGATTCCCCCTCCCCCCCTTGCCAACTGCTCCAGACCGTCCGACACTGGTTTTGGGAGTTGACTGGCAATCGAGAGGTTTGAAGTGAAAAAAGTTCTAAGCATTATTCTCGGAGGTGGCGCTGGCACCCGCCTTTACCCGCTGACCAAGTTGCGAGCGAAGCCAGCCGTGCCTCTGGCAGGAAAGTATCGCCTAATCGATATTCCGGTCAGTAATTGCATTAACTCAGAAATTTACAAAATCTACGTTCTGACCCAATTCAACTCAGCTTCCCTCAACCGCCATATTGCCCGCGCCTACAGTTTCGCAGGGTTCACAGAAGGGTTTGTGGAGGTGCTAGCCGCCCAGCAAACGCCAGAAAACCCCAACTGGTTCCAAGGCACTGCCGATGCTGTCCGTCAGTATCTCTGGCTGTTGGATGAGTGGGATGTTGATGAGTACCTGATTTTGTCAGGAGATCATCTCTACCGCATGGACTATCGCCAGTTCGTGCAACGCCACCGCGACACTAATGCCGATATCACCCTCTCCGTTGTGCCAATGGATGAGCGACGGGCGTCCGATTTCGGCTTAATGAAAATCGATGATACCGGACGGGTGATAGATTTCAGCGAAAAGCCTAAAGGCGATGCTCTCAAGGAGATGCAGGTCGATACGACAACGCTGGGATTGAGTGCGGAACAAGCGAAGAAAAATCCCTACATCGCCTCAATGGGGATTTATGTCTTCAAAAAAGACGTGCTGATGCATCTGCTGCAAACTAACCAAGAGCGAACCGATTTTGGTAAGGAGATTATCCCCGCTTCGGCGCAGGATTATAACGTTCAAGCTTATTTATTTAATGACTACTGGGAAGATATTGGAACGATGGAGTCGTTCTACGAGGCGAACTTGGCTCTCACCAGACAACCGCAGCCGCCTTTTAGTTTCTACGATGAGGATGCTCCGATTTACACTCGCGCTCGTTACTTACCGCCCAGTAAGCTGTTAGATTGCCAAATCACCGAGTCGATAATTGGGGAAGGCTGCATCCTGAAAGAATGCCGGATTGAGCATTCAGTTTTGGGAGTGCGATCGCGCATTGAATCGGGTTCCTTAATTGAAGACTCCCTCGTCATGGGTGCCGACTTATACCAACCCTTCGCCGAACGACAAGCTCACTGTGAAGACGGTAAAGTTCCCTTGGGAATTGGTTCGGACACCCGGATTCGCCGCGCTATCATTGACAAAAACGCCCACATTGGTTGCAATGTGCAAATCATTAACAAAGACAGGGTGGAAGAAGCCAACCGCGAAAGCGAAGGTTTCTACATCCGTAGCGGGATTGTTGTGGTACTGAAAAATGCCGTGATTCCCGATGGAACCGTCATTTAGGGTGGAAATTAGTACCGGGAGTTGCTAATTGGGAAAAAGTTGAAGTAGAGACGCGATTCTCGCGTTTGAATTTGGGTTTTGAATTAAAGAACTCTCTTTAACTCAAAACTCAAAACTCTAATTACCCACTCCCAACACCGAAACATGACTCGATTAATTCTCCTAATTGGGTTGCCCGGTAGCGGCAAATCTTCTCTAGCACAACAGCTCGTAGCAGAATGCCCTCAGCATCGGCTAATTGCCACAGACGCGATCCGGGAACAACTGTTTGGGGATGAAGCGATTCAAGGGTCGTGGCTGTTAGTGTGGAGCGAAGTACAGCGCCAATTAAGCCAAGCAGTTGAGGAGAAAAGACAAGCGATTTTCGACGCGACGAATGCGGCTCGTAAACATCGCCGGGAAGCGATCGCTACTTCTCGCGATCGCGGTTTTACCCACATTACCGGCTTGTGGCTGGATACGCCAGTGCAGGAATGTCTAGAAAGAAATCGATTAAGACTCCGCCAAGTTCCAGAAGAAGTTATTTTACAGATGCACCGCCAACTGGTAGACGCTCCGCCCACCCTAGCTGATGGACTCGATCGTTTAATCCGTTATTCAGCGACAAGTACGGAAATCGCGATCGCATCAGTGCGGAAAAGCCGAACTTATATCCATTGACTGATTTGATACCCTATCTCTGAGAAGGTAAAAAATAAAACTTAAACTAAATATTTAGACGAGAGGAGGGAGTTTGATGGCTGCGACCGATTTTAAAGACTATTACGCCATCCTGGGAGTTACTAAAACCGCTAGTGCCGATGAAATCAAAAAAGTCTACCGGCGACTGGCACGAAAGTACCACCCCGACATGAACCCTGGCAACAAAGAAGCTGAAGCTCGCTTCAAGGAAGTCAGCGAAGCCTACGAAGTGCTATCCGACCCAGAAAAACGTAAAAAGTACGATCAGTTCGGACAGTACTGGAAACAAGTCGGGGAAGGATCGTCACCCTATCCAGGCGGAGTGAACGTTGATTTTGGCGGCTTTGACTTTAGTCAGTACGGCAGTTTTGATGAATTTGTCAACGATCTCCTGGGCGGTTTAGGGGGTGCCAGTGCCCGTTCTGGCAGCCGTGCTGGACGCCGCACGACTTATCGCACTTCTACAGGCCCCACTGGGTATACAGACTTTGGCGGGTATTCTGGCTTCGATCCGCAAGCTGCCGCAGCCGCCGATCGAGAAGCGGTCATCAAACTCAGCCTATCCGAGGCTTTTCATGGCGTCCAGAAGCGTTTAGATTTAGGCAATGAAGCCATTGACGTTCGGATTCCTCCGGGTACGAAACAGGGCAGTCGAATTCGCGTCAAAGGCAAAGGTTCAGTCAGCCCCTATACTCAGCAGCGGGGTGACTTGTACTTAACCGTGGAGCTGCTGCCCCACTCGTTCTTCCAATTCGATGGTGATAATCTCGTCTGCGAAGTGCCGGTAACGCCAGATGAAGCCGTGTTGGGGGCACCCGTGGAAGTGCCGACGCCGGATGGTTCTGTCACTGTCAACGTTCCCCCTGGTGTCCGTTCGGGACAATCTCTGCGGTTGCGCGGTAAAGGTTGGCCCAATCCTAAAGGCGGACGTTCCGATCAGCTGGTAAAGATTTTGATTGTGACGCCGAAAGAACTCAGTGCTACGGAACGAGAATATTACGAGAAAATCCGGGAGAGCCGCACCTTCAATCCCCGCAGCAATTTGCCGCAGGTACGGCTGTAGACGTTATCCGAGCTTTTCATCTGAACCCCACCCCTTACTCTCCCCCAAAGAGGTAAGGGGTTTCATTTAGGGGGAAGGAGTGGTTGTTTGTGCCGGTTCAGGAGAAGCAGTGGTCGTTTCAGCCGGTTCAGGTGAGGGAGCCGGAGGGTTTTCCACGCCGATATCAAGTTGATAATCAACGGGCTGGGAAGCTTCGGAAACAACGATGAATTCGTAGTAGCCTGATTGAGGCAAGGTTCCCGACCAAGTTTTTTCGGTGGAGTCTTCGAGGATTGGGGGAAATGTACTCGTTGGGGGGTAAAGGGAAAGCCGCAGTTTTGAACTCCCCGTAAAGTTAACTGCTAATAATTGATTTTGGGCAAAGTTGCCGATGTAGGCTTTTCCTTCTCCTGGTTGGAGGGTGCCGCTGACTCGTTTGCCCACTGCCCCTGGAGCAAAGCGAATTGTTTCCAGCGCCTCTTGAGATTGCACTGCTTTGACTTTCTCCCCAGCGATCGCGTGCCAGATTTGACCGACTGGCTGATTGATAAAATCTCTGCCCCGCTGTTCTGGAAATACTTGGAAAAATGCCACATCTGCGAGATCGTAGAGGGCGCGACTGCTCAGGTTTCGCTGGTTGACTTGCCCTTTCCAGCGATCGCGATCCGCTGCACCATAGCTTCCTAAACGCTGTCTCGCTGCGCCTGGTAATTTCGCCTGATCTAGCTTATCGAGCAATTCAGTTGCGATCCGATCCCATTGCTCTCGTAATTGCTCATTTTCTGGCCCATTCCCCAGCGTGCGCCCTAGTTGATTGGGGTTCTGAGTCCAGAAAACTTCATTCACCCAGTTGACATAGAAATTGTAGTTAACTCCGAGACTTTGACGGCGATCGCGCAGCTGTTGCTTGCGTGCCTGTTCCGCAGGCGAAAACTGCGAGGAAGGATTTTCCTGATCGACGGGCGGCGAAGAACTGGGTGAGGGTGTGGCATCGGAGGTTTCTTCCCCAGACTTCGATAGTGATTGTATCCAAAGATTGCCAGCCCACCAGCCGATTCCAGTCGCGCCCGTAATCAGCAGCGACACGACCAAAGTTTTTCCCACTAAACCGAGAAAGGGAGATTGCGGTTTGGGGGCTGGCGGCGGTAATGGATTGGGGGTTGGGATGGGCTGGGTAGCGTTGGGGATTGCCTGTGGGGGGTTGGCGATTGGCTGGGGGGGCAGGGGAATTTGGGCACGAGCCACCACCATTGTCGGTGCCATCGGGGGTTTGGTGGGCGGCTGAGTGGGAGAAAGATCGGGTGCTGGGGCAGGCGAGTGGGCAGATGAAAGGCTCTGTAGCACGGCGCTGGCAGATTGATAGCGATCGCCCGGTCGTCGTGAAAGCATTTTATCCAACACCGCCCCCAGAGCGGGGCTAAGGTTCACGTCCCGCCGCCAGTTCCACAAAAGCGTTCCATCGTCGATTAGCTCTTGCGGCTGTTTACCCGTGAGCAACACCAACATCGTTGCTGCCAAAGCATATAAATCGCTATGGGGAAACACAATTCCCCGTTGCATCTGTTCATCGGGGGCGTATCCGGGCTTACCTAACCGAGTATGGATGGTCGCTGTTTCCATCCCTGGTGTCTCGCTAAACTCCGATTCCACGGTGGCTGCGACTTCCTTGACGCCACCGAAGTCAATCAAAACGGGCAGTTGGTCAGAAGCTCGCGAAATCATGTTATCTGGGGCAATATCGCGGTGAATGACCCCCATCGAATGGATATATTCCAGAACTGGTAAAATTTGCAGCAGAATCTGCCGTACCTCTGCCTCGCTAAACCGCGCTCCTTGATGTTTCCGACTTTCGAGAAGCGCGCGATAAGTTTGACCTTCCACATAGTCTTGTACTAGAAAGAGGCGTCCGTTCCCTCGCTGGTTTACCCGAAATAACTCTCGAAAGTTGGGAATTTGCGGGTGTTTCAGCTTGTAAAGGACACCCGCTTCCCGCTCAAATAGTTCGGAAGCTTTTTGCAAAGCGTAAGTGCCTTGCACCTTGGGGGCAAATTCCTTTAAAACACAGGGTTCGTTGAAGCGGTTGAGGTCTTCAGACAAATAGGTGCGTCCAAAGCCACCGTGTCCCAATTCGCGCACAATTCGATAGCGATCGCCCAGCGTCATCCCCGGCAAAACAGTATTACTCACCACAGCAGGTAGCGGTTCGCCACAATGCTGGCAAAAGCGACCATCAATGGGATTCTCGTGTCCTTTGGTGCAATAGAGGGGCATGATTAACCTGGGGCAATTCTGTGGAAGATCCAGTAACGGTATAACAAATTGACCGAGATTCTACCAAGTAATGCGATTGATGAAAGCGATTGAAAGCGATCGCCTTCCCTACGTTAGCCTGATCTTAAATACAAAACTGAGAGGGAGGACAATGCTAGAAGAACAACGTCAACGGGTACTCACCGCTTTTCAATCGTTCCTGGGTACTCCCCTCCAGTGGCGGCTGCAACAGTATCGCAGCACCTCCCCAGAAGCCGCTACGATGCAATTATTCCACGAGGTTTCTGCGAGTGTCCCCGCCTACCAAGCTTTTGTGAAGGAACAAGGTATCGATCCGGATTCGATACAAACTTTTGAAGATTTCCAAAAACTTCCCTTCATTACCAAAGAAAATTACCTGTTGCGTCACTCCCTTGCAGACTTGTGCCGCAATGGACAATTAGAAGCGTGCGATACGATTGCTGTTTCCTCCGGTTCAACGGGAAAGCCGACATTTTGGCCTCGTTTCCTCACGGATGAACTGCAAATCGCGATTCGCTTTGAACAGATATTTCATGATAGTTTTCAGGCTGATACCCGCCGCACCTTGGCTGTCATCTGCTTTACCTTAGGGACTTGGGTTGGGGGAATATACACAGCAAACTGCTGTCGCTATCTCGCCAGTAAAGGATACCCGATTACAGTGATTACTCCTGGCAATAATAAAGAAGAGATATTTCGAGTCGTGCAAGAACTGGGTTCTGCATTTGAGCAAGTGGTGCTGCTGGGATATCCACCATTTTTGAAGGATGTCATTGATAGTGGCATAGCGCGGGGTGTGGAGTGGCAGCAATATCACATCAAAATGGTGTTTGCGGGAGAAGTCTTTAGCGAAGAATGGCGCAATCTTGTCGGAGAAAGAGTCGGTTCTCAAAATCCTTGTTATGACTCTGCTTCGCTTTATGGGACAGCCGATGCAGGCGTCTTGGGCAACGAAACCCCGCTGAGTATCCGCATCCGTCGATTTCTGGCAGAACATCCAGATGCTGCTAAGGCATTATTTGGGGAATCTCGCTTGCCAACGCTGGTACAGTATGACCCACTGAGTCGCTTTTTCGAGGTTCACGAGGGCACATTGCTGTTTTCCGGCGATAACGGGATTCCGCTGATCCGCTATCATATCTCCGATACGGGAGGCTTAATCCCTTACGATGAAATGCTCCAGTTTTTAGCAGAATGGGACTTCGATCCAGTCGCGGCGTTGCAAGGTGAAAGTGCCATTCCTCATCCCGAAACCTCCGGTTTAGGGCTACCCGAACTCAATCCGGCGGCGCGGGCTACACAAAGAGGAATTCCTCCCTTACCGTTTGTTTATGTGTTTGGACGGTCTAATTTCACGGTTTCCTATTTCGGCGCAAATATTTACCCGGAAAATGTGACGGTGGGGTTAGAACAACCCAGGATTCGAGAGTGGGTGACGGGTAAGTTTGTCATGCAGGTTCAGGAAGATGCAGATAAAAACCGCTTCCTGTCGGTGGTTGTGGAGTTAGCGCCCCAAGTGGAAGCCAGTGAAGACAAGCAGGAAGCGATCGCATCTTCAATTTTGTCCCAGCTACAACGCCTCAACAGCGAGTTTGCAAACTATGTCCCCCCAACCTACCAAATGCCGCAAGTTACCTTAACTCCCACCGGCGATCCAGAATATTTTCCGATTGGGGTGAAGCATCGCTATACTCGCCAATAATTTCTGCCAATAATTTCTATAATTGCGTGCCTAATTCGTGCATTGCCTGAATAATCGGTTTCAAACTTTCTCCTAAAGGGGTCAAAGAATATTCCACTTTTGGGGGAATCTGCGGATAAACCTGACGATGGATAATTCCGTCTTCTTCCATCTCTCTGAGTTGCTGTGTGAGCATCTTTTGAGTGATTCCCTCCAGCCCTCTTTGCAGTTCCCCAAACCGTTTAACGCCTGACCATAGTTCTGCCACAATCAAAAGCTTCCAGCGTCCGCTAATTGCTTTTAAGGTAGTTTCTGCTGGACAAGTCTTCCTTTCAAAATTCTCGCTTTTAGCTTCCATAGTATCTTTTTGGGTACTATCTTACTTTAAAGTGCATACTTTACACTTTATGGTTACATTTTTTAAACTATAAATATACAAAAATAAGGCACCAAAGAAAGCCAAGGACAAGCAAAATGAGTGAACCCGTCATTGTAGATACAAAACCTATCATTCTTGCGCTTGAATTGGGTACTTAAATTTTGGTGTAGTTGCGGTCAATCTCACAATCAACCTTATGGCGATGGTTCCCATCAAAACACGGAATCCCCCCCTGTAAAGTTTGTAATGAAAGACAAAAAACACGTAGCAGTATGCCAGTGTGAGTAAACCAGAAATCCACCGTTTTGTGATGGTTTGTACAGTAAACTTTAGTATTATTCATGACAAAACCGTAGCCTGTCTAAATAAAGTTTACTTGTACCAACTGGCAACAGATCCCATTTTTTTAGTCTGCGAAGGGAGACGCAATAAATCGCCTTTCTACAACCAGGATAACTCTAGGCTCTAGCCGCTGGACATTCAAGTTAAATAGGAGATGAAAATGATTGCAATTCGGAAAGCAGAAGAACGCGGACATGCCGCTCATGGCTGGCTCAATTCCTATCACTCATTCTCTTTCGCCAACTATTACGATCCCCAGCACATGGGATTTAAAACTCTGCGCGTAATTAACGAAGATAGAGTGCAAGCGAACCAAGGCTTCGGGACACATTCTCATCGAGATATGGAAATTATTTCCTACGTACTAGAAGGTGCTTTGGAGCATAAAGATAGCATGGGAACTAGCTCTATTATTCTTCCGGGTGAAGTGCAAGTTATGAGCGCTGGTACAGGAGTTACGCACAGCGAATATAACCATTCTAAAACTGACTTAGTGCATTTTCTACAAATTTGGATTACGCCAAATCAAAAGGGATTAAAACCTAGATATGAACAGAAAATGTATTCAGCTGAAGAAAAGCACGGGAATCTCCGTTTAATTGCTTCTCAAGATGGTCGGGATGGTTCGGTTACTATCCACCAAGATGCCAATCTCTACGCAAGTTTGCTCGATGCAGGACAGCAGGTTAATTATCAAATCAACCCTAACCGCCATGCTTGGCTGCAAGTTATCAAAGGCGATATCAGTTTGAATGGTAAGCCACTGGCTGCTGGAGATGGCGCTGCAATCAGTGATGAAAACCAGATAGCCATAGAAGCCAAAAATAGCACGGAATTCCTGTTGTTCGATTTGGCATGACAGCCGAAGGTTTATATACCCTTTAGGCGAAGACGATGATTCCGGTCATGGTTTTTAAGTAAACAGTTCTTTAAGTAAGAGAAATCAAGCGATCGCTTGATTTCTCTTATTTATTTTTTGGTTCTAAGGAATTCGTTTACCTCCAGGTAAAAATGGTATGATTACAGGCAAAAGTATAACTAGCGATGCAGATTACTCAATGTCTCCATGCAGCCATTCTCGTTTCTGACTTGGAACGAGCCGAGCAATTTTATGGGAACGTGTTGGGATTATCGAAGGTGGATAGAGTGCTGAAATTTCCCGGCGCATGGTATCAAGTCGGCGAGTTTCAAATTCACCTGATTGTTGCCAACTCTATACCATCAGATTTAGTCAATTCTGAAAAATTAGGTCGGAATCGGCATTTAGCCTTCTTGGTCGCCAACTTAGACGCTGCTAAGGAGAAGCTTATGGCTCACAACTACCCCCTACAAATGAGCGCTTCTGGTCGCGCTGCGCTGTTTACTCAAGATCCTGATGGCAACATCATTGAGTTAGGTGAATGAGCTGTCAACCATGAATCCTAATCAGGGCACTTTGGGAGCATCCCGCAAATTGCGAATACCTGCCCACACGCTAGAAGCGCGGGGGTACAGGAACGAAGTCTACCGACGCAAGCTAAAATTAAACTCTTCAGGCTGCTTCCGGCAGCTTGGTACATTAATTGTGCAATGAAAATCATTGCATATTCCTATACTGACCCGTTGCTTGAAGTTGCGCCCGATCCCTTAATTTGGGGTTGGGAAATCGATAGCGTTTATCAAGATTTAGGGGAACGTCAACAACTACGTCAGCTGTTAGAAGATTGTAAAGAAGAACCCGTTAATTATTTATTAATCCGACGATTGGCAGAATTGGGAGACTCGGTGGAAGAAGTATGCGATCGCATCCTCGATCTCGAATCCCTCGGCATTCAAATTATTACTACCGAGTCAGTCGCGTATCATCAAACACCCCTGCAACTCCTGCAAGAAATTCAGAATCGGCAGCGCAGCGATCGCATCCGTCAAGGACACGCTCAGCGGCGGCTCAAAGCCTCGCCAGCGCCTGGAAAAGCTCCTTACGGCTACCGACGAGGTAAAGACCGCTATATCCTAGACCGCAGCGCCGCGCCGGTCGTCAAAGATTTTTTTGAACAATTTCTGCTGTATGGTTCTTTACGCGGTGCGGTGCGATATCTAGAAAAGAAATACGGCAAGAAAATTTCCGCTTCTACGGGACAACGCTGGCTAACGAACCCAGTCTATCGGGGCGATACTGCGTATAAAAATGGTGAGATTCTCTCTGATACTCATACTGCCATCGTATCTAGGGAAGAAGCCGCGCAAATTGACCGATTGCTGCGCCGTAACCGCCGTTTGCCTCCTCGTACCGCTAGTGCAAACCGTTCTCTAGCGGGATTAGTGGTTTGTAGGGAGTGCCAGTCGCCAATGACGATTACCCGCGTTACCGCCTCCCGCAAACAGGGAGAATATCTTTATCTGCGCCCAACCAAGTGCCTTAAACAGCCCAAATGTAAGGCTATTTCTTATCAGGAAGTATTGGAGCAAACGATTGAGAGAATCTGCCAGGATTTACCCCGCGCAGTAGCGGCGGTGAATGTTCCCAATATGGATGGAATTAAGGGCACGATTACCCATGAAATTGCCGCGAAGCAAGATATCTTAGCTCAGTTGCCGACGCTTACAGAGAATGGCATTTTAGATTCAGAAACTGCCCAGTTACGCGCCTACAAGCTACGCACAGAAATCTCTCAATTGCAATCGCGGATGGCGAGTCTGCCGCCAGTAGATTTACAAGCGATCGCGCAGGCTGTATCTATCTCACAATTTTGGCTAGATTTGTCAGAATCAGAGCGACGATTCTACTTTCGAGAATTTATTCGCCAGATTGAAATTAACCGCCAGGATTCATCTTGGGAGATCCAGCTAGTTTTCATCTTTTAGCGATTAACGATAAAGTGTTGCGATCGCAATTCTATTTGAGCTGTGAGCCAGCACTTCAGATACCCCGCTTCTCACAGCAGCCAGTTATCTCGCCTTGCCGAATCGTTAAAGAGTGCGCTCGCTCTTCACAAAGCCGCAACACGTACGCTAGCAACACTTACGCGAACAGAGTAAGTCGGCGTTACACTTGCATGGTGGCGATGCTAAATGTGCCGATAGATGACTAAAAAAACTTTCCGTATGACTCTCACTACTGGTATAAATTTTATAATTCGGAACGCAACGAGCGTCTAACCGCTGTAAAACTGAGTCTAAACGCTGCGAGTGTTTCCAACTCTGAGATTGTCCTACAGAGTTAGAGCAGGCATGGCGAGAGTTTTCCTCGGTCACTTTAAGATAGAAAATCCGGCTTTATTCTATAGAGTTATGCAAACTTCATAAGGACATGGAAACTTACCTTGTGATTTTAGTCAGATGATTGAGTTAGATAAATCGCAGGGAATGAAGTTGGATTGCCGCTAAATACCACGGGCTTTGTTAAATATGGATCGTCAAACTTTTGCGTGGGGTCGTTCAAAAAAGAAGATTAGAGGAGCTGACAGATGGGTGGAAAGGCTGTGGGTCTTAGGGTTATTCCTAGCGGCTATCCTGCTATTTGGAATCAATCTGGGCGTACTGCCTTTACGGGATTGGGATGAGGGAACGGTTGCCCAGGTTGCTCGTGAGATTTGGCAGGCAAAGTTTGATTCTTTGAGATGGCTGTATCCGACGTTGGGAGGTACGGAGTATTTCAATAAACCGCCTTTAATGCATCTGTTGATTGCCGGTGCCTACGCAATCGGCGGTGTAAATGAGTGGACAACGCGCCTACCTGGGGCGCTGCTGAGTGCCGCTTGTGTGCCGCTTTTGTATGGCATTGGACGGGAACTATTCCGGCGACGCCTTCCAGCTCTTTTCTCGGCTTTGATTTACTTAACGCTACTACCCGTTGTGCGTCATGGGCGTCTGGCGATGCTGGATGGGGCAGTGCTGTGCTTTTTCCTGTTCATGATGTGGTGCGTGTTGCGATCGCGTCGAAACTTGCGCTACGCTCTCGGTGCCGGTATCGGGTTTGGGTTGATTTGCCTGACTAAAGGCATGATGGGATTATTACTTTTAAATATTGCCCTGGTATTTTTAGCTTGGGATACTCCCAGACTGTTAACTTCCCTCTATTTCTGGATTGGTTTGCTCTTGGGCAGTGTGCCAGTTGCCGCTTGGTATGGTGCCCAATTTCTCCACTACGGGCAGGCTTTCGTAAACACCGGCATCTTCAGTCAATCCTTGCAGCGGATTTGGGCACCCGTCGAGAATCACGCGGGTCCCCCCTGGTACTATCTGTTGGAAATCTTAAAGTACGGTTGGCCCTGGTTATTCTTATTGCCCCAAGGATTGCGCCTTGCTTGGGAAAATCGCAATATGAGCTGGGCAAAACTGGTACTGGTGTGGATGAGTGTTTATCTAGTAGCCATTTCGGTGATGGGAACAAAGCTTCCCTGGTATGTACTGCCGATTTACCCAGCAGTGGCTTTATTGGGAGGTGCCCAGCTTGCTGAAATTTGGAATGCGCCGAGTAAGAAATCCTATCCCCGCTCTTGGGTACCGCTTTTGACAGTCATGGGTTTAGCGGCGCTAAGCGGTAGTTTTTATTTTGCTGCGTTTGGCCCCCAACCGAACTGGAATTTGCAACTGGTGTTTGCATCGGCTGCTTTGACTTTATTGATAACGGCAGTTTTGATTTATCAAAAAGACCTGCAATTTATTCCCCTGCTATTTTGGGGTACGTATGTAACGCTACTGCTACTCATGACATCGCCGCACTGGAATTGGGAACTAGCAGAAGCTTATCCGGTTAAACCGGTTGCCGCGATGATTAAGCGCAAAACTCCCATCAATAAGCCAATCTACACATCCTACGATCATGGTCGTCCTTCTCTGAATTTTTATAGCGATCGCCAAGTCATCCCCGCAACGGATGCCGAACTCCAGCAGCGTTGGAAAGGTGACGCTCAACCTTATTTTTTACTTGACCAACCCACCTTCAAGCACCTGAATTTAAAGCCGGTGAAAGCGATTAATCAGGCGGAGGGTTGGCTGCTGATTACGAAACCGGCAGCTGTCAAACCAGCGAAGAGTCAGAAGCCCCAGATTAAAGATTAGACATTACGGCATCTAATAGTGTGTCAGCACCAAAGCGGACTGGATCGGTGCAGGGACGCTTTGTTTCTGCCTGTATCTGCTCGATCGCTCGTTGTGCAGTATCAGCGTCAAGATGGGCGGTGTTGAGGGCGATCGCAACTACTCGCACTGGCGCAAATGCACCGGCAGCCGCTGCCAGTGTCTCGTAAAGCTGTATGACTTCTGGCAGCGGCGGAATCGGAACGTGGGGATGATTGCGAATGGTTGCTTGTTGCGCTCGATGTACCAGCACCAGATGCGTCGGCTGAGTCCCGCGAATCAGTGGCAGCGTTGCAGTTGAACCGGGATGCAACAGGGAACCTTGCCCCTCAACAAACAGAATCTCATGCTCTTCGCCAAACAGCATCACCATTTGCTCGATAGCACCCGCAGCAAAGTCAACCCGCACGGCATCCAGGGGTATACCATCCCCCGCTATCATTAAACCGGCTTGACCTGTAGCTAGGAACTTGGAACGCAAACCGCGCTGCAATGCGGCTTTATTGAGTTCCAAACAGGTTGACATTTTGCCGATTGCCATATCTGTGCCGACAGCGAGAACCCGTTTGCAAGCGAGCGATCGCGCCTGTCCGCTTCCTATCTTTAATCCTGCGGGTTCCTGACGCACATCCCAAATCCACTGCCCATCTTTCAACAATGTCTGGATCTCCGGATGGGACGCCATTGGAGTATGCAGTCCATTGACGATAGACAACCCCGCTGCTATCCCTTGTTTTACTTCCTGCCACCATTCGGCTGGCAGGGCACCCCCAGGCGGTGCAATCCCAATCGCCAGGATATCGGGTGTATAAGCTAGCGCCTCTTCCAGAGAAGCGACAATCGGAACCTCGCGGGGGATACCTGTCAATTCTCGCAACGACTCTCCCGCACACTGGCGATCGATGACTGCCACTACTAGCGCTTCGCCATAGCGCAATAGCGCCAGTCCGGTCTTGCCGTGGATGCCGCGAATCCCTTCATGTAGCAGAATTGCGACTCGATGTTTAGATGTCAAATGCACAGCTTTTTAGAAAATAGGGAACAGAAATTTATCCAGCACTAAGGCGCTGCTTCGCTAATATTCTCCGTCCTTCTGATAACTCCCAATCCGGGTAAATCGTTGGGTAGCAATCGCCCATCTTGTATGGATGCGCCGCTAAAAGGATCGTCGATGAGATTCAGATGACTATCTAAATCTAGATAATCCGCTAGGGGGGAGAGTTGTGCCGCCGCCGTATTCGAGATGGCGCTGTCAGAATAGCAACCGAACATTACCTGCAATCCACAAGCTTTCGCTGTATGTACCATGCGAATCGCTTCCGTTAAGCCGCCACACTTCATTAGTTTGATGTTAACGCCATGAACGCGGTCTGCCAGTTGCGGGATATCCTTGCGAGTAAAGCAACTTTCATCTACAAAAATGGGTAGAGGCGATCGCGTGTACAATTCCTTAAACGACGATTCCCCCATTATCCCGACTTCTGCTTCTCGTCCTAGCGGCTGTTCCACATACTTAACACCCATCTTTGCCAGCCAACTGCACATCATCACAGCGTCTTCCAGATTCCAACCCCCATTGGCATCGACGCTTAGCTGAGCATCCGGTGCTGTCTCCCGAATTGCCATCAGCATCGCTTGATCCGCTTCAATTCCTTCGGAACTACCCAATTTCACCTTCAAAACATTTGCCCCTGTCACCTGCCGCCAATCGCGCAATCGCTGTAAAGCACCCGATGGGGAATTAATCCCAATCGTCACAGAGATGGGAACAATCCGATCTCGATCCAACCCCCACAGACGCCACAACGGTAATCCTAGCCGCTTTCCCTGCCAATCGTGCAACGCCATATCAATTGCCGCCCACGCCGCAGAAGGGATTTGCGCTGCTTGCAATACTTCCTCAATTTTCTGCTTTTCCCAAGGGCTATATGCCTCCAACAGCGGCGCGATGCCTTGCAATGCCTCCAAGAGAATCTCTGTGGTTTGTCGCGGTTGTCCGACTCCAATGGAAAAAGGCGAAGCTTCCCCCCAGCCTTCAATCCCCTCTGCGATCGCGCGTACCCACACATTCATGGTTTGCGCTGTCGTCCCGCGACTGATGGTTAAAGGAAATCGCTTGTTTACCGTGAAGGTTTCTACGCTAATCTGCATTGTTGTATGCTTTATGATTTTTGAATCTACTTTGGATTAGTTTATGAAAAACCTTAGCAAGTGGAAAATTTTAAATTCTAAAATGGTGATAAATAATCAATGGTGTAAAGTTAGGCAAGATGAAGTCGAATTACCCAACGGGCAAATCGTCGATGACTTTTTTGTAAATATTCGACCTGATATTGCTGTTATTTTACCAATCACTCAGCAAAAAGAAATTGTTTTTGTCCGTCAATACCGTCATGCCGTCGGAGAAATTTTATTAGAACTTCCTGCGGGTGCTTTTCATCCAGCGGAAGAGGATAGTGTTGTAGCCGCTGCCAGAGAATTAGAAGAAGAAACAGGATATGTTGCAGAGCAATTCATTCATCTGGCAACTTTATATGATAATCCACCCAAAGATACAAATAATATTCATTTGTTTCTAGCTGAAAATGTGCGTCTAGCCAGTCAGCAAAGGCTAGATATCACCGAAGATATTGAAGTTATATTAATTCCTATCTCCAAAGTCAAAGAAACAATCGCTCAGGGTGAAATTTGTGTTTCTGGAACAATTGCTGCTATTTTCTTAGGATTAGATTTTTTATCTTGTCAAGCTGCTAAACAAGCAAATTAAAATACCCTGAAGCTTCAAGGGTGATAATATTAAATGTTTTTTAAATGAATTTTTAATCAACTACGCCTATTTTAGACATCTTCATATTTATATAAGGTTAACTTAATTGTATTCTCTAGATTTATAAGAAGAACATTCGTGGCAAGGGCCAAACGGGTTTACTGCACAACGGATATAAGCAGAATGAGCATTAAACTGACAAGTAATATCCCCAATTAAATAACCCACGCCTTCAATGTAATGTTGATCTGAAGGCATTTGCATTCTTTGCATTTGCCGAGCTTCTATCCTCCGCATCGCTGCTTGCAAACCCGCCATGTTTCGTGCTTCTATCCTGCGGACGTGCCACACTGAAAGCAGCCCTGGTATTAGACTAACAACAAAAATGAGGAGAATTTCTAACACACGCTTATCCCTTCATCTTATCCTTATACAATTCTATCCGATTCATATAAGTAGGTAGCCGTAAGTATTTTTAAAGTCAGTTTAGCTTATGCACTACCCATTGAAACTTTGCGAATAATGGGTTTCTCTATTGTTCAAGTTAAGGCTAAATTCGCTTTGCCGTTTAAGCATCTCAATTATAACTTTCCAGACATTCTCTAGGTCGAGTGGTCTGAAACGCCACATTCCTAATTGATGGAAGTTATTAACGTCTATTCTTTAGTCTTCAGTCTGCAACTAGCGTACCGCTACACTAACCATTCTATTTTTAAGGTTAGCGTGATTTCCCTCTATCTCGAAAGAGAGCCAATGAAGCTTAAACTTATTCAACCAAAGGTATACAAATCTCTAGATCCAAGAGCCTATTCTAGGATCTAGAATGGAACACTGCATTAGGTGTAGTGAGAGAATATCCGTGCTGAACCTCGACTCCTTCTTCCCCCAAGAAATGACGACCGCGCCCGAACATCCCCTAGCAGCAAATCGAGATTTGCCGATTTCGGGACAAAGCGCATCTAAGGAAAAAATTCGTCACATCCAACAACGCGATCGCATTCCGGGAGTCGTCAAGCGGATAGTTTCCTTAGATGCGAATAGTTTCTGGGAATACTGGTGGTGTGTTCCAGGGCGCATCTTGCTACCGGAAGATGTAGAACTTTTAAGAAGCGATCGCCTCCGTGTAGAATCGATCCTGTCAAAACTGGTTTGGCTGTTTGGCGGTTACTGCTTTGGAGACGATACTCCCCAGCAGGGAGAGCAAAAACCCATCTATGATTGGCAGCAAATCATAGAATTTGCCCGACAGCATGGGTTTGAATCTTATGTGCTGGATATCGATTTTCTCCCCAGCGCCATTCAGCTTGATAACCGAAATTCCCAGCTAACTGAAAAGACTTCCTCTACTACTCATGTTGCCGTTGAACCTGCTCATTGGCATATTGAGTTTTTTCGACTGCAACCCGCCGAAGCTGAATTTTTTGAGATTCAGGAAGTAAAAAACCTCTGTAGCTGCCAAATCTGGACTGGCAAGCCGTTCCTCAAAAACCTACAAACTGGCGAAGCCGTAACCCGATACGACTTGTGGGTTTCCTATCCGGGTCATATCACAAATACTCCCTGGATGCAATAGACTCCAATACCAAAACCTGGGTGGAAATGTGGTACTTTGACCGTTCAACTTAACTCTGTCCTGCTATTAACTAATCCAATCCATCGCGTTTAGAGCCAATATTGTCATGAAAAAGCATACTCAAGAAAAAGCCAAGACTTTAGGAGACTGGGCATACCTAGCGATAGAAAAACACTTTCAAAAAACGATTAAGCACGAATCTGACGTTATCAAAGACAAAGATCCAGAAGCGTTACACCAGATGCGCGTGGGAATTCGTCGCCTACGTTCGGCGGTAAAAGGTTTTGCACCCGCGCTGGATCTTCCCAAGTCAGCCCAAGAAAACAAGATTGGCAAAATTGGTCATCGTCTTGGCGGTTTGCGGGATTTAGACGTGCTTCAGGACGCCCTAAAAAATCGTTACCATCCGAATTTACCCTCTAAAGAACAGAAATCTTTAAAAGAGGCGATGAATGCTCTGGATAAACAACGCCAGCACGCGCTAGAACAAGTCCGGGATACCCTAGAGCATCAGCAATACAACAAACTCAAGCAATCGTTGCAAGGGTGGTTGAAGCATCCGACTTATCAAGAAATTGCTCAGATGCCGGTAGAGCCGGTTCTGCCAGATTTACTGTTGCCAGAAATAAGTCAGTTATTGCTCCATCCAGGTTGGTTGCTAGGAGTTGAATTTAAAGCAGGACAGATTGAAGGCAAAGAACTAAAACAATCAGCTGTATCGCGACTTTTAGCAGATGAGGGAGAAGTTCTCCACAGCTTGCGAAAAGAAGCCAAGCGCGTGCGTTACCAAATGGAACTATTTTCTGACTTCTATGGCCCTGCTTATGCAGGTTATCTGCAAGACGTAAAGTCAGTTCAAGAAACTCTGGGGAAAATTCAAGACTGCGTTGTTTTAGTAGATGTGCTGAGTGATGTCTTGCACTCCAAACTCAAACACCAACTGCCAACACTAACTGAACAGCTAGATCAAACTGTTTATGAAGCTTGGGAAGAGTGGCAACCCCTACAAGAGCGTTACTTAAATTCCCAAACAAGACAAGCCTTTCACCTGGCATTGTTGCAGCCGCGCGATGAAAGTGATATTGACAATGAACCGAAAAATGAACACACAAACGAACACAAGAATCAACAAAGTGGCTTAAAAGATGGGACTAGCGGTATCGGTTTTGGCACATAGCTTTAGGGATGCAAAAGGAGCTTTTATTCTGTAAAACGATGGGCTAGCCTGAAAGTTGGAAAAAATATTCTGATTAACGGATGCAAAAGTTCATAAGCCGACTGCGCGTGCGATACCACGAGATGGACTCCTTGGGGCACGTTAACAACGCAGTCTATCAGCATTACCTAGAACATGCAGCAGTCGAACACGATGAACATCTCGGCTTTAACCAGAAAGTCTACCAGGAACTCGGCGGCGGCTTTGTAATGCGGCGGATCGAGATAGACTATTTGCGTTCTGCTGTTGCAGGCGATCGCTTAGAAATTACCACCTGGCTACACCTAATTCAAGGAACCCGTGCCATCCGTCGCTATGAAATCCGCAAACAGGAAGAAGCTCCGCTATTAGTGACAGCAGAGGCGTTGTGGGTGTGGGTGGATCTTGCCGCAATGCGTCCGCGAGCCATCCCTAAGCAGATCCTAGATGCCTTTGGGCAATTGTTTGAGTCTGCGGTATCCGAATAAAAAATCCCTTGCCTAAGGCTAATTAAGTCATTAGTCACCAGTCCATTGTTATGGGTCATGCATTCTTTGTTACTGACCCATGACCTATGACTTGTAACAATCTTTAATTATTTTGACTCCTTGAATATATCTTGCGGCAGAAGGGTGTGCGATCGCCATACCCGTAGAATCTCTCTGGTCTAATCAATTGACCACTGGTTCTATAAATGACCTTGATGGTCAGCGATTCTCGCGTATTGCCAGATTCTACGAAATACAACAACAAGGAGAATTAAATAATGCAGCGCATTTTTTCAGCATTAGGGCAAGCATTTCGCAACAGTATTTTGATTCTGGTTACGGTGAGTTTGCTTAGCCTCTCCAATTTATTCATTTTTGCAAATCAGCCTGCTTATGCAGCGACAAGCTCAAGTGCAAATATTAACCGTACTTCAGACCCTACTGAAGACGCTAGTTTTCGAGAAGAAGCTTACGAAGAAGCCGCAGAACAAGCTCGGAATCCAGATAAGCAGGATGAGATTTACAACGAAAGTGTAAAAGCAAACAAAGGGCCACAGGCAGAGAATGGCTTAGTTGAAGGAGCCAAAGAACTGGTTGAGAAAGTAACAGGTCAAGGCGATAGCAAATAGCTATTTAGGTAATTGATTCGTGAGTCATTAGCCCTTGCTACGGATTAATGACTCATGACAAATGGCGTAATAATTAGGGATTAGACTTAGCGCAATTTGGAACGTCAGCACCAGCTTGTCTCTTTGATAAATTGACTTCCCATCCAGGTAAGTTCCACCAGACAACACGCTTTTGCGGCTGTATCCAAAAGTCTAGATGGTTGATATCGCCGTTTTTAAACACAAGCGTTGGAAATTTTGGATAGTCGCGATCGCTCGTTTCTGAGTAATTGCGTCCGAAATAATTCATGCAAACTCTTAAGCCCTGAGCAACGCCCAATTTTTCAACTCCAGTGCCTTTTAAGGTTGAATCATCGTAGCTAAGCGTTCCACTATATGATTGTCCGGCTAATGACCCTTGAGTCACATTAACCGTGAAGTCATAGGTAACGATAGACGCTTGGGCTTGACTGGTTGCGATCGCAGCAGAACCAAGAGTGACAATAGCGATCGCCACTGAAAATTTGGGGGACAGGTTGAGCATGGCAGTGTTGATTGATGTTTTAGAGGTTAGTTGTGAGTATCACTCATGAGATGCAATAAACAGGACAATTTCAGCGATTCTTGAGTCCTGGTGGATAGGAATGCTTAATGGACAGTTGCCGATGTACAGGGATTTAGATAACTATCAATTGCGTTATTGAACCTAAAAAGAGAATTTCACATTAGATTCCGTTAGAAAATTGCAGAAATTCTTTCTTTTGTACCACGTTTTTTATTGAGAATTTATTTCAATACATGAAATTTTGTTTGACATCGACCTCTAGATTAACCCTTGCACTTGTAATTCAGGAATTAGCATATTCATAATTAGCCGATGATCTTCGTGATCAGCATTCGGATTTACAACAGAGGTCGCATTGTTGCCAAACTTGTTATTTTGCCCTGCCCAAGCTGCAAGTGCCTGATCTTCAGCAGATAATACGTCTGCTGCTCCACCGCTTGTAAAGAGTACAGGTAAATTGGCTCCTCCCGCCAAACTCAATATCTTTTTAAGTTTTGCTTTCGTATCCATGTCGCCTGCTAAAGCTTGACCAATACGTGCCTCTACTTTATTGCTACCCTTCGCTTTTGCTGCTTTGTAGGTGCTTGGCATTGCCCGGTCTAAAATCAAAGCTTTCACGTTTTCGCCCCGACTCTTCATAACTCGCTTCACTAAAGTAGCAGCTACTGGACTACCTAACGAATAGCCATGAACAATGATGTCAGTTGATGGGACATTCAATGTATTTCTCACATAGTCATACATAGCTTCGGCATCTTCATAGAGTCCGGCTTCGCTGGGATCGCCCCCGCCGCCACCGGGTCCATTGACGGTCTTGTAACTGTCTCCAAACCCTCGATAGTTTATAGCTAAAACTTGTGCCCCAGCAGGAACATACTCACGAGCAATCTTTGTCATATAGTCCTCTGCTGAACTCCCACTTCCCGATAAAGTCAGAACTGTTGTGTTTGCTCCACCACCAACAGGTCTGTAGAGTTTTCCTGTAAGAGTATTTCCATTGGTGCTTTGAATCGAAACCGCTTGCGTAGCGATAGCGTTAGGATTTATTAATCCCCCACCCAAGGTATTACGACGAGCGGTCTCGTCCCCAAAAAGCTCATTCCGGGCTACACCAGCTACATCATTTGCTACTGTTTTCGCACGCTGGAGTGTAGGGCTATGATTCACATGAGTAACTAACTTTCCTTTAGGCTGTGGTTGTAACTGGCACTGAATAGCTCCCCTATTTTGCTGTACAGTTTTTCCCAGTGAAGGTTGCAAGGTTGTTGGAGAATTTAAGCGATTGATTACTTGAGCCGCAACACGATCCGCTTCCTGCTCATACTTATCTCCTGGCTCCCCAATGGTCAACTTTGCCTGTATTGGTGGTTTTGACAACTGTTGCGAAGAGTTCAAGGGCGATCGCTTTCCCCCCAGTTCCACTCCAGGTGTCCCCAGCCGACCCATAGCCTGGATTTGTGGGGCAGCTTGTTCCCCAGGCAAAGTAACCGCAACCTTAGAAAAGTCAAATCCGCTTCGCGATGCCCTTTCCTGGTTCTGCTCCCAGTAATCATTCATTTTCGCTTGCAACAGACCTAACTGTTCCTGCTCGACAGGGGTGATGGTGCCACGCTCTTCCTTGAGCTGAAGTCCAAAAGCTTCAAACTTGTTCTGATTAAAAGCTTGATTCGCTAACTCTTCTGGTGTCTGTTGCTCCTTCGGCTTCATCTGTATGGGAGCCGCAAACGGGCGACTTCTCAACTGAATCGTCGGCTGTGATATGTAAGACTTCTGCTTTTGGAATGAATGCGTTCTCTCAAATCCCATATCAGCCTTTGCCTCTGGTAGTGCGTGTCAAGTGGTATCAGATGCCCTTGATTATCGGTACCGCTGCGATTTCTATATCATAAAACAAGCAACAAAATACTCTAAGTTTAAAAAACTTGATTGTAATTTTTGAGTCAATCCTATAATTATAAGTTCTAAAATTATGTCAGCTAAATGACGGTTTGTAAGACATCTATTTCAACTTGATGGTTCAACTTGATTGAACCTGGCTAAAATCCTTATTTGGCGTGTTCCATAATCTTTTTTCTATGTCTGTTGCGATAATTATAGAGATGAGTGACGGGACAAATTTTCTTAAGAACTGGCAGAAGTGTTGAAAGATAGCTCAACACTTCTGGGCAATTTGGTATTTTGTGCATTACTAGAACACATCATTACCTGTTTAGGATTACCAAATTAAGTTGCAATATTCAACGCAAAGGTACGCCAAGGAAAACGTTAAGGTTCACAAAGAGATTATTACTCACCGTCCAAGTTTGAACTCAAAACTTTGTCCTTGGGTTGTTCAGCTTTCTTAGAAGTCCGTTTTTTTTGCTGAGTTTTCGGTTTAGTAACCTTGTCCTGTGGCTTCTCTTCTAGCGGTTTGGGTGGGGGTGCGGTGCCAAAGACAGGCGACCATTCTTCTCGCAGTTTCGCGATCGCTTCTTCCTTCAGTTTCGCTTCTATCTCAATCCAGGGAACGTTGCAGTAGGCACTGGGCATCACGGTGATAAAATCGCTATGATGCGGATCGCCAAAGGATTCCCGCCCGTTGGAGATATGAACTAGCTGCCATTCTGGCACGGGCCAAGTCGTCCGTGCTGCTGCTTTCATCTGAGCGATGCTGGGGTGTTCGTAGCTGTCCAGCTTTTCGTGAATAATGTGGTGATGGGCGTCAAAGACCATTGGCACGCCAGCTTCGCGGCAAACAGCGAGAATTTCTGCCGCACTATAAGCGTATTCGTCGTTTTCTAGGGCTAATCTTGAGCGAATTTCATCGGGTAAATCGCGGATGACTTGGATCAGTCGCTCAGCGCGATCGCCCTTACCACCATGTATCTCCATCATCGCCCAAGGCGATCGCGGTTGCCCCAATAAATCCATATTCCGGGCGTGCATTTGCAGAATCTTGATACTGTTCTCAATCACAGAGGGTGTATCTGAACTGAGGACAACAAACTGATCCGGGTGTACGACTAATCGGATGCCAAGAACCGTTGCGCGATCGCCTGTTGCTCGCACCTGTTCCGTAAATTCCTCTAGCATCGCCTCACCCAAATCAGTATCGGCAAAAGGAAATATCCCTGAGGGAAGTCGATAAAGCCGGAGATTATTTTCTACGCAGAAATCCAACGCATTATTTAAGCGTTGCAAATTGTCGGTATACAGCTCCCGCAGCACTTGCTGCTGTTCCGCTGTTTCTAGTTGCAACAGTCGTTTGCGAGTGAGGGCGCGGTAACGCACTTTGTCAGACGTTGTGATGCACACCAATCCTAATTCGGGTGGTGATTTTGTAGAAGTGGAATGCGCGTTTGTCCGGTTAGGCAGATTGCTTATCATCATTGTTTTATCCTTAGTTTTCGTTTGGTTTCAAAAATTTGGATTGCCAAGGCGGTTTGTTAAAAAAATATCTGACAAATTCAATAGGACTCAATCCAGTTTTGTTCGTAAAAAAACGCGAGAATTTTCGCTGCGTAGAGACGCGATGAATTGCGTCTCTACAATCTCGCTGTTTAACGAGCCATGTTATCCGAACTTTGCATTTACCCTCGCTAAATTAATTAGAAACCGGCACGCCTTTAAATGGCTGGGTATTGGGAATATAAATGTCTAACGTATTGATTCCCTGCGGAACTTGTAGCCAAACATAGGCATCGGCTGAGGCACCTTGTCCAATGCTGCCAAAATCCACTGAAGGAGTCGCACGTTTAGGAGAAACCGCCTTGTAAGTCTCGTTTGTATTCGGATTGCGGGCAGTTATTGCAGATGGGTTTAAAACATCTATATCTGGATCGGTCGGACTTGCAACCCGTCGAATCCGAAACTGCATATTTACGACATTCCGAGATCCCGTTTCTGGATCGGCAACGCGCCTGACCGAAAGTAATTCTACTTGCGCCTTGCTGTTAAAAGCCGGTTGTACAAACTGCCCTGGTTGAATTTTGGCATTGGTGTTGGTGGCGTTAGTCGGAGTAGGCACTGAAGAGGCGGCGCTAGTGGGGCTGACGGTGGGAGTACTCTCTGCATCTGGTGTCGGGCTAGATGTTGGCTCTCCGGCAGGCGTCGAACCGCTTTTTAAATTAGCGATCGCGTTGAGTTCCTCCCGCAGTTCAAAAACTTGATAGGCACTGAAGCCACTGCCAATAATCGCCAAAATTGAAAGTACAACTGCAATGCCAGATAAAAAATTGCTCATACCGTTTTGGTAAGGGGTAATGGATCGTGAGTCAGAAGCAACGAACTCAGAAGAAATGACTAAAGACTCATGATTATGGACGAATAATGACTGACAAATCTCCACGATCCATTACCGATTCCCTCCTATTTAGAAATGGGCACATTCTTAAATGCCTGTACCTCCGGCACGTAGAGGTCAATAGAATTGACGTTTTCTGGCACCCTCAGCCAGACATAGGCATCTGCTGACGCTTGTGGGCGCAGCTGGAACAAAGAAACGGTTCCCGTCGAGCGATTAATCAAGTCAACGGCTTTGTAGGTTTCGCTCGTCTCTGGATTCCGCCCAGTGGTTCCGCCCACAGTAATGATGTCACCCCCAACCACTCGATCCGCTGACAGACGTCGGACGCGCATCTGCACGTTTACCACGTCGCGGTTTCTGGAATCGGGATCTTGAATTCGCTTCACAGACAGCAACTCTACTTGCCCCTTGGTGCCCAAAGCAGGCTGTACAAATTGACCGGGTTGAATGTCAGCGCTAGATGCTGGCGCAGCTGGCGCAGTAGTCGCGGGTGCTTGAGCTTGGGGCGATGGCGCGATGGTGGGTACTGGGGAAGCGGGGGCGGTTCCGCTCACTGGGCTGGTGTTCGCATCCGCAATCGGCACATTTTTAAACGCCTGCGTTTGATCGACATAGATATCGAGGGTGCTAACACCTGCGGGGACTTTTAGCACGACATAGCCTTCTTGCGGTTGCCCCAGGCGCATCTGATATAAAGAAACCGTTCCTGATGAACGCTTCAAGGGATCGAGTGCTTGATAAGTTTCGCTGGTGATCGGATTCCGGGCAGTTGTCCCACCGACATTAATCAGGTCTCCTCCCACCACATCGTCTGCAAGACGATTAATTCGCATATCCACGCTGACTTCATCAGGCGCACCGAGAATTCTGCGGACGGCGATTAATTCTACCTGCCCTTTGTTGCTTAAAGCAGGCTCAACAAATTGACCGGGTTGGATGCCAAGGCTGGGCACTAGCGCGACTGGGGCAGTTGGGGGGACGGTGGGGCTAATGGTTGGGCTGACAGGAGGGCTAGCGGTCGTCACTGGAACTTCTGCGGGAGCGATCGCATTTTCTTGTTGCATTCGCTGATACAGCCACCAACCAGCAGCAACTAAACCCAATGTCGAAAGTGCGCTTAATAGAGCAACCAAAAAATATTTACTTCCGTTGTTCCGACGGGGTCCCTCTGTATGGCGATTGCTTTTCTCAAAATCGCGCTCTTGAAGTGCCATGATTATAAGTACCTATTTTTTTCGGTTGTAAATACAAAAAAATCTATGATTATTCTGTATTTTATTCACTTTTTAAGACTCGATAAGCTCTACCATTAGAAATATTTTTATTGGTAAACTAAATCGTGCTTTTGCACCTATCCAAGGTAGTATTTTTATTGACAAGTCAGTTTTATTTGGAAAAATCTGAATGGTAAGTAGGTTGTCAAAAGAAAGTATCAGCTTATCCCAGCATAAAGAAACCTGTAGTCTCAAAAAAACAAGTTTATCTATTTTTAGCTTTTTCCCGCGCCCCTACTTATTCCTAAAAATTACTAAAATCAGTAAATGCCTGAGTTTCCTGTTGCTCCTAAACACACAATTGCTATCCTGGCAGGAAGCGGCGAGGGCAAATAATCCCGCTGTTTCTCCGAATCCTTCGATAAATTCAAAGCAGGTTTCTCAAGCAGAAAAACCCCAATCCCCTGCGTTGGTTTGTCCTGCCCAACTAGGAAACGCGATTGAAGCTGTCACCAACCGTCCGGAATTTTCTCGTACTCGTTGGGGAATTTTAATAGAACCATTATCGACAAATTCAAAATTTCCAGAACGCACCCTCTACAGCCGCGAACCAGACCGTTACTTTATCCCCGCATCGAATACAAAGCTGCTGACAACAGCAGCGGTTTTAAACAAGTTAGGTTCTCAGTTTCGGATTCGCACCTCAGTTTATGGCACAAACGGGGGAGAATTGCGCGTAGTGGGACGAGGTGATCCTAGTTTCAGCGATACCCAGATAAGAGGCTTGGCACAACAGCTAAAGCGCCAGGGAATTCGTCAGGTGCAGCAGCTAATTGTCGAGGATGATTACTTTCAAGGACAGGCAGTAAATCCCAGTTGGGAATGGGGCGATCTACAGGCACCTTATGCGGCACCCGTTAATAGTTTAATTTTGAATCAAAATGCTACCGTGCTGACCCTATCACCGCGATCGCCTGGGCAACCGCTACAAACCGCTTGGATCGATCCAATTGCGATCGCGCAATGGCGGCTGGAAAATAATACGGTGACAGCGGAAGTGAAATCACCCGCAGCGATCGCCGTTAGCGCTGTACTGGGGAAACCTGTATTGCAGATTAAAGGTCAGCTGCCTGCGGATGCCGAACCTGCATCTTTAGGTGTGGCAGTTCTCGACCCAGCCCAGTATTTTTTGCAGCACTTCCGGCAGGCTTTAGTAATTGCGGGGATTCCTGTCGCACAGTCGCAGCTGGGATCTGGCAAGGAAAGCCGGGAGGAACGGGAATTAGCTGCTGTGGAGTCGCCGCCGTTAGAAACTCTGTTGGTGGAGACGAACCAGAACAGCAATAATCTCTACGCAGAAGCTTTATTGCGAACTCTGGGTGCCACCAGCAAAGGCGAGGAAACCCCGCCTTCCGAGAATTCTGCGGCAATGGGATTGGCTGCTGTCAAGCAGACTTTAACGGAATTAGGCGTCGATCCTAATAGTTACGTGATGGCTGATGGTTCCGGGTTGTCTCGTCATAACTTAGTGAGTCCAAAAGCACTGGTGCAGACTCTCGAAGCGATCGCACAAACGAAAGAAGCCGCAATTTACCGCGCCTCTCTCCCAGTTGCCGGTGTCAGCGGCACCCTAAAAAGTCGCTTTCAAAATACCCCAGCTCAAGGCATTGTGCAAGCGAAGACAGGAACGATGAGTGGAACGGTTTCCTTATCTGGGTATATGAATCACCCAGAGTATCAAACGATCGTTTTTAGCATTCTCGTCAATCAATCCGACCAATCTGCCCCAACAATACGGCAGGCGATGGACGAAATTGTGCTGCTACTCACTCGCTTGCGTCGCTGTTGAGTGCGATACATCTGTAGGGGCATGGCAATCAAAAAGCCCCGACCAAGCCCAGTTCGCCGGGTCGGATTTGGAGATCCCCCAACCTCCTTAAAAAGGGGGCTATGAGCAATTTCCCTAATTTATCGAGAGTTTTAGTTGGGAAAAACTCGAACGGTATCACCGGCAATCGATAGCTGCACTCGCGTTCCTACCGGCAAGGCGGTATCAGTCATCGTGCGAGCGTGGAGTTCTTTGCCAGAGGGAGTTTGGAGGCAATATCGGTACTCGCGCCCTAAAAACCGTCGGGTTCGGATGACAACCGATGCATCAGGAGATGGCTGTAGGATCAAGTCTTCCTGGCGAATCATCAGTTCGCCGGTGAGGCTAGAAGTAGAGTCTTGCCGTCCGTTATGGGCGACATCAAAACAACCGACTTCTGTTTCCCACAGATGACCTTGGCGTTGGGCGGGAAGGAAGTTGGCTTGGGTGACAAATTCAGCAACAAACCGCGAGGCGGGGTAAGTATAAATTTCTTCCGGCGTACCCATTTGCTCTAAATGTCCTTGACGCATCACACCCACCCAATCAGAGATGGCAAGTGCTTCTTCTTGGTCGTGGGTGACAAAAATTGCTGAAGTGCCAATTGCTTTGAGAATCTCTCGTACTTCTTCGCGCAACCTCAAACGTACTTGGATATCGAGATTGCTCAGAGGTTCATCTAACAGAACCAGCTTGGGTCGCGGCGCTAAGGCACGGGCGAGGGCAACCCGTTGTTGCTGACCGCCAGAGAGTTCGTGAGGATAGCGCTTTTCTAATCCTTGCAGACCGACGAGAGCGATCGCATCTTGCGTGCGTTCCTTGACCTGCTGTTTACTCAACTGTTGCAACCCAAAAGCAACATTCTCCGCCACACTCAGATGAGGAAACAGGGCATAGTCTTGAAAGACAATTCCCACGTCCCGATGCTCTGGCGGCACCCAACAACGGGAATCAGCTACCGTTCGTCCCGCAATCTCCACGCTTCCGCGGTAAGGTCGTTCAAAACCCGCAATCAGCCGCAACAGTGTAGTTTTACCGCAGCCAGATGGCCCCAGCAATCCTAACAAATCCCCTGGCTGCAAAGTCAACGTTACATCTTCAACAGCCGGAATTGTATTTTGGCTAAACTGCTTCGTTACATTCTGTAAGCGTAAAATTGCCGGTGATTGCATAACTCAAAATTTAAAATAGGCGGCTTGATTAAATATCTCTTTGGCACAACAAATAATTTCAGGACTTACACAACTGTCACATGCGATAGCGAAGCGCTGCTGCGAAGCGCAGATTGCATCTCCACAATTAGGCCAAGGACATGGCTAACGATGGACGCCTGAGTTGAGCAACTAATTTTCTCCTGAGAACCTGAATGTCAACCCTACGACAAACATTTGCAATGGTACGGGACCTGTAGTGGTAACAACAAGCTCTGGCAGGAATGCAAAGAAGAATAAAATTCCCTTTGGATTAGTGATACTGGTGACCAATCCAGTCCAGAAAAGTCTTCGGTAAACAATTGGAGTAACCGTTTTCGATGACTGAACCTGCTGCTTGCTCATCAACATTTGTACTCCTAAGAACAAATATATAGCACCAGCGAAGCGTATTAAATTAAACAGAAGCTCTGATGCCTGTAGCAATGCTGATAGCCCCAGCATGGCAAAACCAATTTGTTAGGTTCTTGTAGGAAGTCGTCTTCGGTTGCTAAAGCTGAAACATCAACATTTCTTATTTTCAATCCTTGCTTCAAAGTTGCTATGACGCAAATTGCTGAACAGTCTCCAAATAAATTAGTTCTCCGCCAGAATTACGTGTCCTTCGGTCGTGTGTTCCGAGAAATTCTCGTGACCGGGATAGGAGTTGGATTCCTTCTCTGGACCGGGCCTGCAAAATTGAACTGCCAACGGATAGAACTGACGCAGGTTACGTGTCAGTTAAGCAAACCGGGCTGGTTGGGGTTGGGGGTGTGGCAGAACACACCCATTCGTAATTTGCAGGCTGTGGAGTTGACAACAAATGTCGATGATGGGGTATTCTACCAAGTTCTGTTACAAACTAGTGAAGGTGAAGTTCCTTTAAGAGAATATAAAACCTCTGGGCTGGATAATACACAGGAGAGTGTTGATCGCATCAACACCTTCCTAAAAGACCCTACAGCAACTCGCTTAAGCATTGCACAGGTAGACTGGTTGCAGTGGTTTGGGTTAATTCCTGGTATGTTCTTCCTTGTGGGAATCAACGCGCTGTATGTCAGTCTTTTGAGTATCCGCTCTAAATTGATTGAGTCTTATTGCATTGACCAAACCCAGAATCGACTGACTTACCAATATGGGAGTCTGTGGAGACAACGCCAGGAACATTATGATTTTTCAGATATTCATCGGGTTGTTTTAGATATAGACCCTTGGGCAAAGGTGCGGCTCTTTGTCGAAATGCGATCGGGCGAGTTACTTTGTCTGTGTGGGCAGGCTCACCCATCTGTAAAGTCTCCCTGGGAGGGAGCAGAGTGGCAACAAGTGCAGCCAATAGCAGATGAGGTCAGTCGTCGAGTTTACCGTCCCTGGCAATTGGCACTTGGATTTGGGCAAACCTGGATTGACAAATATGTGGCTCCAAACCCATACGCAAAAGTGACCGCACAGTGGCTGAAAGCGAACGTGCAATCATCTAAAGTTTGGGTCTTCGATCGGTCAGGCGACTGTATCCTTTCCCAGGACAGTAATACGGTCAAGACCTACACGCTGAGGGATTTTGTTGATGTTCAGGTTCAACTGACTCCTAGTAGAAGACTGGTTGCAAAAGAAGATGGTGATGGTGACAAATTCTACGATGTCAACTATCAGATCGTTTTGGTGTTGACTTCCAACAGACAGGTTGCAATTCAGCACTATTTCAGCCGCGAGTACAACTGGGAACCCGAAAGTGGCAAGCAGGCAACCGCACAAGTTCGGGCAGAAGAGACGGCTCAACGTATCCGCCAGTATGTCCGCAAAGATTAGCACAGCGATCGCCATCATCCATCAGGAAGGATCGCGTGCATGAGGAGAAACGCCTTGCCATACGGGGCATAGCGTAGTTCTTCTGAGCGATCGCGCTTTCGTGGTGTTCTTATGCGATCTGCGCTTCGCAGCAGCGCTTCGCTATCGCAGTACCAGTTGCGTAAGTCTTGAATTCGATAAAAACCATCTAGATAGCAATCTTAAGTAATTCTTGAAACTCTCTTCCTTGGCGTCCTATAGCGAAGAGAGCGCATCTCTCTAGCGCATTCGCGCCGCTTCGCGAACGCTAGCGCGTCCTTGGCGGTTCGTCAAAAAAATCTCCTACAAACCATTTCCGCCTACTTATAACTCCTCACACGCTCTTGAGATAACAGTAATAAAGTCGAGCCAATCGAAACTAATAACATAAATAGAGAGCCAGTTGCTGCCTCAGCAAACTCAACATTTTCCGTCGCTTTCCAAATCTTTACAGCCAAGGTTTCAAAGCCAATCGGTGCTAATAGCAAAGTAGCCGGTAATTCTTTAATTGCCGTCAGAAACACCAACATAGCTCCAGCAATAACACCCGGACGCACCAGCGGAAGCGTAACTTCTCTGAGAGTTTGCCAGGAACTTCTGCCCAAACTCCGCGCCGATTCTTCCAGCTGCGGATTCACCTGTAAAAGCGAACCCCGCACGGTTCCCACCGACTGGGGTAGAAACAAGACAAGATATGCAAACACCAACATCGGCAGGGTTTGATACAACTGTGGCAAGTAGTTTGCCCCAAAAAATACCAGCGACAGCGCCACCACAATTCCAGGCAAGCCAAAGCCAATGTAAGAGCAGCGTTCAATTATTGAAGTAATTCGCCCAGGAAACCGCACCGCTAAAATTGCCACAGGTAAGGCAAAAAGAGTGGCGACACCCGCTGTAATTCCTGACGCCAAAATGGAATTGAGTGCAGCCGGTACCAGATTCGGCAGGCTGTAGCCATTATGGAGTCCGCGAATCAGCCAGAACACGGTAATGCCAATAGGAAGCACTAAAGCGATCGCTGTCACGACCGCACAAAAAGCCACCGCAGGCCACTTCCAACGCCCCAGCAGCAAGACTTTAGGGGGGCGCTGGGAGGTGGAGCCGCGACTGTAGTATGCTGCACGCGATCGCGCTCGGTACTCTAACCACAAAATCAACAGTACCAGCCCCACCAATACCAACGCCAAAGCCGCTGCTGAATTGCGGTTAAAACTTGCCTTGTACTGCAAAAAAATTGCCCGTGTAAAGGCATCAAACCGCATTAACGACGGCGTCCCAAAGTCCCGCAGCGAGTACAACGCCACCAATAAACCCCCAGCCACCAATGACGGGCGCAACTGGGGCAAGATAACCCGAAAGAAAGTAGCTTGACCGCTTTGACCTAAACTCCGGGCGGCTTCCTCCAGGGTGGGGTCAATTCCTTGCAATCCAGAACGGACACTCAATAGCAGATAAGGGTAGGTAAATAAGGTGAGTGCCAAAATTACCCCAGGCCAACCGTAGATGGAAGGTAATTCCTGTACCCCCAAAGGTTCCAGCAACAACTGCAACAAACTACCTCGTGGCCCAAAAGTGGCAATTAGCGTAAAACTCCCTACATAGCTAGGAACTGCCAAGGGTAAGGTCGTCGCTATTAGCCAAAATCGGCGTCCCGGTAAATCGGTTCGCACGGTTAAAAATGCCAGTGGAACGGCAATCAATGCCGAACACAGGGTCACGATTGCCGCCATCGCCGCACTGTTGAACAAAATGGTAAGAGTTCGCGCACGGGAAACTAATTCCCAAAGCGCTTCCCCGCCTACACCAGCCGTCCGGATGACCAAATAAGTCAGAGGCAGAGCGATCGCGATCGCTACTGCCGCTGCTGTTAAAGTCAGAAATAAAGGGGGTCGAGCTGCTTTCTCCAATCAGTTAATCGATATGAGGATTAACAACCAGCAATTCAACAAAAGTGCGGAAATAACATCACTTTTGAAGGCTAGTAATGGGTAATAAGAGTTATCAGTACTTATTCCCCATTCCCACAAACGACTTAAATTACCTGTGTCTCCTGCAAAAGCTTCAACGTTGCATCCAAGTCGTTCAGATTGCTTAAGTCAATGGCAGTCGCTTGGCTGGGAATTCCGTTCAGTGCTTTTAAATTCCCCGCCGGAGCGATTCCCGAAGCTAGTGGATACTCATAAGTCTTGGTGGCAAAGTATTTCTGAGCATCCTGAGCCAACATGAAGTCCACAAACTTCTGAGCAATATTGGGATGTTTTGCACCCTCTAAAATTGCCACGCCCGCCACGTTAACCAAGGAACCAACATCATTGGTAAAGTGATGATCCACCGGAGCTTGGGGATTTTCTTGCTTGAACTTTTCTAAGTAATAGTGATTGACAAATCCGACCGCAATTTCCCCACGGGATAGCGCTTCTACAATTGCCGCATTTTTGGGGTAAGTTTTGGGATTGTTGGCTTTAATGCCTTCTAGCCATTGCTTAGCTTTCTCATCCCCTTGCGAGACGCGCAAAGCGGTGACAAAGGACTGGAAGGAGCCATTCGTAGGTGCCCAACCAATTTTTCCTTTCCACTTTGGATCGGTAAAGCCAGTGATAGATTCTGGTAAATCTGCTGCCTTAACTAACTTGGTGTTGTAGTCTACTGTCCGCACTCGACCCGTAATTCCAACCCACTTCCCATCCGGTGAGCGGTAGCGGCTTTCTACCCGATCGAGCAGTGAAGTTGGCAACTGCGATGCCCTACCTGCCTTTTGCATTGCTCCGAGTGCCCCGGCATCTTGAGCAAAGAAAACGTCAGCCGGACTATTTTTACCTTCTTCCAGAATGGCTGCTGCTAACTCAGCGGTGTCGCCATAGCGGACTTGTACTTTCGCCCCAGTTTCCTTTTCAAACTGTTTAATCAGGTCGCCAACCAGTTTCTCGTCCCGTCCTGAGTAGACCACCAGTTCTTTTTCCAATGGGCCGGTGGCGGCAACTGGGCTGGCAGATGGACTGGCGGCAGTCGTACTGGCAGGGCTGCTGGTTGGGGAGGTTGCATTGGGAGTCGTGGCACTCTGGTTGTCAGAGCAGGCGATCGCTAACCCACCGCTCGCAGTTGCCAGTCCCATTAAAAACACAAACTTTCGACGCTTCACCAGGTTACTCCTCAATAAAATCTTATATTGACAATGTTTTTTAACTAGGTAGCTAAGAACCGTTTGTTAAGTTACCACAAACAAATTCTCCACCCACTACCTGTACAAAGGGTTGCTTTTCTTTGAAGCCATCTTCTATAGCCTGTGTTATCAACTTTTAGTAACGTAATTGACAACCTTTGAATATAGCTGCAAAAAGAGTTATTGTCAATTATTATCATTAAGCTACAAAAATAGCGCTGTAGAGGCATTGGGTTCCCAGGCTCGGGAGCATCCCGATGAGAGCAAATTGCCCAGAGGCGGGAATCCGGCGAGACAAACGAAGTCCATCTAGCACTGCGAGAGCCACCTCGCGCTTCACAGCCTCAATTGAGCCTGCTAACTAAGGCTGCGAGCAACTAGGCTAGGCCGGGATGGCATTAACACAAAGAGTTTGCAAATAAATTTCCGGATTAAAGCTGAAGTAAGCTTTAACTTACTGGTCAGCCTTTAAACCCGTTTAAACGGGTTTAAGCTATTAGCCCAAACTTTAGTTTAGGGCTGAAATCAGCGGCATTCAACTAAGCTGATGCTTTCTCAAATCGCTGGTTTACTGCATTCCAATTAACGACGTTCCACCAAGCATCTAAATAATCAGCACGCTTATTTTGGTATTTCAAATAGTAAGCGTGTTCCCAGACATCATTGCCCATAATCGGATACATTCCTTCCATCAACGGACTATCTTGATTCGCCGTACTCATCACTTGCAACCTCCCATCCTTGCCGCGAACCAGCCAAGCCCAGCCGCTGCCAAAACGCTTGCTACCGGCTTCATTAAATTGCTTTTTGAAAGCATCAAAACTGCCAAAGCTTTGATTAATCGCTTCGGCAATTCTTCCTGTCGGCGCTCCACCAGCATTGGGTGCCATGATTTCCCAGAACATCGTATGATTTACGTGACCGCCACCGTTATTGCGTACTGTAGTACGAATATCTTCTGGCACGCTATTGATGTCACGAAGCAATTCTTCAGGACTCTTGCCTTTGAGTTGCGAGTATTTATTCACGGCTTCATTCAGATTTTTGACGTAGGCGGCATGGTGTTTATCATGGTGAAACCGCATCGTCGCCTCATCAATATGGGGTTCCAGAGCATTGTAGGCATAAGGTAAAGGCGGCAGTGTAAAAGTATTTGCCGTTTGCCCCTGCTGTTGTGCTTGCGGTGTCTGCTGCTGTGCTTGCTGGTTTTCACTTTTTGGAGTTGTTTGAGCTGCACAAGCTGCGGGGAAAGCCCCAATGACGGCTGCTCCGGCAGTGCCACCTAGCAGAAACAGGAAATTTCGACGATAAAGAGCCATAATTCAATCAATTTCGGTAGAAAGTTGCGCTTTCATCAAAAATTACACCTGTCTAGCGGCATAAATACCTCTATCTCAAGGAGGTAATTTCGGGATGACGACAGGATTGCGTTAAGCGATCGCTCTGACAAAAAGCAGTAAAATTCTACTCTTACCCTATCCAATACCTATCCAAAATTTTTAAAAATTGGACTGTAAGCCAACTCGTAAAGTTAAACCGGGATGATAGATTCGATTAGCTTTCTCGTACCTTACATCAGCCAAATTTTCTAAATTCACTGTAATCCCAAAATTCTTAGTAATCGGAATCCGACCGCTTAAATCTAAATTTAAAAAGGACGGGGAAAAATCTTTGTTACTCTCCCCAGGATTATTAAAGAAAGCTCTCCGTGCCCCGCCGTGGTAACTTGCATATAGATTCAGTTGCCATCCTCCACTCGCATAACCAATCCCGAATTGTCCTACTGAGTAAGGAATTAAACCTAGCTGTAATCCCTTCTCCAATCCTGTCTCGATTCGCGCATCTGTATAAGTATAGTTAAGAAAAGTTGACCATTGCGGAGTCATTTGCCACCGTAATGCTGCCTCCAACCCATTTGTATTAACTAGACCAATATTCGCCCAGCGTCCTGATATAACTCCGAGGCGGTCGTTTAAACGGCTGCCGAAATAGGTAAACTGTCCTGCCAAATTTTCTAAAAACTGGATATCGACTCCAGCCGTCCAAGAAGAGCCGGTTTCTGGATTTAGATCCGGGTTCGGCAACCAGTTATGAACCGTATCAAAAACATACAATTGATCTAATCCAGGATTGCGCTGAACCGAAGCCCAACTGCCCCGCACAGCCACCGTTGGAGTAACAGCCCACCGTCCCCCGACACTGGGATTCAAATAGCTCCCAAAGTCACTATTAAAATTTTGCCGCAGACCAAAATCTACTTGTAATGAGTTGCTTATTCTCCAAGTATTTAAAGCAAATATTGCTGTATGAAATCTATCTCGATTTTCAGTTTCGTTAAGGGCAATCTGATTTGGAACCGTACTTAACACATCCCCATTCAAGTAACTATTTTGTACATCGAATCCCCAAGTTAGAGTATTTCGAGGAGATGTTTGCCACTGATGTTCTACCCTAGCATTGAGAGCTTGGGAATTTAGGGTACCAGTCCGGTAGAAGATATTTTGAGTTGGGCCATAGGTGTTAAAGTAATCTTGATTATAGGAAAGTGTCGTTTTCAGAACAGAATCCTCACCTTCTCCTAGCAAAGTCTTCCAAGATAACCCAATATTAAAAGCATCGTGGTCTAATCTGTCTTTTTGCAGAGGAAACCCAAAATAAAGTAACCCACGACGACTGCTAATTTTAGAAGCATCTAAACTAAGAGTATTTCTAGAATTCAAATCTAGTGAAATCCCGCCAAAGTAGTTGCTAGTTGCGGTATCTCCATTAAATAAAAGACCTTCGGAATCCCGATTAGCTGCACCTTTAGGGACAGCATAACGATTATCTGCCTCGTAATCTTCATAGCCGAGATTAAATCTTAGATTGTCCGCAGAACCCCCGTAGCTAATCCGATAGTTAGATTGATTAAAAGAGCCATATTCAACTGAAGCATTGAGTTTAGGAACTTCTTGCCCTTGTTTGGTGATGATATTAACAACTCCTCCAAAAGCTTCCGAACCATATAAAGTAGAACTGGTGCCGCTGGATAATTCCACTTGTTCGATTGCTTCTACTGGAATACTATTAAGGTCGGTAGCGCCATGATAAGTATTAATATTCGTGTTAATCGGTCTGCCATTGAGGAGGAAAACAGACTGATTAGTCGAATGTCCCCGGTAGTAAGTACCCGTATGAATATCTGCGCCAAAACCAGCATCGTTAATGGCAAATCCAGGAAGTCCTCTTAATACTTCCGCTGCACTATTAGCGCCTTGCTTTTGAATTTCTTCTTGATTAATTGTATAGACGGGCGTAGATGTTTCTGGAAAAATTTCTCTTTTCGCCGTTACGACTAATTCAATTTCTTCATTTGTTCCTACTTGAATTTCTGGCTCAGTTGCCAACTCGCTTGATTCAAATGCTTCAGGCGTTTCATCAGACTCGCTATCAGGCTCAGATGCTATGGAATCAGTAGTATTATCTAGGTTGAAAATAAGCGCGGAATCACTTTGATTAACTTCTCCGGGCGGAATCCCAGCCTTTCCAATTATGACTACCTGAATACTATTAGAATCCAAAGGAGTAACAGATACAGCAGTAATTGCATCAGTAGGGTTGTTTTGATAGAAACGATTTCCTTCGGGTAAGCTCAACTGAGCATTGATGATGTTAGCGGTAAAGATATCGTTGTTGCTGGATGTCAAAATTTGAGAAAGTGTACCACCCGTAGTTTCTAAAATTACCTGAATGCCGTTACTTGTTGGAATTAAACGAATGCTAGTGACTTGCGTAACTTCAGCTAGAACTGGATGGCAAACTAATACTGCTACAGCATTCGCTACCAAAAAGCTATTGAACAGTAAGTGTTTATTCATATATTTTTTTCAATAAAGTTTTAGTTAATAATCGTTTTAGCAAATTGCTTTGAGTTTTAGCGATCGCATGGATGATTCAAGGTAACAAATGATTAAGAAAACAGAAAATGACTTGACGAATGAAGCTCTTTGATTTCTTGTAGTAAACTTTGATATTGTTGTCGTTTCCCTTGTTGTAGATAGAGATCGGTGGCTTTCTCAAAATCTGCTCTCACTCCCTGCTTATCTCCCAGCGTGTAGTGAATGAGACAGCGACAGTGATAGGCATCGCCATCCTGAGGATTGAGTTCAATCGCTTGGCTAAAGTCTTCTATTGCTCCCGGATAATCTTGTAGTTGGGAGCGGACAAAACCCCGATTATAGTAAGCTAAAGCGAGGCTGGGGTCGATCTCAATTGCTTGGCTAAAGTCAGCGATCGCTCCTTGCGTATCTCCGAGGGCAGCGCGGGCAAGACCTTGATTCGTGTAAGCTTGAGCATTATCGGGATTGAGCCGAATTGCTTGGTTTAAATCAGCGATCGCTTCAGGGTAATCTCCGCTCAATACCTCGTAAACTCCGCGCTTGAAGAAGTCCTCAGCGCTCATTTGATCTGTATCGGTACTCGCCGTTAGCGTGATTTGTAATGGCTGAGCTTGAGCCATCGACGGCGAATTCAGCAGTGGCATTACAATGCTGAAGATAATGCTGAAGATGACAATCTTGCGGGAAAGGCGACTCATAACATAGACGTTGAGAACATAGATGTTGAGAAAGCACTGCGTAACACCCGTCATTTAGTAGCTAATTGCTCACAGGCTGTAAGTTTGTGGCTACACAAACAAAGCCTGCCTACGCAGGCTCAATGTCAGCAGATTTTGCTCTGATTGGGATGCAACCCCATTATTTTGAGTTGAGTCGTTGTTGCCGTCAAAAGACAAGCTGTCAAACTTGAACAAGAGTGCAAGTTTGGAGTGTAAGCTTATTCAGAGATTGCACAAGGCACAAAGTTCAGATGTATGGTTCCTCTACCTAACTACCGTCCCAAACAACTTTCCCTTGGCCCTTTAGAAGCGGAGATTTTAAATATCGTCTGGGAACTCGGCTCTGCCACCGTTAAGGATGTACACGATCGCATTCTGGCTGACCCAGACCGGGAGTTAGCTTATACTTCTGTAACTACGGTGCTGCGTCGCCTGACCCAAAAAGGTTGGCTAGCTTGCGATAAACAAGAACGAAGCTTTTGCTGGCAACCTTTGGTATCGCGGGAAGAAGCGCAAGTCATTAAAGCTCACGAACAGTTACACCAGTTTTTGGCAGTGGGGAACCCAGATGTCGTCGCCGCCTTTGCAGATAGCCTAGATAGCGCTAGCGTAGAGCAAATAGAAGCGATCGCGCTTCGTCTTCAATCCGCACGCAAAGCGAGAGAGGAGGGAAAATCATGCATCTAGCGATGATTCTGACGGCGTTAGGATTGGCGTGGTGTCTGAGATGCACAGGGTTAGAGCCATCGGGAACTTGGACGCAACGCTGGCAACGATCCTTTGGGTTATTTTTGTTTCCGCCGCTGCTATTGATCGTGACAGCGATCGCGGTTATTTGTATGGGTGCAGACGGAAAAATGGGAGGACTGCAAGCCGGATGGTTCAGTTACTCCTTCGCCTGGGGATTTTTAGGCGTTGCCGGAATTTTATGTCTAAAGCTGGCACATGAAGGATGGCGTTCGGTACAACAGACACGCACTTATCCCCAAATCGAGCTTGAAGGTAAATTGGGTCGCCTTCTCAATGCCAGCGTTCTATTTAGCGCCCAAATTGGTTTCTGGCAGCCTGAATTAGTCGTCAGTCAGGGATTGTTAGAAACCCTCGATCGAGATCATCTAGAAGCAGTTCTCGCCCACGAACAAGCGCATTACTATTATCGGGATACGTTTTGGTTTTTCTGGCTTGGCTGGGTGCGCCAGATAACCGCTTGGTTGCCGAATACAGAAGCTTTGTGGCAAGAACTTTTACTATTGCGGGAACTTCGTGCGGATCGATGGGCGGCGCAACAGGTAGATCCCTTATTGTTAGCAGAATCTCTGCTATTGGTGGTGAGTGTCTCGCCAGTACAGTCTGAAAGTTTCTGTGCAGCGTTCAGTGCCATGACCCCTCGAAATCGTTTAGAGGAGAGAATCGAAGCGCTTTTGGCACCATCAGAGGAGTCAGCTTCACCCAGCTTATGGCTTTGGCATTGGATACTACTAGGGTTTCTGCCGCTAGTAACCGTGCCGTTTCACACTTAAATTTTGGTGTTGCACAATCAGGATAATTTCCTTTCAAATTTCGCGCAAAGACGCAAAGTTTTTGTTAGCGTCTTTGCACCTTTGCGCGAGATTATCATTAACCGAGGACGGAATTACTCAAGAAAACCACTCCAATCGAGCAGATAGCCAAACCGGCGAATCGCTGCCAGGGTAACGGTTGAGTGGCAGATTTCCGGCTCACTGCATTGCCAAGCAGCATGGCAACCAAGGCAACGCCATATTGAATGAAAGTGAAACCCAGAAGGTAAGCAACAAGCGGCGTCATACCAGCACCGACGATTGCCTCGCCATAAGCATAGCCGTGAAATAAACCAGCAAGCGCTCCCAGCGCTATAAGAACCATCCAGTTTGGTTTGTTTGGCGTTAGCAGCAGCGCCCCAAAGACAATCACGGAACCGGCGATCGCTATCTCATCTGCCGGTAAATCTAGATTGAGTAAATGAATCCCAGTTCCCGCCAAGGCTGCCAATACAAACCCGACTGGGATGAACGCGCCCCGCACTTGCCCAACCGCCAGTAGCCCAATCGCCACCACAAACGCAAAATGATCCAGTCCAATTAAGGGATGGGCTAGTCCTGAAAAGAACCCTTCAAATAAATTAGACGGCGTCTTGCCACCCATTGGATGGTGAGCGATCGCCCGCTGGGCGCATAGGAAAGTGCTAATTAAAACCAAAAATACAATTACTGTTCGGCTTTGCATCAGATTTAAGAAAGCAAAGCGTCTATCTTTAGACATAATTCTGTACCTCGCAGATTTCGCAAATCAATTTCTCTCGGCGGGTATTCTGGCTGAGAGACCAAAACGACGGATCTCATTACAGCTGCGGGACAGCGACGGTTTTACACCGAACTTTCCCCGTTACCTCTGGTGGCTGCTCCCCACCAGAACCGATTGAGTAGGGCAATCATATCACTTCAGTGCTGGCATTTTAAAAAGTATGGGTAAAATGAACCTCAAACAGATGACTCCAAGAGCCGCTTTATTTGAGGAGGAATCGGAAAAATGTGCGTTAATTGTCTGCTGGGTTCGGCTTTAATGTTCTTTACACCCAGGGTTTCCGAAGTACCATCCAACCCGACGAATCAAATTGCATTACCTCAAGAAACTCAAATAGCGATCGCTGCTTGAGTGCCACTAAAATTAGCTGAGGATTTCCTTTAGCTCGTGCTGGTTCCAAAGTGAACGGTAAAGTCCAGGTTGTTGCAAAAGTTCGGCATGAGTCCCAGACTGCACAATTTGACCTCGATCCATCACAAAAATGCGATCGGCAGTTGCAGCCGCAGACAATTGGTGAGAGATAAAAATAACCGTTTTGCGCTGGATGCCTTCCGAAAGATTATTCAAAATGGCTGTGGCAGTTTGATTATCAACGCTGGAGAGAGCATCATCCAAAATCAGAATCGGGGAATCCATCAGTAAAGCACGGGCGAGAGCCGTCCGTTGTCGCTGTCCCCCTGAGAGGGTAATGCCGCGCTCACCCACAACGGTTTCGTATTGCTGGGGAAAATTGAGAATTTCCGGGTGAATTTGCGCTTGCTTGGCAGCATTAATAATCTCTGTCTGTTCGCTCAGAGGATTGCCGTAGCGAATGTTGTTTTTGATGGTGGTACTAAACAGAAAGCTGTCTTGCGGGACATAAGCGATCGCTCCGCGCAAATCGGGCAATTTGATCTGCGTAATATCATTGCCATCTACGAACAAACTATCGCTTGGAATATCCACTAATCGCGGCAAGGCATTGGCAAGTGTCGATTTTCCGGAGCCAATTGGTCCCACAATCGCCACGGTTTCCCCTGGTTCAATCGTAAAGCTAACATTCTTAAGCGCGGGAGTTTCGGCTCCCGGAAACGTATAACTGAGTTGACGGGCTGTTAATTTACCGCTTACTTTTTCAACGGGTAATGCGAGTGCATTCGGAGAATCTTTAATTTTGGCTTCTGCCATCAGAATTGACTCAATGCGGTCGATACTCACCTCACCTCGTTGGTAGGCAGTAATCGTAAAACCCAGTAGAGCAGTGGGGAAAACTAATCGTTCAGTATAGAGAATCAATGCCAGAAAATCGCCAATTGTGATCGCACCCGCCACAATTGATCGCGCTCCAACCCATAGCAATATCAGTAAGCTGATAAAAGCCATGCCTTGAATGATTGGAAACAAGACATTTCTGGTCTTTGCTAATTGGATATTGGCTTGCAACAGGCGATTATTTAACCGGGAGAAGGCGCGGCGTTCGTTCTCCTCCTGAGCGTAGATTTTGATCAGACCAATCCCGCTCATATCCTCTTGAATCAACTCGCTGATGCTAGAGAGTTCCTCTTGCAACACCAGCTGTTCGTTCCGTAGGCGATCGCTAAATAGCTGCACAGCAATCAGCATAAACGGATAGACTGCGATCGCCAGCAGACTCAGCTTCAAATTAATCGACAGCATCACCGGCAATGTCAGTCCGTAGGCAAAAACTGTATTCGCCAAACTCAATACCGCAAATCCCAGCAGACGCCGGATATTATCCACATCGCTAGTCGCCCGGTTAATCAAATCTCCCGCTGTGTTGCTAGCAAAATAAGACGGTTCCAGAGTGAGTAAATGCTGAAAAATCTTTTGTTTCAGGTCAAATTCTACTTGTCGCCCGACTCCAAACAGCAAGATGCGCGAAGCCATCCGCACTACCCACATTGCCGAAGCCAGAATCAGGATTAGCGCTACATACTTCCAGATTTGAGCGAAGTCGAACGCTTGGCGGAGTTCGTCAACGCTATCTCGAATCAGCAAAGGGATATAAACGCCCACTGCATTCACAACAAACAGCGCGATAACGCCTAAGGTAGCCTGTCGCCAGTGGGGACGCAGATAAGCACCCAATTTTTGCAGCCGAGAGTGAGCCATTCTGTGAGGACTGAGGATTAAAAACTGAGAAAAGGCAACAGACAAAAAACTTTCTTGCAACCTGCAAGAAGCTTTCGCCTAACATCCAATCCCAAACCATCGTAGACGAATTGGCGCTCGTGCTGCTTCTATAAAACGAGGGGTGTCAACCAGCCGCGTAAGAAGTAGTAGATGAAAGTGAGATATTCTTCTACCACTCGCGTTGTCGTGACTAGCGCTTCCACGGTGGGAACAAAATCCGTGACGGTGATGCGTCGGGCAGGCGTTGCCCCACTTTGAAAGGTAAAGAAATCTGTAGCTCTGGGAATGACCGTGACGCCCAAATTGGCAAACGTAAGGTTGGCACGGCGAATATTTAAGCCGGAGGCAACGAGAATAATCCGGCGCGATCGAATACCGCGCTGCCTCAAGATTTCCTCAACCCTGACGGCACTGGTGCGGAGATCAACCCCACGCGGTTCAATCACAATTCGGTTGCGGGGTACACCCATCCTGACCAGCAGCGCCGCGACATCGTTAGCCTCGTTAACACTATCTTGATTTCCTGTCAGCTCCGCTCTAGGTCCTGCACTGACAATCACTAAGGGGTCATTACCGCTCCGTAGCTGTTCTTGATACAGCTGAGCAGAGTATAGAATGCGATCGCCCGTATCAGTTAATTGAATCTGCGTCCGGTAGGGAAGATTGGGTTGTGTCGTTCCTCGCCCCAGCACCACAATCGCCCCCACAATTTGAGATCCGGTCGGCGTAATATCAGCCGGACATTGAGTTTGACAAATCAGTTGGCGTCGTTGCTCCAGTTGAATCGCCTCCACTTCCGCTTGCTGAGCCAGCCAGTAGGCAACGATTGGCAAACTAGACAACAACAAAACGAAGAAGGCTATCCTAAGTTGGTTCCAAGCTACGCCTGTTAGCGCATTCTTTTTCACTCCGCCGATGGCGAACAACAAAAGCATAATCGACAACCCCAACGGTTTGAGCGGAAACGAAAGAATGTTCCAGGCGCTCGATACCAACCTTTCATTGGGGTTGTAAAACGCCATCACCATGATGACAAACAACAGCAGCCCGCCCAACCAAGCGAGATATTGTTTGGGAATCCATCGCACTAACAAAAAGTAGACTAAGGTGCCAATCAGCAGCCACAGTAGAACCCGCGTTAGTAGTAAAAACATAGTAGGTAATTGGTAATGGGTAATTGGTAATGGGTAATTGGTAACGACTATTCACCAGCGATTACCGATTGCCTCTTATTGACGTTTCAATTTTGCCCGAATCGCCTCGGTTACGGTTTGAATTACCTTAACACGGGCATAGTATTTATCATTCGCAGCAACAATTGTCCAGGGAGCGTTAAAAGTGTTCGTCCGCTGAATTGCTTGATTGACTGCCACTTCATAGAAAGCCCAATTGTCCCGATTTCGCCAATCTTCGGCGGTGAGTTTGTATTCTTTAAAGGGGTCATTCTGACGCGATATGAATCGCTGATACTGTTCTTCAGGACTAATATGCAGCCAGAACTTGACCAAAACGTAGCCTGCATTCGTCAGTTGGCTCTCAAACTCATTGATTTCCTGGTAGGCTCTGCGCCATTCCAGTTCTGTGGCAAAACCTTCAACACGCTCTACTAACACTCGCCCGTACCAGCTGCGGTCATCAATTCCAATTGTCCCTGCTGTTGGCAACCACCGCCAGAACCGCCAGAGGTAGTGATGCGCTTTCTCTTCATCCGTAGGTGCTGCGAAGGGATGAACGGCATAACTGCGGGGGTCGAGGACATCGGTTAAGCGTTTGATGGCTCCTCCTTTCCCAGCCGCATCCCAACCTTCAAACAGCACCAAGACGGGCACTTGATGTTTGTGAATCTTCATCTGAAGCTTCAGCAGTTCTACTTGGGCATCGCGTAACTGCTTTTTGTACTCATCCCTGGAGAGAGCAAGATTGAGATCGACTTGCGCTAAGAGATCCGGCTCTGCTGGGTTGAGGTGTTTTTGAGGGGGTACAGGGGTGATAGGCGTCCGAATGTGAAGTCGGTCGAGGGCTTCTGTAAGAGTGGCAGCGAATTGGGTGAGGACTTTGACCTGCGCCCAGCGTTGGCAGTTGCCCTCCACTAATGTCCAGGGGGCGGAGCCAGTGCTGGTTTGGACGAGCATTTCTTCGGCATAATCTACATATTTACCGTAGTGTTTCTCTTGTTTCCAGTCTTCCGGACGCACTCGCCAAGCGTCTAACGGATCTTTGGCATATTCTTTGAGTCGGTGCTTTAATTCTTTGCGGCTTAGATGAATCCAGAATTTAGCGATCGCATTTCCATCATCCACCAGTTGGCGCTCAAAGGCGTTTATCTGGGCCATCACGCTTGGGATTTTTGAGTCCTCGATTCGTGCAAACAGCCGGTCTTCCAAAACATGGGTGTACCAGCTGTGATAAAAAATCCCAATACTGCCCTTTACTGGCAGTCTCCGCCAGAAGCGCCACAAAAAAGGGTATTGTTGCTCTTCCTGGTTGGGAGGCCAAATCGGGTGAACCGTAAACCCTCGCGGGTCCATGTAATTGACCATTTTCTTGACTAAAGCACCTTTCCCCGCTGCCGCCCAACCTTCCAGCACGACAATCATGGGTAGCTTTTTGTCCCAGCAAGCCTTTTGGAGCGATCGCACTTGACGCATTAGCGTCTCAATCTGAGAATCATAGATATTTTTATCGAGGCAAAGATCCAAGTCCAGCGTATCTAGCATGATGTTGACTAGAAAAGAGCAGTATCTTTAACTATCTCCTAGTCTTGCACTTGTTGCGCTGACTATTCAGTAACAATCTGCAAATGTCAAAGCTTAGACATAAAAATACAGGAGCCAAAAACGAGAAGAAAAAGTGCTTTTTTCTTCTCGTTTTTGGCTCCAAGCACTAGATAGTTTGAAAATCGGTAATTGGTAAATTACATCCCGTTACCAACTACCCATCTGATTATTTTGCTTCAAATGCTCCGATATCGCAAACACCACCTTGCGGTCTGGCAACACCTCGTTGATCCGTTGCCAAGCAAGTCGCGTTATTTCCTGTATTAATCGCTGGACTCCCTGCTAATAAGGGTAGAGTCTGAGTCAAACCACCAGTCGCAGAAAGTACACCTAGCATTGGTTCAACAATCGTGATGCCAACCACGCAGTTTTTGTCAGTGGGATCGTTTGGGTTTTTGGCGGGAAATTGGATATTGTTGCCGCCATTAGTCATTTCGTCAGAACAATTCTGCTTAATATTCCAGGTATTCCCGCCATTATCCGCTTTATTGTTAGCGATAATTGTATTTTTCAGGGTTATATCTGGACTGCTGCCAAAAATACCAGCCCCCATAAACCCAGCATAATTGTTAGCAATCGTGACATTATTGATGGTCATCTTGCCACTGGTTCTCATGATTGCGCCGCCTAGACCCCCCTTGGCATCTGGAGTCACAGCACGATTCCCTGAAAAAGTACTATTAGAAACTTCTGCGCTTACGTCATTTCCCGTCCACAGTCCCCCGCCCTGATTCGCAGAAATGTTGCCAGAGAAGGTAGTGTTCCTCACTATAAAAATAGTGCTGTTTGTTCCGGCAGTGTAATTAGGGGCAGTTGTGGTGCCACCGACCACGAAAATAGCACCGCCAAATCCTTTGTCGCCAGTGCCCGTAACGCTATTTCCAGAGAAGGTATTATTTTCGATTGTCGTCGTATTGTTGTTATAAAGTTGGTTAAAAAAAGCCCCACCTTGATTGGTGGCAATATTGTTTGTGAAGGTGTTGTTCCGGAGAATAATTTTACCTAAATTACCATTCGCACCATCATTATAAATGGCACCACCCGCCCCCCCAGCAGCCACAATTCCAGCGGTATTTCCCGTGAAAGTGCTATTCGTTACGGTTAAGTCGCTGAGCAAGTCATAGATTGCTCCGCCAAGGCTAGCTTGGTTTCCGGTAAAAGTGCTTTTATCTACAACAATTGTACTTTCACTTTTACTATAGATTGCACCGCCTCCGGCCTCCCCCGGCTTCGTGGATTTGTTGTTGTTAAAGGTACAGTTAAGTACCACTAACTTACCTCTGTAGCCGCTATAAACGCCGCCACCATTTTCGGTACTGAAGCCATTCGCAATAGTGAGATTTCTTAGGGTCAATTGAACGAGGCTATCAGTGGAAAAAATCCGATTAGTTCCATTTCCGCTGAGAGTTACTACACTTCGTCCGTCGATTACTGTATTCGCGGAAAGTACCTTTTCTTTCACTACAATCGTGTGCGGACTGGAACCACAATTAAAGGTTATAGTCCCCCCGCCTACTAAAGCAGTATCTAAAGCAGCTTCAGTACAACTTGCAGCAGTTCCATTGCCGACAATTCCAGCCGCATCAGCCTTTTGGTGTGAGGGAATCGTCAAGGCGGCGCAGAAAGCGAGAGTTAAGAAAAAGAGCGGTTGCTTCATACCAAAAACCTCATTATTTAATATTAGAAGGGATACTACTATTTGCAATTGCTCGACAAACTGAACTTACTTATTTCTAGCCGTAGAATACTGTGCAATTGCAAAACAAAGCTTGGGAGTGAGAAAGGTTAGAAACTGAGCTAACAAACCAGATATTTGACAAACTCAATATTTATCGGGTTTCTAACAAATCCAGCAGTCTCGGATCGAGGAATAATTTGCAACCCGAAATAGAGTCTTTACCAAAACTAGAAATTTTAATCCTCCGCGAATATACGTAGTTTTCACTTTGTGAAATTGTTTTACAACAAAACTAGTTAAATAGTTCTTTATTTTGGCTATTAATCCGGAAGCTTTTCAATTTTCAGTAAATCTACACACGCTTTATAGTATTTAGAGCATTGATAAGCTCCAAGTATTTTTTATTTAAAAATAGAAATTATGATTAACCGTGAAACTAGCTATTAGTTGCAATTGCACGTACATAAAAAAGTGCTTTTATCCATATATTTACACAAATAGAGTTTAATAAAATTCGCTATTAAAAATATTTTATTTATTTATTAATGAAGCCTACTTGAGATCCTGATAGTTCTATCAATCCTGGTAATGAGGAGCAGGATAAATCATGACCCCAATGGGTTAACACCAGATGAAATCAGCTTTTGAAAGTTCTGGCGTATTGCTTGGATTACTTGCCGTTGCACCTGCGATCGCTGTGAAACCGGCACAGGCAGAAACGATTGTTCCAGCTCAAGACGGTACGGGCACAATTGCCGCTCCTGAAGGCAATACAATCAATATCGGCGGAGGAAAACTGTCTGGTGATGGAGCAAACCTTTTCCACAGCTTTGAGCAATTTAACCTCAATGCAGACCAAATAGCTAACTTTATTTCTAATCCCAAAATTGAAAATATTTTAGGCAGAGTAGTGGGTGGAGATCCCTCTACCATTGATGGCTTAATTAAAGTCAGCGGAGGAAATTCTAATTTATACCTGATGAATCCATCGGGGATTATATTTGGTGCCAATGCCAGATTGGATGTGCCGGGAAGCTTTACCGCAACCAGTGCTACAGGGATTGGTTTTGGCTCTAATTCTTTTAATGCTACCGGCGATAATAATTACGCAACCTTAACGGGAATGCCCAGCAGTTATTCGTTTAATACTGCTCAACCGAGTGCTATTGTCAACTCTGGAGAACTAGCAGTTAAAGAAGGGCAAAATCTTACCTTGCTGGGTGGCACTGTTGTTAGCCAGGGAACTCTGTCAGCACCAAGCGGTAAACTGATTGTGGCAGCAGTACCGGGTCAGAATACAGTCCGGATTAGTCAACCCGGACAATTGCTAAGTTTGGAGATTCAACCCATTTCTCCTGATGCTAGTCAGTCCTCAACCGCAACAGTTTCCTCTCTACCCCAGCTACTAACAGGTAGCAAAGCGGGAAATGCCACTGGACTGACTACAAATAGCAAAGGAGAGGTAGAACTAACAGGTTCTGGTATCAAGGTAGAAGCGGGGGATGTGGTAGTCCGTCAGCTCAATGCGGGAACAGCAACTCTTTCAGCCAACCATAATTTGACCCTAGTTGAAAGCCAGATACAGACATCTGGGGATATGAATTTGCTGGCAAAAGATACCGTGCGAGTGCGGGATAGCGTCGCGACCCCTTTTGTAGCGAAGGCGGGAGGGAATCTCACCGTTCAAGGCAATCAAGCAGTTGATATTTTGGCGCTGAATCACCCAGAAACACCCTTTCAAAGTGGCGGCAATCTCAGTTTAATCAGTGATGGAGTGATTTCTGGAGATGCTCACTATTCAGCAGGGGGGAATTTCTCAATTCTCAACTTATCGGGAGCAGGCGGCAAGTTTCAAAGTATTTATGACCCCATCATTACGTCTGATGGCGATGTCATGCTTCATTCTTATACGGGCGCTTCCCTGAAGATAATCGCAGCCGGAAAAATTACGATTAGTGGAGATATCGTCATTAATGCGATCGATCCAGAGGTAGATCCTAATAGTCGTGCCCTGATTTTACAAGCAGGTGCGACTGGGACAACTGATAACGTACCCTTCACCGAACCCTTTCCGGGTGCCCCTCCCGAATATTTTGACGATGCAGGCGCAAATCCCTCCTACACAACCTTTGTGAAATCTCCTACCTCAGCTGGAACGATTACAGTTGCAGGAACCATTAAATCTGATGATTTATTGGGACCAGCGGAACCTTTAAATGTTACCTTGTCGGCACCGGGTGATATTAATGTTCAAACCATTCAGTCGTCTGGTGGAAATATAAGTATTAGCAGCACCAGCGGTTCTATTAATGCCGCCGATCCAGTTAATCAAGTTTACAATTTAGACTCTCGTAATCGCCCTGGTAATGCAGGTGCAATTACCCTCAGCGCCCCATCGGGAAATATTACAACCGGAGATATCTTTTCCTCTTCTGATAACTTTGGCACGGCTGCTTCTGGGACTGGCGGCGCGATCGCAATTAGCGCCGGAGGCAATATCAAGACTGAAACCATAGACTCCAGTTCTAAGTGCAATTCTTGCTCTTCCTCTGGCGATGGCGGTGACATCACGCTGATTGCTGGCAATGATATCGCCGCCAAAATCATCGATGCTCAGAGTCTTGGCAGCGGCAAAGGCGGTAATGTAACTATCGCGGCGGGACAGAATCTCACCGTTGATAATAAGTTCGTTACTTTTACCTACAACAACCCCAGCATTAACACGACAGGAACGGGCGGGGGTGGAGCCATTAATATCAATCATCACGGGGGAGTTCCAGTCCCCTCGACTCCATTTGTTGTTGGCGATCCCACGACGAATGGAACTGCCCAAGCCATCACCACGGGCACTTCGACAATTTCGCCCCCCGAATCTTTCCCCGGTGGAACTGTTCAGGGCAATATTACGATCAATACCACTCCTCCACCGCCAATTCCCGCGCCAATTCCTGCACCAAGTCCTGCGCCAACTCCCGTGCCAAGTCCTGCGCCAACTCCTACCCCCGTACCCAGTTCAAATCCCCAACCGGAACCTGGGAACCAACCCAAGACAGAAATTGTGACAGACTTTCAAGGAAATACACTCTCACCTGTACCAGTAGCGGGTGCAGAAAATCAAAGACCGATTTTGTGTACGGTAGAGAGTCTCGAAGATGAAAAGCTGCCACTTTTACACAGGTTGCCTCGCTGTCAAGAACACCGCGATCGCCGCAATCAACCACCGGCAAGCTCTAAAACCCTGTTTGTTCCCCGACAACAAAGCGATCGCGCAGTTCCTCAAAAGTAATCAAGGTCACTAAAGCGCTGGTTTGTAAGCTCAGCCGCAAAAATCTCTAAGATATAATTTTGAATCGCACAGAAATGGGGATGCTTCCGCGTTTCTGTGCGATTTTCCGACGAAAGAGGTATGCGATCGCTAGTTTGGTGAAGGAAAGTATTTATAAGGAACACAAGCTCTCTTACCGAGGACAACGCATTGCCCTCAGTTAGCTATCCTTATAAAGCACTGATTCAAAGTTTGAGAAGGTATTGAACGTGTCGCAAGTCAAACCAACCATTCTGGTGACGGGTGGAGCTGGATATATTGGAACCCATGCCGTACTGGCGCTGATCAAGGCAGGCTATGGGGTAGTGGTATTAGATAACCTGGTGTACGGACATCGGGAATTGGTGGAAAATGTACTCAAAGTAGAACTGGTAGTGGGAGATATGAGCGATCGCGCTCTCCTCGACCAACTCTTTGCCACTCGCAACATTGCGGCAGTTATGCACTTTGCCGCCTATATTGCGGTGGGAGAGTCCGTCACCGATCCCGCCAAATACTACCAGAACAACGTCGTTGGCACTTTGACACTGCTAGAAGCAATGGTGGCAGCAAACGTGAAGAAATTTGTCTTTTCTTCCACTTGCGCCATCTACGGGATGCCCCAGGAAGTTCCCATGACCGAACACCATCCCCAAAATCCCCTCAGTCCTTACGCGACGAGTAAGTGGATGGTAGAGAAAATTCTGGCAGATTTTGATATTGCCTACGATTTAAAGTCCGTGGCGTTCCGCTATTTCAATGCTTCTGGTGCGAATCCCGATGGCTTACTCGGTGAGGATCACGAGCCAGAAACGCACCTGATTCCCCTGGTACTTCAGACAGCTTTGGGCAAACGGGAATCTATCTTCATTCTCGGCACCGATTACCCGACCCCAGATGGCACCGGAATTCGGGACTACATCCACGTCAGCGACTTGGCAGATGCTCACGTTTTAGGGCTAGAGTATCTCCTGCAAGGGGGAACGAGCGATGTCTTTAACTTAGGCAATGGCAATGGTTTCTCAGTCAGAGAAGTGATTGAGACAGCCAAAGCGGTCACGGGGCGGGAGATCAAAGCAGTAGAACGCGATCGCCGTGCCGGGGACGCCCCTATTTTAGTTGGCAGCAGCGATAAAGCAAAAAAAATCCTCGGTTGGTGTCCGCAATACGCAGACCTGAGTAAAATCGTTGCTGACGCTTGGCAATGGCATCAGCATCGTCATGGATAATTCTGGAGTGGAAGTTAGATTAGGTCGTTTAGAATCGATTGTTGAACAAATTGCAGAGGCAGTACTTGCCAGCGCTGACACAATTGACCGTCTTGGCGAGCGAGTAGATGCTCTCACAATTCAAGTACAACAACAGGGAAACCTTAGGGAGGCAGTAATTGCCACTAATGAGACAATTAACCGCCTTGCTGACCGAGTGGATGCCCTGACCATTCAAGTACAAGAACAGGGGCATCAAGTCCAACAGCAGCACTATCAAATTTTTGCCTTAAGCGATGCGGTGCAAACTTTAGCAGAAACCCAAGATGATTCTCTTGTGCGGTTGATGCAGCTAACAGAAGCTTTACAACGCCTTGTGGATGCCATTGAAGCAACCGAAGAGACCGAATCTTAATCTCGGTCTCTGGTTTGCCATCGTATCCCGATTGGCTGTCAATCTTAGGGAAATAAAGTGGAAGTACCCATCAACTCATCAGGAGAGTTTTCATGCACTTTCTTCGTCGGTACGCTGTCATCCTTCCCGTGACTGCCGCCGTCAGTTTCTCGATCGTCAGTTGCACCGAAAGCAAAATCACTCAGTGTCAAAAGATTTTCAAGATTACCAATGAAACGGTGAATGAAACCAAAACCGTGACCAATGGAGGTCAGAATAGCTCTCCAGAAGCGCTAGCTAAAACAGCCGAGATTTGGGATAAATCAGCTCAAAAAATGAAAAATATTAGCGTCAACGATCCAAAGCTTAAAAAGTTTCAAGCTGATTTTATTAGAATGTATCGAGAGAGTAGTAAGGCAACTCGCGAATATGTTTCAGCTCTCAAAAAAAGGGATTTTCCCGCAGTTGACGCTGGATTTAAAAAATTGCAGAAATCCTATAATCCAGAAAAAAATTTAGTAAACGGGATAAACAGTTACTGTGGAAGTTAACCAAAAGCTGCCTGCGATTTCCACTCGCTCTCTAAAGCTCAAAAAAGTAGTAGAAGAGAAGAATCAGGCTATTTTTCTAAGCTAAGTTCTAGGAAGTCTATTTTTAATTCCCTGTAATCCAGTGTCAGGCGTGCAAAAGTGCGGTAATGCACTTAGAATCTACAGCGATCGCTAGCTCAAGAGCGATCGCTGGCTGAGGAGTGAGTAAAATTTACACTCAGCCCTTAAGTACGCGCAACTGTGAAGTCAGCTTTGTCATTAAAGTATGCCCTCGTCCATGAATGGTTGACCCCCGAAGCTACTGGCGGGTCAGAACTTGTTGTCCGGGAAATCCTCAAGCACATTGATGCCGACCTCTATGCCCTAATTGACTTTGAATCCACCAATCCCGAAAGTTATCTCTTCAATCGCCCCATTAGCACCACATTCCTGCAACACTTCCCGAAAGCCCGCAGTGGCGTCCAAAAATATCTCCCTCTATTGCCGCTAGCGATTGAACAGCTAGACTTACGTGACTATGACGTCATTCTCTCCTCTGCCCACGCTGTCGCTAAAGGAGTCCTCACCAGCCCGCAACAACTGCATATCTGCTACTGCCATACGCCCATGCGCTACGCCTGGGATTTAACTTTTGATTATCTAGACAGTAGCCGACTAGGACGGGGTCTCCCAGGCATCCTGACGCGGTATCTACTTCATCAACTGCGTCAGTGGGATGTACTCTCCGCAAACCGCGTTGATTATTTCATCGCCAACTCCCAACACACCGCACGTCGCATCTGGCGCTGCTATCGGCGGCAAGCAGAAGTCATTTATCCACCCGTCAATGTTGAGCGGTTTTCCTTTCAGCCCCAAAAAGAAGATTTTTACCTCACCGTTTCCCGGCTGGTGAGTTACAAGCAAGTATCTTTAATTGTCCGATCTTTTAACCAACTGGGACGCCCGCTTGTGGTGATTGGCACGGGGCCGGAACTTGACGAAATGCGCCAGCTAGCGAAACCCAATGTAAAAGTGCTAGGGTCACAACCAGATGATGTTGTTGAGCAGTATATGGCTCAAGCAAAAGCATTTGTATATGCAGCCTGTGAAGACTTTGGCATGGCGTTGGTAGAAGCCCAAGCTTGTGGCACTCCTGCGATCGCCTATGGTGCTGGTGGGGCATTAGAAACCGTTCTGGATATTCGGGAACACCCGACACAGGGGACTGGCTTATTTTTTCCAGCCCAAACAGAAGCGGCTTTGATAGAAGCGGTAAAAACCTTTGAAGCATCGCAAGGATTATTTAATCCGGAGATTGCTAGAGTCCGCGCTTCTCAGTTCGCCCCTCAAACTTTCCAGAAGCGCTATCTAGCCTTTCTAGAGAGCTGTTATCAAGAATTTCAGTCATCCTCAGCCATTCGTCCCTAATCATCAGTCATGCTCTTTAGCCGATTGCTAAAAACCCATGACTAATGACCAATGACCCATGACTAATGACCAAATTCTACTTTCTGGGACTCCATTAGCTGTCTTCAGGCGTCTTGTGGCTTTATGATCGGGACTGTGTGGTGTGAAGTGAAGGAGTAAGATGACTGCCGAAAGCCAACTTATCTCCGGCAAGATGTTGTGGGCGTTCGTGAAGCGAGGTTTTCAACCACTCGCGCCGACAGGTAGGCCCAGAGGTTTGAGCAAACAGCGAGACCTCCCCCTACAGCGTCTAGACCGAGATTTCGCTAAGCGATGTTTTGATGTTCTGTTTTCACTGTCGGTTTTGATTTTGTTTTCTCCGGTTTACCTGCTGTTGGCCTTGCTGATTGCTCTGAGCACACGAGGTCCCATTTTTTATGTCCAGGAACGAATCGGGAAAAATCATCGGCCTTTTGGCTGTCTCAAATTCAGAACGATGGTGCCAAATGCAGACGAAGTTTTGCTGCAAATGATGGCAACCTCACCCCATCTGCGTCAGGAATTCGAGGATAATTTCAAACTCAAAGACGACCCTCGAATTACATGGATTGGTAAATTCCTACGGGTGACTAGCCTGGATGAGTTTCCCCAATTCTGGAACGTTCTAAAAGGGGACATGAGCGTTGTCGGGCCAAGACCTCTCGTTGCCGAGGAGTTGTCAAAATACGGGCATCACATTGACAAAGTGCTGACGATTCGACCTGGAATCACCGGATTATGGCAAGTTTCTGGGCGCAATGACATCCCTTATCCGCGCCGAGTCCAGATAGATGTCTATTACGTCAATGCCAGGAATTTCTGGCTGGATTTGTGGCTAGTTGTAAAAACAATTGGCGTTGTCGTTTCCCCCAAAGACAATGGTGCCTACTGAAACATAGCTAATGTTCGGCAATCTATAACTCAAGTCAAGTTCTTTGAACAACGGCTCCTACAGCTTTCCTCCTTGTGTAGAGAGAGCTGTAGTATTTTGTCGTTCATCGTTTTATGAGTTAGTACAGCGCTGGGAGTTACGCTTGCCTCTACAGCAGGTAAACTCTTCATGTCTAATTTCAGAGTTTAGATAAATTGGTTGTTGTAATGGCGATTAATTAATTTGTGTCGCTCAAAATTTATGCAACAGGTACTGTAGGTACTCTTGCAAGAAGCTTTTCCCCTCTTCTTTGCTCAACATTTAGTCCACCGTCGAAATACGTAAGTCTTATTGCCGATGCTTAGCAGAATCTACGTATATTCCTGATGTTGCGCCAGAGATTTTGCGTTAACGTAAGGAGTGAATTAAGGATTTCCTCTACTTACAGAGGGATTTTTCATAAATTTGGGTGCAAGTGACTCTTGCTGCAATGTTAGCGAGAGAAAGCTTACAGGATAATTACCAGTTACTGTTAAGACGATTGTTTCGTCACAGGCTATAGGGAATACTAAGTATGACGCAACGCAAGCGAGCGCTAATTACGGGCATTACGGGACAAGACGGTTCTTACTTGAGCGAATTTTTGCTTGAGCAAGGCTATGAGGTTCACGGGATCATTCGCCGGACTTCTACATTTAATACAGACCGGATCGATTATATGTATGAAGACCCTCACAAAGAGGGGGTGCGGTTGTTTCTGCACTATGGCGATTTAACCGATGGCACAACTCTACGCCGGATTTTAGAACAAGTCCAGCCGGTAGAAATTTATAATTTAGGTGCCCAATCCCACGTCCGCGTTAGTTTTGACTCGCCGGAATACACCGTTGATGCGGTCGGGATGGGGACGCTGCGCCTGTTGGAAGCGATTCGGGACTACCAACAACGTACCGGCATTGAGGTACGGTTTTATCAGGCGGGTTCTTCTGAGATGTTTGGTAAGGTACAAGAAGTGCCTCAGAAGGAAACCACACCGTTTTACCCCCGTAGTCCTTATGCCTGTGCGAAGCTTTACGCTCACTGGCAAACGGTGAATTACCGAGAATCCTACGGGCTGTTTGCGTGTAACGGGATACTCTTCAACCACGAAAGTCCGCGGAGAGGAGAGACGTTTGTAACGCGCAAGATTACCAGGGCGATCGCTCGCATTGTTGCCGGGAAGCAGAAAAAAATCTACCTGGGCAATCTCGATTCCAAGCGGGATTGGGGCTATGCAAAAGACTATGTAAGAGCAATGTGGCTGATGCTACAGCAACAGGAGGCGGATGATTACGTTGTAGCAACGGGAGAAACTTACTCCATTCGTCAATTCCTAGATATTGCCTTTGAACACGTCAATCTAGATTGGAAAGACTACGTAGAGTTTGACGAACGCTATTTACGTCCAGCGGAAGTGGATTTACTGATTGGCGATCCCACGAAGGCGCACCAAAAGCTGGGTTGGAAACCATCGGTTACTTTTGAAGAATTAGTTCGCTTGATGGTAGAAGCGGATATGCAAGCTTTGGGCTTGAATTGTCCGAATGGCAATGGTTCGCACTCGCCTCTGGATCTTGCCACGATTCGCCAGAATGTAGGTAGTATGCACGATTAAGTCGTCTTGACTTGTAGGGGCAAGAGCGATCCCCGCGCCCTACTGAGTGATGAGTGATGAGTTTTTCATTAACTCATCACTCATCAATTTTTGGAGATATCCTGAATCCAGTGGAGGATGGCAAGAGATATGGCTACTTTAGATTTAAGCGATAAACGGATTCTAGTCACTGGCGGAGCTGGTTTTTTGGGGCGTCAGGTCGTAGATCGGTTGTGTAAAGCCGGAGCCGATCAAAACAAGATTACGATACCGCGATCGCGCGAGTACGATCTCCGCTCCTTAGAACACTGTCAACGCGCCGTTGAGCAGCAGGATGTCGTGATTCACCTCGCCGCTCACGTCGGTGGCATCGGTCTGAATCTGGTAAAACCCGCTGAATTATTCTACGACAACCTGATGATGGGTACTCAACTGATTCATGCGGCCTATCAAGCAGGAGTTCAAAAATTTGTTTGTGTAGGGACTATCTGCGCTTATCCCAAGTTCACGCCAGTACCATTCAAAGAAGATGACCTCTGGAATGGCTATCCGGAAGAAACTAACGCCCCCTATGGCGTTGCGAAGAAAGCTTTACTGGTGCAACTCCAATCCTACCGGCAGCAGTACGGCTTTAACGGCATTTACCTGTTACCAGTGAACTTGTACGGCCCGGAAGATAACTTCGATCCCAAGAGTTCCCACGTAATCCCCGCCTTAATTCGCAAAGTCCACGAAGCTCAAGCTAGAGGCGATAAGCAGCTACCTGTATGGGGCGACGGGAGTCCCACTCGCGAGTTTCTCTACTCTACAGATGCGGCTTTGGGTATCGTCATGGGTACCCAGGACTACAATGGCGCAGAACCCGTCAATTTGGGAACGGGTTATGAAATTTCTATTAAGGATTTGGTAGAACTGATTTGCGAACTGATGGGCTATCAGGGCGAAATTATCTGGGAAACCGATAAGCCGAACGGTCAACCGCGCCGCTGTTTAGATACAGAACGGGCGAAGCAAGAGTTTGGCTTCACTGCCCAAGTGGACTTCAAGCAAGGGCTGAAGAACACAATCGATTGGTATCGGCAGCACGCTGAGTAAGCGTGAAAAACTCGCCAGTGTAAAGAACCCGTTTTGCCGAACAAAACGGGTTTCTGCGTTGTCAGGAGCGAAAATAGCGCTCGCAAAACAAGTCCCCAGGATATCAAGTCAAAGGATGGACGATAACCCCCTCGCCACAAACCTTAAGTTATAAGACTTGTGAACAAAGTCGATCATCAACTGGATAAACAGCAATTAAGGCGATCGCTTCTCAAAACACGGCAATTGATGCCTGTGGAGGAATGGAGAGAAAAGAGCGATCGCATCTGTACCCACCTGGAATCTTCCCACCTATTTACCCAATCCAAAACGGTCTTAGCTTATTTCAGTTTTCGACAAGAACCTGACCTTAGCCCTCTCATTAGCGCTCGTCGCCAATGGGGATTTCCTCGCTGTGTTGGCGATCGTCTTATTTGGCATCTCTGGAAACCTGGAGACTCCCTACAAAAAGGTGCCTATGGTATTCTTGAACCGCACCCAGATAGCCCTGTTTTACACTCAACAGAGGTAGATTTAATTCTTGTGCCATCTGTAGCTTGTGATGTGCGGGGATATCGTTTAGGTTATGGTGGTGGTTATTACGATCGCTTGCTCAATTCATCTGAATGGGCAACCAAATTAACTATCGGTATTGTCTTTGACTTTGCTTTTTCCCTAGAGTTGCCAATTGATAGCTGGGATAAATCTTTGCAGGGCATCTGTACAGAAACGGGGTTGAGGATGATGCGATGAAATCTCAATTTCTCAATTTTTATTTTTTAATTTCCGCGCAGCGGACATTGTCCTCTGCGCTCCAACAACCTACTTAGAACAAGCATTTGGTTAGACCCATACACTTACTATAATATGACTTAATTAGATTAAAAACAAGATTTTTTCCAAAAATAAACATCATGAATTAATAATAATAATAATAATAGAAATAATTATTTATTTTCTATTGACTGATTCTAATTAAAGAAAACAGCTATTGTCGCCCAATGATAAATTCCAAAACTCAAAAAACAAACGTGATATATCGCCTTTTTACAACTCAAAACTCAAAAGTTAAAACTTTTTGGATGTATGGGTTCCTGGGAGCGATCGCGCTAGTGATGCTTTTTCCTCTACTTTGGCTCATCAGTACTTCCTTAAAATCTCCCACTGAAAATATCTTTCAGTTCCCACCCCAGATAGTGCCACAAGAGCCGACATTCCAGAACTTCATCACCGTTTGGCAAACCAATCCCTTTGGTCAGTATTTGTTCAACAGTACCCTGGTGGCAGTGCTGACAGTGGGCTTAAATCTGCTATTCTGCTCGCTTGCCGCTTACCCCTTGGCACGGCTGGATTTTCGGGGGCGGGACATGGTTTTTGCGGCTGTCGTCTCCACGATTATGATTCCGTTCCAAATCGTGATGATTCCCCTGTACATCTTGACCGTACAGCTAGGTTTGAGAAATACCTATTTGGGTGTTATTTTGCCAAGCATCGCCTCTGCCTTCGGGATTTTCTTGCTGCGGCAAGCATTTCAGGGCGTGCCCAAAGAACTAGAAGAAGCGGCTCGGATGGATGGCTGCTCGGAGCTAGGCTTGTGGTGGCACGTCATGCTTCCAGCAATTCGCCCAGCACTGGTAACGCTGGCAATTTTTGTCTTTATCGGTTCTTGGAGTGACTTCCTCTGGCCCTTAATTGTCCTTGACCGACCCGAATATTACACCCTCCCCTTAGGCGTCGCCACCCTTGCCGGGGCATTATCTCTAGATTGGCGACTGGTTGCAGCGGGTTCTGTCATTTCCATTACTCCAGTGCTGCTTGTCTTCCTCTTTTTGCAGCGATATATTGTGCCGACAGATGCAGGGAGCGGCGTCAAAGGTTAATGGTGCTTCAGATCAAGGCGATCGCGCAAAGATTTATCAAAACACTCTATCCAACCAGAAATTTCCCTTAGAAACAGAGCGGTGCTACTGTTAGCTTTATTTTCAGTTCCAAGAGTCCTGAATTCGACCTGGAAGCGATCGCGCACGAGAGATTTAAGTGGATTCACCTCGATTTAAGTCATGCAATCAGGTGATGGAAACTCACCCAATCGGGTGAACTTTGTGGGAACAACCTGGCTGTTTGCGAAATTTCAATGACTCAGATGGATGTTTCAGAAGTACCTAATTTAAATTCTTGCAGCGATTTCCTTCAGGAGCAGTCACTCTCTATGATTCACCACATTTCTCTCCCCGCTGAAAATCCCCTTCACGTCGCCAATGTCTTTGCAGAGATATGGAATGGAAAGGTTGCCCCATTCCCACCAAACCCAGGCAGTTATATCGTTATCGCCTGCGATGAGTACGGGACGATGATTGAGATTTATCCGGTTGGTACCGAAATGATACCTGGTGAAGGTTACGAGCAGGCAGCATTCATTCAAAACGTTTTGTACTCACCGTTTACAGCTACCCATGCTGCCATATCTGTACCGACGAGCCAAGAACAGATTGAGAAAATTGCCACCCGTGAAGGCTGGCGCGTGCTGCGCTGTAGCCGGGACTCGTTTTTTGATGTAATCGAGTTGTGGATTGAGAACAAGCTATTGATTGAACTGCTACCCCCAGAGATTGCCCCTCAATACGTAGCATTTATGCAGCCACAAAACTTAGAGAAGTTGTTCTTTGCCACTGCTACAGCAGCGTGAAACGTGGATTAGACAGGCTGGGCGGTTCCTACTCTGCCTAATTAGACAAAGTTGATTCGCTCATTAATCTTTCAAATTCTGCTCGGAAGAACAACTGAAGACGTAGAGATATAGAAATTAGATTTCTTCCGGATATAGCTACGTTGTCTATGTAAAACAAAGATTAGTTAGATGCACCCTGATGTTTACCCCTGGAGACAAGCCAGGGGTTTTTCTTTTTAAGGGGTTATTTTGACCAATTGATATTTTCCGGAGTTGGGATGCAATTCCTTGAGGCTAGCTAGAACAGATTTCTGATAACCTTTGAGGGGAGTTTGAGTGAGCGTGCGTCAATGGTTTTTGTCTAACTGGCGTCGTGTTTTTCTGCTCCTCGTGTTGGGAAGTGCCGCGATCGCTCCAGCGACGATCTACTATGTGAGTGCAGTTACCAGAAGCGATCGCTATACCGATCCTGCCCAAGTTCCGGCTGAGCGTGTCGCCATTGTTCTTGGTGCAGGCGTATTGCCCGACGGTAGCCCCACACCGATGCTAGCCGATCGGGTGGAAGCGGCTGTGCAACTTTATCAGATGGGTCGCGTTAAAAAACTCTTAATGACGGGCGATAATAGCCGCACCGACTACGATGAAGTGAGCGTGATGCAGCGCTACGCAAGCGATCGCGGTGTACCGGCTGCTGATATTGCTCTGGATTATGCTGGTTTCAGCACTTATGAAAGTTGCTATCGCGCACGAGAGATTTTTGGGGTGACACAGGCGGTTGTCATCACGCAGCAGTTCCACTTGTCACGCGCCGTGTATACTTGCCGTCAATTAGGTGTGAATGCGAGCGGCTTGGGTACACCCGATTGGGGACGGTATGGAGATGGGGTGATGAAATCTTATACAACGCGGGAAGCACTCGCGACGGTGAAAGCCGTTTTAGAGGTGAATCTTCTCCGTCCTCAACCAACTTTTTTGGGGCAATTTGAGGGAATAAAGTAGGGACAGGCAAATATCTGTAAAGATAGTAGACTTCTTGCACGGAGTTTTTTATAAAACCGCAGAGGCAAGAAGTCTATTTGTTTTACGATTTGATTGCTGCAATGCGATCGCTTTGCAAGCTGGAGAATAAGCTTTCCCAGTCGGGATTTTGGCTATCTTCTGCCTCTTTTACCTCAAAGGTGAGATTACACGCTTTCGGTTCTTCTAGCGATCGCAAGCACAATTCGGCAATATCTTCCCGGCTGACTTTGCCCCGAATATTGTCACCTTGCTCGAAAACTAACGCCTTGCCTCCCGGTTCTTCAGTCAACGCACAAGGTCTAATAATTGTGTAAGGAATTCCACTTTCCCGGATACTCTCTTCCCCGCGCAATTTCCAAGTAAGGATTCCTCCTAGTTGGTCATTCATTCTCACCGCTGGTGGTTCTTCCTCTAAATTAATGCCAGGACGACCAGGACGAGTTACACCTGCCGAACTGACCATGATAAATTGAGGCACCGCGCCGCCATAAGCTTTGATTGATTCCACCTGCAAAGCAAAGCCGCCTGGTGAAAATTTTGGATTTAGTTCTCCGTCGTATTCAAACTTGCTCAGCATCAACTGGAACGAGCAAATTTTGCTAGGGTTAATTGCTTCGCCATCTTGCAAAGTTTTGGCGCGAAACACAGGAGTTAAGTCAGCGAAGGGAACGCGAACATCGATCCAGGTATTTGCTACGGTATCAAAAGAATAAGAATAAGCAACGCCATCCCATCTGGATTCGGTGCGGATAAAAAATTTGTAGCGTTTTCCATCGCCTCTAACGCGCAATTCCACACCCTCGTATCCTGCCAAATTAATCGGAGTGTCGAAGTTGCGGGTGCGAACGGAAGCAAAACCACCAGAGTTGTCGGTTGACACGTTGCCAGCAAACAGCGCCGTGCCTTCCACCAGTTGTATCCCACTTTGGCTTACGCCACCCATAACGACATCATCCACCGCACCCCAAGTATTCTTGATGTCATCTGAAAGGTTGCTAAAATCAAATACTACTTTTTCAGCTCCCCCCTTCGTCTGAGGGCTAAAGTAGTTGGCAGCAACTTGCACTAAGTTCTTGATGCCTTGATAATCCACGATTTCCGGGCTGTCTACGACTTCGGGCATATAAAACTTGATACCCTGATAATACTTCGCCCGATCCGGTGTATCTCCCCCAACTGGCTGCACGCGAACGCCAGTGCAACAAATCACAGCACTAACGTTCAACATCATTTCCGGAGTCAACGTTTCTGGGATGGTGATATCTCCCTCAAAGAGTTCTACGTTGTCGCCAAGCATTTCCCGCGCTTTCTGAGTATTTCTGACAAGGGCACGCACTGGATAACCCCGTTCAACCAGTCGCCCCACGACTCGCTTACCAACACCACCCGTCGCCCCAGCAACCAGTATCACTCCCACGCGCTTTTCTCCAGTAGGTTTGTCTTGATTATCCTTGGTGCGACCTTGCAGCAACCGCTGAAGGCAGTTGAAGAAAGGAATCACCTCGAAATAGGTCAACGTTTGCAAAAATCTGCCGAAATCCCATTTAGATCGGTTATTTTGATTCGTCATTTTCTTGTAAAGTTCACGTTTTTAGCTGATTCCCTTTATCTTTGTTTAATAGCCCACTGATTTGAAAACAACTCTCTAATGGAGCAAGATCCTTCAGCCGTCAATGCTGAGACGAATTTACTCATCCTCGATCTTGATGGCACGGTGCGATCGCCACTCTCAAATCACAAGTTTATCCAGCGTCCCGGCGATCAGCAGATTATTAAAGGCGCTGAGGGAGCGATTGCTTACTTCGCCGCGACTGGCTGGAAAATTGTCGGCGTAACCAACCAAGGGGGTGTCGCCAGTGGTAAAAAATCTCTGCAAAGTTGCATCAAAGAGCAGCAGTATACTTTGGATTTATTACCAGAGATAGAAGAAGTTTATTTCTGTCCCGATTTTGAAGGAAAAAAATGTTTTTGCGTAACCCGCAGCGATGTTGTTAACCACAGCCAGCACTCTGAATCTGGAAAGTTTCGCAAACCGAATCCAGGAATGCTGAAATTGGCGATAGAAAAGCACTTGCCAGACAAGGTTTTAATGGTAGGCGATCGCTCGGATGATAGGAATGCAGCAAAAGCCGTAGGCATCAAATTTCAGCAAGCAGAAAGGTGGAGGCAAACTTATGGCGATACTGACGTTTGAATAAATGGGGATAAAGATGCGATCGCTGACGCGCTTTCCAGTCCCAATCCGCTGTGTGGCTTAACCATTACTGTGCCAGAATCAGTTATCAATACTTACGCAACTGTAATTGCAATTGATTTTGCTCCAGCAAATGCAGATTCATCGGTTACTATTTCCTTTAGCTCAAAATTGGCTGTCTTTTAACGCAAAGAGCGCAAAGGTAAGCGCAAAAGTACGCAAAATTAAAGATGTAAGCTTAAGGTTTGTTAGCGCCTATGCTTCAGTTTCAACCGCCTGGTTTTGAGCAAAAAGTCATAGAAACCTCCCTCGGTTCGATGGTTTACTATACCGCAGTAGAGGACTCGTGGTTAGGGCAACGACAAGCTGAATTGCCACCGTTAATCTTCCTGCATGGCTTTGGTGGCGGAGCTTCTGCCTACGAGTGGTCGAAGGTGTACCCGGCTTTTGCAACGACTCACCGCATATTCGCACCAGATTTAATTGGTTGGGGAGAGTCAGCTCATCCAGTCCGAGATTATCAAATTGCAGACTATTTGAAGACGCTGACGGAGTTTATTGAGAAAATTGCGATTTCTGGAGGAGAGCAAAGCTTTACCCCGGTAAAAGTTGTGGCATCTTTGCTGACGGCGGGTTTCACAATCCGTCTGGCAACTGAACGTCCGGAGTTATTCCAAACGCTATTTTTAGTCTGTCCATCTGGTTTTGCCGATTTTGGGCAAGATGCTGGGCGCAGATTACCGCTTCAAGTAATTGGGACGCCGCTGTTAGATAAGCTAATTTATACGCTTGGGGCGACAAACGAAGTGGCGGTGCGGAGTTTTCTCGAACGGTTCCTGTTTGCTCAGCCAGAACGATTGTCTGAAGAGATAGTAGAGGCTTATTTGGCGTCAGCGCAGCAGCCGAATGGGGAATACGCGGCGCTAGCGTTTTTGCGGGGCGATCTTTATTTTGACCTCGCCCTGTATATCCAGCAATTGACGGTGCCGACTTTTATCCTGTGGGGTGAGGAGGCACAATTTATCAGTGTGAATCTAGGGAAGCGTTTGGCTGCACTAAATCCAAAAGCAATTCGCGAGTTTCAGCCAATTGCGGGAACGGGAGTGCTACCTCATTTGGAGCAGCCAGAAGTGTTGATTGGACTGCTTCAAGGTTATTTGTCAGCAGTTAATAGATAAGTGTGTTTTTCTCAATCCGCGAGGAGAGTCTAGCTACGCGAATAGTCTTCTATTAAACGGATGCTTTACATCCTTTGTCTGAGCTAACCGTGAATTTGGGATAAGCAATGCGTTGGTGATTATATTGTTGCCAGACTTGGACGAAAACTTCCGCAATGCGGGATAGTTCTTCTCGCGTTAACCTAGACTCAGCTAACTGGCTGTCTTGCCAACGGGCGCGGAGAATTTTGTTAATCATAGAGAGGGCTTGTTCTGGAGTTGCATCTTTAAGCGATCGCAATGCTGCCTCACAGGAATCTGCCAACATCATTATCCCCGTTTCTCGCGACTGGGGAATCGGGCCATCATAGCGGAAATCTTCTTCCCTCACAATTTTCGTCGGGTCTTTCTCGGCTATCTGCTGCGCTTGGTGATAAAAATAGGCAATCAACATTGTTCCCTGGTGTTCCGGGATAAACCCCTGAATTGCCTTGGGCAAACGGCATCGCCGCGCCATTACCATGCCCTCAGTCACGTGTTTTTTGATAATCTCAGCACTCTTCCAGGGGTCATTAATTTCATCATGCTTGTTGGGACCACCCATCTGATTTTCAATAAATCCTAATGGATCGTGCATTTTCCCAATATCATGGTATAAAGTACCAGCCCGAACAAGTTCTACATTGCAGCCCAGTTCCCGCGCTGCGGCTTCTGCCAGGGTGGAAACGAACAATGTATGTTGAAAAGTTCCCGGAGCTTGAGCGGCTAAACGTTTCAATAAGGGACGGTTGGGGTTCGCGAGTTCCGCCAGACGAATCGGTGTCACCAAGTCAAAGACGTGTTCTAGATAGGGACTCAGACCCAGCGCCACAATACTCCACGCTAAACCGGAAAAACCGCATAAGGCAGCTTCTTGGAGTACGGTGTACCAAATTGAACCCGTTGCGGCACCGAGAATTAGATTTACAATCAGGTAGACAGTGCCTTGAGTTAATCCGACGCCAACGCCAAGGAAAGCGAGTTCTTCGCGCGATCGCATTTTCCCTGCCAGTAAGCTCATCATGATTCCACCCGCCGCACCCGCCAGCAAATAATCCCAAGTAATTGGCAAGCTGACCGATAACACTCCACCCAGCAGTCCGACAACGGTGACACCCAGCGCAGAACCGTAAAAACTGCCCACTAATAAACCAACCGCTGGCAAATTCGTATAGCGAACGCCCAAACTTACTAACACTGGAGTACTCAAAGTCAGCAGCAATATCAGCAAGTGATCTCGTTGCCGAATTTGGGGATGAAATCGCTGTTCCACCCGCCAGAACGTACCCACGGCACCCGTGACCAGAATTCCAAAACCAATCAATCCAGACCAGCTGAGGCTCCGGCGGCTTAATTGAAAATACTCTAACAGCACAAAATCTGCCTGAGAGATGGTTTCACCGGCGCGGACAATCACCTCATCCTGCCGAACTGCGATCGTTTGCAGTGCCACCGCTTTTGCTGCCTGTTCTGCCAGTTGTTTCGTTTGTTCTGGATCTTCTATTAAGTTGGGGCGCAGTCCCCAGAGCAACATTTGGGTTGCCACCGGCTCAGCTTCCGGGGGAACGAGCAAATTCATTTGCACTCTCAACGCTTGCTGTAAGATACTGTCAGGCAAGCCTGGGGGAATCCCTTGGGTGAGCATCCGTTCGGCAACCTGGGGGATGCCGGTTTTTGTTTGCTGCCAAGCTTCATTCGACAAGTCAAGCAGGGAGGCATCGTAGCGCCTTTCTGGATTGCCATCTGAGAAGGCGGCGACAGCTTTGGCGTATTGCGCGCGGGCTTGGTTAATCGTGCTTATTAGGGCTAAAAAATCTTGAGGACTTGCGACCTGGTGGTAAGCTTGGAGTTCGGCGACAGCAGGGGTTGCGGAAATATTCGATTGACCGTTGGCATCTGGCAATAACCCTGACTGGGGTTGATTCACTTTCATGTCAGTGTCCACCGCTGCCAATATGGAGCGCCACTCCCACTCCGCGCACTTGCGGAGGTCAATCTGAGTGGCAGCAGACAATATGGCAGTCGGAACCATTGGAAAAGAACCGGCTAGTTGTCGGAGGTCGTCGGCGGTACGCAGCGATCGCGCCAAATCATCGTAAACTTGTTCGGTTACGTCTTGCTGGATCGTCAAGACGGGCACGGCACCTGTGCGGGCTGCCTTCCGTTTTTCTTCTGTGGTGAAAGTATCTACGACATTAGCGTCAAAGGTTGCCCGAATCGTCTGCGGTGCTATCTTGCCGACGGCGAGCTTTGGCGCATTGTAGTAGCGCTGCCCCATTGTTCCGGTGAGGGACACCACTGCCAGCAGCCAAACAATCCGAGGACGGTTTCTGCGGTTTTGGAGAGTAGCGCCAAGACCTAATCCTAGACCTTGCCCTGGTATAGCGGCAGGCGAATCAAAAAGTCGGGATGGTAAAAGACTGCGAAGGGGCTGGTACGTCCGCCGCCATTGATCAAGCTGGTGCGTCAATGACTGAAGCGTCTTCATGTTTATAGTATGGCTGTCGTTTTAGGCGACAGGAGTTATGGTAGCGAAAAGTAGATTGGCATTCATAAAAGGCACCTTACAGCAATCTTTACCCTTAATGGCACCCCTTTGTTGGCTTCATCCTACCTTACAAAACACTGCCCAAATTGCCTATCCCCCTTGGGGGATTTATCCGATTAAATTTAATTTTCTTTGACCAGCTTAGCTTGCATGGAGTAGCGATCGCTGGTATTAAAAAAAATTAACGCCGTTGAATTACATGGGGCGCTGCTACAGCGCTGATTTGCTGGACTGGCTTTGCTGTTGAGGCATCATAAACACCAGACCAAACAGCAAGGAGATTGTCTGCTAGTTGAAACAACTGAGCATCTGAGGTGATTCCCCACTTAGGTTGATTCCAAGATAGCCGCCATCCCGCAGGAATCCCCACTGTACCGTTATATGCTCCTGACAAAGCACCCGCGATCGCGCAGGTAATCGGGGGTTGGTAGCCGCTACGGGCAGCACGGGCGACACTCAGGCGAAAATCTTCTAGAGTACTGAGGAAGCAGTAAAAGCCGAGAGCGATGGGGGTACTCTGGGGCTGGGGATTCCGACATAGCTGAGTACGAGCCAATTCTAAGCTCGCATTTTCTGCTAATAAAATTTGGACTTGCTCTAATTGTTGCACCAGAGGCGTCTGGGAATCAGCTAAGAAGGCAAGGGTTTTGGGAATCAAAGTAGCCCGATTGAGTTTTTCTCGAAGGCATTGAGCGATCGCGTATCCCACTGCTAACGCCCCATCTCTTAACTCTGGCTCATCTTGCCAGATGCTGACAACTTGTTCTAAATTTTGCCGCAGTTTGGCTTTATATTCATGGGAGAACAGCACAATCGGCAGTGTGGCAATGATCGCTCCTGGCGTTGGCACGTTAGCACTGCTCGCGTCTATCTCTAAAAATTTTTCCGTGAGGTGACGCCAATCTGCGAAATCGAATTTACCCTGCTCAATTAAGCTTTCTGCACCCCAAACCGCCATTTTGCCCCAGCTAGTAGGCTGCTGAGACTGTTTTTTACTCAAAGGGGTGAAATCCCCGAATGCAGCGCCCAACAAGGTGCCGCGAAACCGACTTAACAGAGAGTAGCGCATGATTTCTATCGTAGAGGCGATCGCGACTTAGACAGCGTTCTCTCAACATCTGCCGTGCTATAGTTTACCGTCTCCCCAGTAGAATCGCATCTTCACTGAAAATTTTCCCTTGTAATGACTTCTCCCGTTTGGATATTTTTCAAAAAAGGAATGCCTATCCAAACTTCTATCGAGAAATTATAAGATGAATTGTAGTCATCGACGATATAACATCCATTAAAACTGCGAGTTTTCTTCAGGGAAATATTCCAACTCGGTGGAGAAATACTCCAATATTTAGCTTTTTCACTAGATTCGTTTTGTAAATTTGTTTTACTAATTTTATAAGGAACTTCAATAATATCGATTAAATCATAAGCATATTCATACTTATCCAAAATACTTAGAATATCTTCCCAACTTTGAACTTTTATTTTTTTGTCAAAAATTCGTGAATTCAGCCAAGAATTACCAATTCCAACCAGTTGTTTCGCGATTAATTCTACCCGATGCTTGTCTTGCTTGAGAAACTCTAAATCTTCGGGAAGTAATACCCTGTTGGGTAGAATAGTCCAAACTTCAAAGGAAGTCTCTGTCTCTGTATCAAATGAGAAAGTAGATTTTTTTATACCTGGTATGTCTTCAAAAACTTGCACAGCACTAATGGGTGCTAGGGAGTCTAAGTATTTAGATTTAGTAGAACCTATTTCAACTTCTGGTAAATCTTTTGGGTAATTCTCAGCTAAATGATAATCTGGAGCCTTACATAGCTCTTCTGGAAGATAGGATTTTGTTGAAGTTTGCACTGCGCTTCTCCATTGGAATAATTTTTGTTTCAACAGAGTAGCAGAGCGGGTAAGACTATTCAGTGTTGCAGTTTACTAAAAATAAAGAGTTTTAATTATCAATTATTTTCATCCGCCTAAAGACAGATAAAAAAATGAATAACGAACACCAAGCGATCGCTCATCAAATTTTATAGACGGAAAACAAGTCAAGTATGGGGAAGAGAAATGCAACAACTGAAACTTAGAGTAAGATTCCCTATCTATAGCAAGAATTCAGATGCCAAATGCGCGAATTATGCTAAATTTGGTCGTCCTTCGGAATGGATATGAAAATTCTTTTTCATCGTTGCACTTGGCAGCAAGGCTCACAGCGACTCCAGATTTTAATGGTTATCACTGGCATTTTCTTCATTACCATTCCATCTGGACTTGCCCAGGAGGCTACCTCGCCAAAATCCACACCCGTAAGGATTTCAACTGAAGAACAATATTTTGCTGATGTTGTTGTCAGAGGACGCCCAGTTTTTCAAGTAGGTAGTTTATCGGGAATCAGCGCTCAAGAGCGATCGCAAATTATTAATCGGCGGATTGCCAGTATACTGCTGCAATCAGAGGCTTTGGGGCAAGTCACCGTTAAACCAGACAATCCACGGAAGATAGCCACCTTACAACTCAATAACCGAGTCTTAATGTCAGTAACTCAACAGGACGCCCGCGACTTTGGGGTGTCTGTAGAGGTGCTTGGCGAGAAATGGGCGAACCAATTAAATCAAGCTTTCAAAAAACCGCCCCTAGCCATTGATGTTGGACAGCGACTTTATCTTACGGTGAGCGATCTAGTACGGGATGCCATCAGCAGCTTGCCCTCAATTTTAGGGGCGCTGGTAGTTGTTGGCATCACCTGGGTAGGCGCTAGAGGCGTGCGTTACATAGCTTTGAAATGGGCGCAGAAAGAGACAGAAGGCGATCGCAGCACAGAAATTCTGATGGGGCGAGTGGGATACGGTGGAGTCTGGGTTATTGGCTCTGTCATCGCTCTAGGCGTCTTGGGGCTTGACATTGGGGCCTTGCTGGGAGCCTTAGGACTCACTAGCGTAGCGATTGGTTTCGCCCTCAAAGAGGTTTTCAGTAACTACATTTCCGGGATGATTTTACTTGCCGCCCGACCTTTTCGGTTAGGCGATCAAGTGACGATCAAGGAATTTGAGGGAACCGTTACTCAAATCCAACTGCGGGCAACCACTCTAAATACCTATGATGGGCGGAAAGTGTATATCCCGAATCAAGAAGTTTTCCTTGCCAGCATTATCAATAACACAGCTTTCAAGCACCGCCGCAGTTCGGTTACAGTTGGCATTGCCTATGGTGCCAATATCTCTACTGCTAAACAAGTGATTACTGATGCCGTTCTTAAAGTCAAAGGCGTGCAGCCAAAACCAGTGCCAGAAGTCCTTGTCCGGGAACTGGATTCTGGAAAGGTGAATTTGGAAATCCGCTTTTGGGTGAATTCTCGGCGTTTGGAGTTTTTAGAAACCACTTCTAAAGCGAATGAGGCGATTAAAGAAGCCTTGCACAAAGCGGAGATTGAAATACCTACCGAAATTTATACATTGTTGGTACGCAAATCGCAGACTGAGGCTGATGTCTACCCCACCGACTGGGATTCCCAGAAGCGGCTTCCGAACGGCAAGTAAGCTGTTCTAGGCTCCCAGTCTGTTAGCTCCGAATGTTAGCTCCGAATAAAGCGCGATCACTTTTTTACGGCACCTGTGGCACCGATGGGGGTGCAGAACTGACACCGCTTCCCTTGCCTCGGTTGTATTTTAAATAAAACCCTGCCACTACTAACAAGATAATCATCAGGGTACCAATACCGAGGGGACTGGGAAGCCAGAATACCGCCTCAAGATGGTTCACCTCACCGGGTTTGAGCGTCCAAACTAACAGATGGCCTTTCTCTGAGATAACTGGGTTGAGTGCATTCTCCGCCTTCTCAACACTCCGCGCCCCCCAAGGGGTTCTCAAGCTAAAGTCCAAATCGAACAGCGAACCGGGACTAACGATAACGTTACCGTTAGTAGAAAGAACGCCGAGCGATCGCAAATCCAAATCGTAGCTTAAGCGATTCCGTATCCAGAACAGGAAATTCCCCTGTCTCAGACTCAGGTGGGAATTAATCTTTGGTAAATCTGTATCTGTCGCCGCCTGAGAACCTTTCTTTGCCGGGGGATTAAAAAACTGGTTAAACTTCTCCTCCAGTTCCGCACCGCTAGCAAACGGAATTGTCACCACAACTTCCTGGTTTGAGATGCGCTTCGTTTTCCCTTGCAATTGTCGCGCCCGACGCTGAAGGCTATCTAACCATTCCTGTGCCTGCTCGCTGCTCAATGCAGTCAGTTGTTCGCCCAACTTGATATGCTGGACAATCTCGCCCCGGTTCGGATTCTCGAACCTCACCCCAGCATCATACTGAACGCAGCCCGACAGCAATACGACCGCTAACAGCATCGCCCAAAAAACCCGCATTTTCGGCAATACTTTACCGAAAGCACCCCTCGCACTCCGACTCAACACAGCTAACTTCACGCCTTTCTCTCCTCCTTACTTCTCTGGTTGCCTTCTCTCGTGCCGGAAGTCGTTCGTTACCCTTGCCGCGCCGCTACACCCAACTGCTGGAACAACAAACTCGGCAAGAAACTACCCCCGCCTACCCATTCCGGCTTATCGCCCAAATCCACCAAATTTTTAAACGCCTCAAAAATACTACCAGCCACCATCGTATTCTTGACTCGACCGACAATCTGACCTTTTTCTACCTTGTAGCCTAAATCCAGATTGACAGAAAACTCTCCCGCCATTTGATTCGACTGTCCAGCACCGAGAACCTGATCCACAATCACCCCCTCATCCATGCTGGCAATTAAATCCGCTGTCGATGTCTTCCCAGGCGCAAAGCAGAGATTTACTAACTCTGGGCTGGGACGCGACAAACCACCCCGAAAGCCGTTTCCTGTTGACTCACAGCCAGCCCTGGCTGCCCAGCGCCGATCCCAATAAAATTCTTTTACCGTGCCTTTCTCGATAAGCACTTTGCGACGGGTGGGCGTTCCTTCATCGTCAAAAGCACAGGCAGATGGCCCGATGCTGGGATCTTCAAATAAATTTAAGCGTTCGTCAAATAGGGTTTCGCCCAGTTTACCGACGAGAGGAGAGGCTTTTTGGACGATACTTTGACCGGAGAGAACCGTTTTAAATAGGCGTCCGATGGCACTAGCGGCAGCTCTAGGATTAAACAGAACGGGGAAAGATCCGCTCTGAATGGTCGCTGGCTGCTCTGCTAGAGCGTATTTTCGTAACAAATCTTCTAGAAGGCGATTAAAATCTGGGACGCCTTCACGGGCAATATCGGAGCTATAAACCTGGAGAAAATCTTCACCCCGTACCAAATTCCCCGAAAGGCTGGCACTGACAACTTGGCTAGTGCGCGAGGCGTAGACATCCGCACTGGTTGCAATTTTTACGTTATTTGTCCGGACGTGGAACCCCACATCTACCAGAATATCGGAGTTGTAGTCGTGGATTTGAGAAATTAAGCGATCGCCCACTTCCACTAATTCCTGGGTTGCTGGTGGCGTATATTTTTTTTCCGGTTCCGTCACCTGTACATCCGCAGCAAATTCAAACTCAGCCTTGTCGCCAATTTCTGAAGTTTGTACGGCAGCATCCACCAAATCTTCCAGCCGCGTCAAGTCTGTGGAACTGGCAAAACCCAGCCTCCCCTCGTGTAGCACCCGCAGCGCGACTCCTTGCAGTGCTTTGGTTTGCAGGGATTTTAAGCGATTGTTTTCAAACTCAACTGGTGTGTCTTGGCTTGATAGATAGTAAACCTCAGCGGAGTCGGTTCGTCCCTTCGCCAATTTCAGAATCTGCTCCAGCGTCGCATCAGTCACCATCTCAGGTTCTCCCGCTTCACCCATACCATCTTAAAGCTACCAGAGGGACTCGTCGCACTACTGCCCTAAATACCGCTGTAAAGACAGACAGGAAGTTTACCGACTGCTGCTAATTGTTCTACGACTTTTAATTGGAGAAAAATCTCCTCAACAACTCAAACAGAAGCTGGATTTGCGATTAGATGAATTTTCCCAACCTAGGAAAGCCCATCCAGTCACGCCATATTGGGCATAAAAAAAGGTTTGCGGGAAGCCAAACAAGAACCCAATCACAGATAAAATTAGCGTTCAAAAATTAAACCAAGCTAATCCACCGAGTGTCAAACCAATGGCAACCAAGGCAACCCAAATAAACAAATTGTCCTTGGTATTTACTTGGCTGAGATCGATGGGTTCCGGTTCTGGACGCTTTTGAGGAGTTTTCGTAGCACCCTGAAGATTGCTCCCCCGGCGAAATTCCGGTTCGCTGTCAGCGAGAGTTGTGAGATCGGGAATCTCTGTCAACCATTCTGGACGCCTGCTGAGTTGCGGGGCTTCCATAATGTAGAGTAGGCGACGGCTTTGCTTGCTAGTTTGTGGATCGGGATGATGTCGCAGCTGTTTGCAGAGGGCGATCGCTTCTGTTGTTTGTCCTGCTGCTTCGTAAGCCGTCACCAGCCAAATCAAGATTTCTCCTCCCAATCGGGAGTTTCGAGTCACCAAGCTACTTGCCTTCTCTAAATGCTGCACTGACTGGCGGTAATTTCCTCGCTCAAATGCTGCTGTGCCAGTCTGGTACTCGGTTCTAATAATTTCCTGGGTTTCTGAATTCACTGTGCCAATCGAATTTAAAGAGAACTTTTTTGTGCTTTGTACGTCATCACCGATAGCCTCTTTAAATTTTAGCGAAGCAGATTATCCTGTAATCAGGACGGCTAAAATCAATTGCCTTTGCCAGGGTTTTCGAGAGCATCCAAAGACAAAAATTGCAAGCTGCCAGCTCGGAAGATTTATCGTCTGTAAGGGGTGGTTTCTGTTTCGTTGTTTCAACATCACCCGTTCAGGTGAATCAACGAGGGGAATTTTCCTCGCCTTGCCAGGGTTTATCTTAAGAAGTCATTCAAAATTTCATACTTAGCACCATCCAAAAGATTAGGATGTAAAACCATGCTCAAAACCCTACCTCTGCCGTTGCATCGTTTTCATCGGTTTTGCCTTGCCACCGGCTTAGCACCCTTGACGCTGGGCATTACGGTACTAACCGGGGCGATTTCCCCAGCCAAGGCACAATTAATCATTCAGCAAGGCGTGCCTACTTATGGATTTCCCCAGCATGGAGTTCCCCAGCAGTCATCAGGTAGCTTTGTTTATGGCAGTCCGATTCCCAGCCCGATTCCGATCAACCCAACGACAGGGATGAGCGATCGCGGATCGAGTAATTACTACCGAGTCAATCCCAACCCCTATTCAAATTATCCCGACTACTATCAGGGTTATCCCAACTCCTATCCAAGTTATCCTGACTACTACCAGGGTTATCCCAACTCCTATCCGAGTTATCCCGGCTACCCGGTGGGATCGCACAGGAGAGTCAACAACTCAACACTGATCAACCCCACCTTAATCAATCCCCAGATTCGGGATTCTATCCTGATTAATCCAGTGATTGTGAATCCGCGAGGCAATCGCAGACGCTTCAACCAACCCAGGCAGATTATTATTCGTTAATCGCGCACGCCTAAGTCATAAACCCTAAGTCATAAACTCAGAGGCGATAATCATCGAGCCGATACCGGCGTCGGTGAAAATTTCTAATAGCAGTGCGTGGGGAATACGACCGTCAATAATATGAGTAGCCCGAACGCCTTGAGCAAGCGATCGCACGCAACATTTCACCTTGGGAATCATCCCACCGCCCACGATACCCTTCTCAATTAGACGCCTCGCTTCGGCGATATCCACTTTGGCAATCAGAGTGGAGGGATCTTTATAATCCTGCAAGATCCCTGCTGTATCTGTGAGCAAAATCAACTTTTCTGCCCCCAAAGCTGCCGCAAGTTCCCCAGCTACGGTATCCGCATTGATGTTATAGGCTTGTCCACTGTCATCGGTTGCCACGCTAGACACTACAGGGATATATCCGCTACTGACCAGTGACTGCAAAAGCTTGATATCAATACTGTTCACTTCTCCCACAAAACCAATGCCCTCTACCCCTTCTGGTCGGGCTTTGATCAAGTTGCCGTCTGTGCCGCAAAGTCCAACAGCGGAACCGCCAGCACGGTTAATTAAGGAGACAATTTCTTTATTGACCCGACCCACTAAAACCATTTCCACCACCTCCATTGTGGCGGCATCGGTCACGCGCAGGCCATTTTTAAATTGGGGTTCGATTCCCAGTTTGCCCAGCCAAGAGTTTATTTCTGGACCACCGCCATGTACCACGACGGGACGCAAGCCTACACAGGATAAGAATACAATGTCGCGCATTACCTTATCTTTGAGCGAAGCGTCTTTCATCGCCGCGCCGCCGTATTTAACGACAACGGTGCGACCGGCAAATTGCTGGATGTAGGGTAGTGCTTCGCTTAGCACTCGAACGCGAGTCGCTTCAGCTTTCTTGAGGTATTCGCTATCGTTAAGCATTGCTTAGCAGGATGATGCCAGTAATCGTTTTCTAGAAGTTTAGTGCATACTGGCGTCTGCGGCACGATTAGAGGCGGCTGTTTCCAGTTTTACTGACCGTTATTGTCTGGCTTTGGCTTAAGAACTGTGGGAATAGCTTCAATTACTTGCGTCGCAATTTGTTCGGGAGTTTGCCCCTCGCCAACGGTGATGTGCAGGTCGGCTTGGGCGTACAGCGGTTTTCGTTGCTCAAACCGCTTTGGGAATTCGGTCGCGATGTCAGCGTTTTTTAACAGAGGTCGGGTGGTATCGTTTTGCAAACGGGCGACTAAAAGTTCCACAGGGACATCCAGCCATACGACGAGACCGTGTTGGAGATAGCTCCAATTTTCTCGCTTCAGGATAATACCGCCGCCAGTAGCGATCGCTAACTTCGTATAAGCCGATAATTCCGACAGCACTTGGCTTTCCAGCTTCCGAAAGCTTTCTTCCCCGTCACTGGCAAAAATCTCATTAATCGATTTTTTGGCAACTTGCTCAATCACCGCGTCGGTATCGAAAAAGTGATAATCCAGATGCTGCGCCAATAAGCGTCCTACGCTTGTCTTTCCCGCACCCATCATGCCAATCAGATAGACATTGATGCCCTTGAGTCGGTCGCGTAGGTTCTGATTGCTTTTTTCCATATTTACAATTGCAGGAGCGATCGCTGTCCTAGTGTAACCATCAACGGAAGAAATTAACTCTTTTACCTCCATATCAAATTTCCCGGTAGCTATCTTTATCCAAGTCTTCCAGCGACGATTGCCACTTTTCTACCAATCCTCCGCGCACGCTGCTTCTCACCCAAGGATGCAGATCGTAGCGGGGATTACCTAGCTCATCTTGTACGTCTTCAATCAAATACCATCGTCTCAGATCCGCAAGTGCTGCATCTAAGTCCGAATCCAGTAATTTCCCAACTTGAGACAACTCGGCTCTGCTAACCGTTGCATCCACCCCGCCCATATAACGCAGTACACTTTTTGCTACCACATTGATTCGCTGCCATGCTGCCTCCAGACAGAAGCGGTAGAAAGTCTCCACTTGTCGGCTGGCAAGCTTTAATTCCGACAAGATTGGCTCAAGTGCTTGATCGTGGAATACTCGCCCAGCCAGAAAATGCAGTGCTAAGGGTGCGCCGCAAGACAATTGATGCATTTGATAAAGCTGTTCGTTGCTTGCCTGCCCTATTACCGAAATGTTGTTGTATTTTGCCTCATCCTCCAACAATTTAGACGACCATCTTGCTTCGAGTCCTGGGATTTCAATTAATCTCACATAGGGAGGTTTAGTTCGGTGTCGGCTGGTAATCAGTGCCCGACTGGGGTTGAGCATTTTGATAAGGTTCGCCAGAATATCTTCAACTTGTGCGGTCTCCGCATTATCCAAGACGACAAGCAATTTCTCTGCTCTCAAACGCTGGTGAACTCGCTCAGGGGGACAATCCAGTTGATGCGCGATTTCATTTAAAAATTTCTTCCACGTCAGCGCCTCAAACTGCTTTTCCTGGCTGATGTAACCATCCACCCACTCGCTTTGCCTCGCTGTCACCCACACCACATCCGCGAACAGATTTCTGTCGAGTGCTTCTTTCGCAATTTGGCTGGCAGCTTCAGATTTGCCATACCCTGGACTGCCGCTGAGGGAAAAAATAGAGAGTTCTGTGGGATCGTCCAAGCGGTTCAATACTTCTTGAATGAAGCTTTCTCGCCCCCACACCATCCGACATCGCGGATTAGGGATAAACAAGCCCTGCTGGCGTTTTTCGTTCCGCTCTAGTGGTGCTTCGGCTGGGGCGTTGAGGGTTCCATTCTCCTGCCAGTATCTTGTACCAGGAGTAGTAGACAAGGAGTCTTGAGGAACGACCTCTTCCCCGATTGGACAGGATAGCAAGCTCTGAGAATTGTCCGGAGCATTCTTAGAAAACTCGCTCCATTCATCATAGGAACAGTTCAGTAACAGATGACATAAGCCGTTGGCAATCCGATACTCGCAGGTTTGGCGGCTCTCCGAGTTCAAAATCGCTTGTAAAGCTTGGCGGGAGGGTTCAAGTGTATTGAGTTGTTTCCGCCACGCACTCAAAAATTCTTGCATTAAGGCACGCTTGCCTTCAGGCTTGTACTTTCTGTTGAATTCTTCGTGTAGCTTTTTCTTTAAGCTTGCGGACAAAAAAACGTTACTGTTATCTCTTCTGAGGTCAAATCCACCAGCCATATAGATACCGATAGACCTTTTTGCGTATTTCTGACAAAATTTGGAGCTTTGTGTCAACAAAATCCTGCAAACTATTAACTTGAGCAACCAACTTGGCTTTGAATTACTTTGAAATTACCCTATAATTGCTTTGTTTCAATTTCAGTAATGTTACGGTTGCCTAATAAGGTTAAATTGTGAAGCACGGTAATCTCACTTAGGATCATCAAAGTTGGGTGTTCTACCATGAAAAATAACCTCAGCAATATCCGCGAAGTCGTCCAACACGCTTTGAGTACAGGCTACTTAACTGTTGCAGCCGAAGAACAGCTGCGGAGACTTTTAACAACTAAGTATGGATTAGAAGACTTCAACGCTTTTATGCAGTTGCAGCAAGCTGCAATGCTGGGTCAAGTGAGGCAAGAGTCCCGCGAACTCGCCCTTTCTCAGCGACTTTCCTGTGGGAGATGCTAGCGGCTAAGCCAAGCATTGGCGAAAAATCGTCCTTTCCAGCCCTTTGTTAACCCGGTAAGGTTAGACGACGGTTGGTTTCGTATCTCCCAGATGGAGCGTTAATTAGCCCCAAGCTTAATAAAAGAGCCACATCTTTAGTCGTCATTTCTTCACAAATCTGCTCAACTAATTTGTCAGCGAGATACGCCCTGACAACAGGTGGCAAGGTGAAATTATTCGAGGTTTTTTCAATCAGCGATCGCCGTCGCAAAGATTCCATTGCTTCTAGCTGCTGCCGTTTCGATACTCCCGGCACCACCTCGTCTCGCAAGGAACGTATAGGAATTAACTTGTGACGAATTGCCAGCCAGTACATTACTTTTTTTTCTAAGTCCGAGAGGCGATTGAACTGCCGATCTAATAGATCTCGGATATCCCCAAAGACAACCAACCCTTCTGCTAAAAAGTCGGTGATATTCCCGTCAAAGACATCTTGAATCGTCGTTGCCACAATTTTCAGGACTAACGGATTCCCGGCATAGCGGTTGATCAGGACTCTACATTCTTCAGCTGAGCCAACTAAACCTTTGAGTTGCAGTAACTCTTGTCCATCGGATGCTGACAACCCCCTCAATTCTAAGGAACGAATGGGTAAGTTTTCCCCTTCTAAGGATGCAATTTCTTTCGGTTTCTCCCGACTGGTGAGAACCAGACAGCTAGGATGGCGTTCTTCTCCCAGACGTCGGAACAGTTCCCCATATCCCTCATATTCGGGACGATAGTATCCAGCGTGTTGGATAGGAGATAAAACTTCCTCAGCTCGATCGAGGACGATCAGACAGCGGTGCGATCGCAGATAAGCCATCAGTAGGGAAATTCCCTCGTCTGCGGTTGCGTCACCGATGATTTCCTGTCCTTGAGACAGAAATTGAACCAAGTTTGCCACCAAATCTTGAACTGATGGAGCATGACGTAGCGATCGCCAAATGACAAACTCAAAATCTTGCTGAATCTGTTCTACTAGCTTCACAGCAAGAGCAGTTTTCCCGATTCCCCCTATCCCTAACAATGCCACTAAGCGGCAGCTGTCGTGGACAATCCACTGCTCTAAGGTTGCCAGTTCTTCCTCGCAACCGTAGTAAGCTGCTACATCAATCACTTCTTCCCAATCCTGGGAAGCGATCGCCGTCCCGATGGCAGATGTCTCAGCTTGACCGTGTTCGGATACGTTAGCGGAATCTATTTTATATCCAGCTTTTGAGAGCAAGTTGGTGACGCGGCTCCAGTTCTTGATTTTTATAACGTCACCCGTCTGGCGAATCAGGAGTTCTTGAATGTATTTGTACAGCCCATTCGATAAGTAAACTCTAACGGCACTGCTAGTGCGACTTTTGTAGACAGTGTCTGCTATTTCTGCTGGACTATAGCCACACAACAATCCTCTTAAGAATTTCTTCTCAACAGGTGTCAAACTCCTTCCTTTGGCAGATGCTAAATCTAGATAAAGCTTCTCCAAATGCCAATTATTTGCTGCTTCTGTAAACTCGTCGTCCTGCCGCTCAACAGTTGATACCATTCTCTCGCGTTGCTAACCTCAATAAAGGCTGTCAACGCCTGATTCTAACGGATTAATTATGAAATCCTAACGAAGTTACGATGAAGTTCTAACGAATTTAATAACGATTGTTAGATGAAGTTTTTTTAATATTTTGGCTATCCTTAAATTTTAGGGAGACTTTATCTAACTTTCATCTAAAGTTCATTAAAATTTCACAGTTTTTGAGAGGGAGAAAAGAGGTGAAGCGATGGTTTTCCTAGGTTTTAACGGCATTACCCTACCCTGCGGCTCAATTATATTGCCCTGGCTCAGAAAAGGCATCCGTAAATTAACTGACGTGAATTCCCTATTTAAAAACCTAATGGTTTCTCCTGGTGTTGATTGAGTTGGTGACAAATTATTATGCTCATCCGCGAACTTGTCGAACAAGCACTGACTATTGGATATTTAACCGTTGAAGCTGAAGATCAACTGCGACAGTTATTAAGAAAAAAGTATGACAATGAGGATTTTAATGCCTTCATGACCTTGCAGAAAGCCGCAATGACAGGTCTTGTTAAGCAGCAATCGCGCGAACTGATGCGGTTATAAGCAGTGGTTTGGAGTTAATTCTTGGGGTTAATGACTTGAGCATTCAGGAGTCAAAATAATAAAGCGTGTGAATGCTTCCCCGGAGAGGGGTTGAGGGAAACCCTCACAAAAAAAAGTCACCCTCTAGGCTTATCGGTTCTTCCAATCAGTGTCAAACTCGTCGTCCTCGTCTTCAAATCCCCAGTCGTCCTCATCCGGATTGGTTTTCCGTACAGGTTCAGGTTCCTGATAGGGCGGGGTAATTACCCGGTAACTAGCATCATAAACGGCTTCAGTTTTTCCCACCCCAGAATTGCGCGGTTCCCGGTAGCTGTAAGAATAGACGGAACCCGATCGAGAGGCGCTTTTCGGTTCTTGCTGACGCTCGTAGGTTGTATGTTCTGCTACAGATTCTTTTGCAAACGGTTGTCGGCTTGGAGTGCGATCGCGCGGTTCCTCCGATTCATCCCCCCAATCATCATCCTCCGCAACCTCCTCTTCCCAGTCATCTCCATCTGCATCGGTATTCGTTGGCTCTGGCGGAGGGGGAGGGGTGTAACTGGTTTGTTGAGTGGTAGAGGTTTGTTGAGTGGTATAGGTAGATTGGGAAGTTTCCCGCCGCGACTGGTTGGCACGAGGGGGTTCTGTAGCTTCTAGTTTGCGGATGCGTGCTTGTAAGGGACGCCGTTGTAGATAGCTCAACAATTGTAAGAAACTGCCAGTCAGGGCACCCGTTGCGATCGCTGCCAAAATCCAAACCCCTACAGGTAGCACTTGCGTCTTAGCACCCAAAAATACCAGCGCTAGCACCGGCGACAAATTTTGTAAAGCAAGTAGTGCTACGGACCCTAGCACCAACATCAGCAGTAAAATCCGAATCGCAGGCATAATCTATTAAAAATTAAAAATTAAAGCTTAAAAATGCAGAATTTCTTCTTGTATTTTCAATTTTACATTTTTAATTTTTCATTTTCCTTCCCATCGGTTAATCGGGATACAGTCAATATCTAGCTGATCTAAGGCACGCGCCACCACAAAGTCTACTAAGTCTTCAATTGTTTGGGGATTGTGATACCAAGCAGGAATTGCTGGGACAATTCGGGCACCTGCTTCTGCCAAAGCCGTCAGGTTACGCAGGTGAATCAAGCTAAAGGGCGTTTCGCGGGGCACAAGAACCAGTTTCCGCCCTTCCTTGAGTTGGACATCTGCTGCTCGCTCCAAAAGGTCGGAACTTAAGCCAGCTGCCAGTTTCGCCACGGTACTCATACTACACGGCATAATCACCATCCCTAGGGTGCGGAAGGAACCACTGGCAATATTGGCTCCCACATCGCCCCAAGGATGGCAGTAAAGTTTACCCTGCGTTTCGACTCCAGCTTGCTGTCGCCAAAATAGTTCCTGTGCCACTGCTTCTACAGGCATCCGGATAGTTTGCTCTGCCTGCCAAACCATGTAAGTAGATTTGGAGGCAACCAGTTCAACGCTGTACTCAGCTTGGAGCAGAAATTTTAAGGCACGTACGGCATAAATTAAGCCAGAGGCACCCGTGATGCCGAGGATAAGGGGTTTGGTCATTAGTAGTAGGTAATGGGTAATTAGCTAAACGGTTAATGGCTCATGGTTCTTGAACACACCATGAGCCATTAACGATTAGCTATTCATCCAATTCAGGATCGACAGAAGGATCTGCTTCTATATCCTCATTGCTGGCTTCGCTACCGCCGCCGACAATGACCAAGTCAATTTGCTGACGATAGTAATCAACGCTCTTAACTTGGACTTCCACGCGATCGCCTAGACGATAGGAAACGCGGCTTTTCCGCCCAACTAGGCAAGCATGACGGGAGCGAAACTCGTACCAGTCATCTTTAAGAGAGCTAACGTGTACCAGTCCTTCCACCAGCAAGTCTTCAATTTCCACAAAGAACCCGTAAGACTGGACGCCGGTAATTAACCCCTGGAAGACTTCTCCCGTGCGTTCCTTCATTAGCTCGGCTTTTTTGAGTCCTTCCAGATCCGCTTGTGCATCTGAAGTCAGCTTTTCACGCTCGTTGAGATGCACAACGATACCCTGTAGCTGGCTTTCTAAATCTTCTTGCACGTCTGGTGGCAAGACATTCCAGTTGATATTGCCGTGGGCGGAACTATGACGCAGATTCACGCTTTCTTTGGCGCGAGTGGTTCGGCGATCGCGTCCTTTCTCGAACACGGCAAGCAATACCCGCGACATCAGTAAATCTGCGTAGCGTCGCAGCGGTGAGAGACAGTGGGTGTAGGGGCTTTCGTCCTCGCCTATTCCCAAAGCCAAACCAAAGTGAGAGCCTGGAGCTGTACTGTAACCACAGGGTCTCAGGGTGGACTGCAACAGATACATCAAGACTCGCTCTGACTGAGATTGAGCGAACATTTGAGTAAAACGTTGATAATCCCGTGATGTCACGGCTTCTTCCTGCTCTAAGCGCAGTTCCATGCCTAGATTACTCGCCAACTTCATCAATTCCTGCACATCCTCCGGGTCTGGAGAAGGCTGAATGCGATACGTTGCAGGCAGAAAGAGTGCTTGCAAATGGGTAGCGATCGCTTGATTTGCCAGGAGCATCAACTCTACGACTAGAGAACGCACTCCTCCCGAAAATACAATCGCTCCTAGGATGCCTTCATCGTTGTAGGGCAATTGAGTACCGGGCAGATTCAGTTCAAATCCTCCCCTCCCTAGGCGCTGTGCTTTCACCGCCGGACTCAGCTCGTAAAACAACTGACTGAGCATTTCAAACACTGGCGCTTCGGCATCTTGATGACGCTCTAAAATTGCTGTCGCTTCGTCGTAACTGAGTTGGCGATCTACTTGAATCACCGTGGGTTGAATCTCATACTCCACCATTTGTCCGGTGGCGGAATCGAGAGTTAACAGTACCGAGATCGCTAAGCGAGCTTCGCCCGGTACCAAGGAGCAGCGACTTGCAACAGCATCCGGTAGCATTGGCAGCACCATGTCTCCCAGATAGACGGTGTTTCCTCGCTTGCGAGCTTCCCGATCCAGGGCTTCTTGTGGCTCAATGTAGTGGGCAACATCCGTGATGTGGACGCCCAACTGCCACACTCCAGCCTCTGTTTTGTTAAGAGTCAGAGCGTTTTCTGTGACGTGCTGAGCGGTTTCGTTCTCACTTCCCGCTCCTGAAGGCTCAGGAATAAAGGCAAGCGTTAACAAATTCCGCAAATCCAGCCGGTGCTTGAAATCTTTTTGACTCGGCTGTTTGGGCAATTCCTCTGCGGCTCTAAGCACCTCAGATGGAAAGTTGCGAGGTAAGTCGTGCTTGCAACAGACAATATCGGTGTCTGCGGCGGCTTCTGCATTACTGCCGAGAATGCGAGCGACTTTGCCAATCGGCGGCTGCGATGCCAGGGGATAGCGTAAAACTTCGACGTGAACGAGGTAATCGACGGCTTCCGCCAAGTTTTGACCGTTCGGATGCAGATTCAGTTCAAATAGCAGTCGATCGTCTAGAGGGACGGCTCTAAAGCCGGTTTCGACTTGCTTGACTCGTGCTAAGACCGAGGGATTGGCTCGTTCTAGAATCAGCCGTACTTCCCCTTCTGGAGAGCGTTTGCGGTTTCCTTCTTTGGTGACTTTGACGAGAACGCGATCGCCATTCCAAGCAGTACTCAGATGGCTCTCTCGGACGTAAATATCCTCCGCTCCTTCTACCTCCTGAATGGCAAAGCAGAACCCTTTACTCGAACAGCGCAGTTTGGCTTCGACGACATCTTCTTCTTGGACGCGCCGATACTTACCGCGATCTTTGACCAAAATGCCAATTTTTTCCAAGGCATCCAAGGCAATTTGTAGTTTAGTTAAGCTCTCTTCATCCTGGCAACGCAGTTTTTTTTCCAGAACCTTAGGAGCAACTAATTTGTCATCTGTGAAATTAGAAAGTAGTGTAGCGATTGAAAATTCCATGCAGCTATGAGTTTGCCTCCACCATAAAAACAATTCTGTTTGTCTAAATTTGTCAGCTGATAGAGATGAGCTAACCTTGTCTCTACAACAGTTGCTTCTTTCTTCTTACCGACTACTGACTGTTGACCGCTGACGATTGAAAGCGATTTTTCTCCTTGTTATCCTGACGCCATGCTTAGAAAGCATGGGTATTTTTACCCTGATGTGGCAGCGCCAAATTCGCCGCGTTTTTAACAGATGTCTCGCTACTACCTGGGTGGCGCGTTTCTCACCCTACAGTATGCGAAACCTTGTCATCGTCATCGAACGCGATGCTCTAGCCTTCTTAGCGCTACACGAGGAGATGCATATCGCGATATACGCTATGCGAGGAGTCGCAGTTAATCGCGGCATACACTACGCGAGCGGAAGATTTTGGACTATCGATTTTAGACTTTGTAAACAAACAAAATTTTGTCTTTTTACAGATTTTGGACAACAGACGGCTGCGTTTGGTAGTCTCTAGTCCACGGTTGGTCGTCTTTAATCTACAGTCCACAGTTGAGCGTCAAGGGAACATCGTCAGGCAACCATCCCTCCTTCAGCCCGCCTTTGCGAATATCAAGCAGATGTCCCGAACAAGAACTCTGGATGCAACCAGCGACTGGCAGCAACCAGTGCTTTCTCTGTTCAGGTGCTTGACGACAAAAGCGACGACAAGCACTTTGTCTGACTGCCTTTTCTCAAGCCAACCACTGTGAAACGGACTCGGTCACTTGCGAGCGTAGCGGGCAGTAGCGAATGGTTTTATACCATACCGATGAACAGTCTCTAATTATTTTAGTTTCTTGCGGTACCTTCTCTAAAATCGTTTTTCAGGGGGCGTACTATACTTAACGTTGATGGGAGCCAAAAAACCCGACTAGGTTTGGGTGGCGTGGAGTATTATGTTTTCTCAATTCCGAGTTCGTTATCCCTTAGGCAGCCTGACCACTGAGTTACTGACCATTCATGAAGGAAAGTACGTGGTCAAAGCCGCTGTTCAAGTCGAAGGTGTCATCCTAGCGACAGGTTTGGCAGCAGCCGGTGAGATTGAGCTGGCAGAAGACAAGGCAACAGCCAGAGCGTTGAACTGTTTGGGAATTCCTGCTGGAAGTTCTAGCCACAACACTCCAGTTACGCAGTCTGATGCTCAGATTACGCAAACTGTGGCGGTTGAGGTGCCAGTGGGGGCGATCGCAAACCCCAGACGCGAAACGGTCATTCCGTCAGAAAGCCCCTCGCAGCCAAGCCCAAATCGGCTGTATTCCGATCCAGTCAGCTTCAATGATATGGCTGGAATGTCCTTCTCAGATCGGGGACAAAAAGAAGCTGCTTCACCACCTCCCGTCGTGCTATCGAATCAGGATGTCCCGTTTGCAGAAGAGTATTCCCCTGCCCATACTGAGCTTTATGGGGATGATGCTGCGATCGAGACACCCGAAGAAATGTCGGGAGGCTTGTTTAGCAGCCAGCATAATCAGCCAATGATCTCATCGCCTGGTTATCACGCTAGCGAAGAGGTTATTCAGCCAAGTCCGATGGATATGACTATCGGCAGCACAAGTTCTGCTGCTGAGGAGATGGACTTATCCGAAGCGATGGCTAGAACGACGGTAGAAATTAAGCGTTTGCGCTGGACTGCTGAGCAAGGAAAAGATTATCTGAAGCGAACCTACGGTAAGCGAGGTCGTTCGGAGCTGAATCAGGAACAATTGCTGGATTTCTTGCATTATCTTGAATCTCTCCCAACACCGGAAAAGTAACCGAGCAAAATTGTCAATAAAAAATGGAGCTTCCCCCATTTTTTATTGACGGGATGTGTAATTTTCTGTATTTCTCCCTCAATCAATCGGGAGCGAAGGATCGTGGATTGATTAACCTCCCATTTTTGCGTAGTAGGGACATAGCATTGCCATGTCCCCACAGAACGTGAACGACCGTAAGTTATTTAATCTATGTTCCTGGGGGATCTCACAACATTTGCTTGACTCGATCCTCCCAAGCCCCGCTTGATGGAGGGACTAACCAGAAATTGCACGTCCGTTAACTTTTAATTCTCTATACCGCTGCAACGGCTGTGCGGGTAGCAGAGGGACTGCGTTTAATCACCTGATCGATCAAACCGTAGTCCTTGGCTTCCTCTGCCGACATAAAGAAATCGCGTTCGGTATCTTCCTCAATCCGCTCGATGGGCTGACCTGTGTGTTTAGCCAGATATTCGTTCAGCTGTCTTTTGTGGTACAGGATTTCCTTGGCTTGAATCTCAATATCGGTGGCTTGACCTTGAGCGCCGCCGAGAGGCTGGTGGATCATGATCCGGGAATGGGGCAGACTCATCCGCTTGCCTTTAGCACCCGCGCTGAGGAGGAAAGCGCCCATACTAGCGGCTAATCCGAGGCAGATGGTGCAAACATCCGGGCGGATTTGATTCATCGTGTCAAAAATGCCCATACCTGCGGTGACGGAACCACCGGGAGAGTTGATATACAGGTAAACGTCTTTCTCTGGATCTTCAGCGTCTAGAAACAGCAGCTGAGCCACGATTAAGTTGGCAAGGTCGGAATCAACCTGTTGTCCCAGGAAGATGATGCGTTCCCGGAGGAGCCGGGAGTAGATATCAAAGGCACGTTCGCCACGACCTGATTGTTCAATAACGGTAGGAATCATGGAGTCTGCTTTTTCGGGTGATTTTTCTTAATTTTAGCGATTGTAGGAGAAAGTACCGGGTGCTGGAAATACTACCGATACAACCCTAGCGAGAAGGTGCGCTTGCAGCAGGTGGATTGGGCTTGTCGGCTGGAATGTAGAACATCAGGGAAAACCCGTCGGTAGCACTGAAAGGGTAGGGGTGTTTTGTCGTTGTGTCCTCTGGGGTTCGGTTTTTCAACAGCGATCGCATCTTGCTGGTTGTCTGCGTCAGGAAACAATCGCCCAACCGGGTGAATCAATGGGACGAAGTGCGATCGCTATAGCAAATCGTACTGTTAGAACTATTCGGGGATGGAGGGAACCGAGTCATGCCTAAAAGACTTCTGCAAGCCGCCACGATCACCTTGTTGCTCAATGTAATCGCAGCACTAAGCGTCCCAACCACAATTCAAACACCGCGATCGCTCTCAACTGCTCAACCCAACGCTAATGGGGAGTTGACTGGATCGACTTCTGTACAGATGCGTCCTTATTAACAAAGGAGTTGCTCGATATGACCGTGCAATTTAAAGATTTAGAAGCGATCGCTCAACAGAAGATTGACTTAACGCCAACAGCAGCACTGGCTGCACAGACACGGCAATATCAGGATGTACCTTTAGAAGAAATCTACGATTTACTCGAAAGTGTCACAGAACCTTTTACCGTGTTAGCGGATTCTCTTCCTACACCACTCCAACAAAGTGCCCGACAAGAAATTGAGTTTTTTGTCTGTTTGTACCAACAGCGCCTCGATCGCCCCCTCCATCAATCAAGCCAGAGATAGGATGCTTTAATTGATGGAAGTTATTGGTAGGCGCGGTAGCGAAGCGGTGTTGCTCTTAGCACGCTCCTAGCACCCCTGTCCTAGCGCTCTAGTTGCTCGCTTGGATAGGGGCGGCATCTATAATCTACGCAAGCTAGAGCAGTTGGGGCGCTTTTCTTTTTCTCGTCCCTCTGCTTCCCGTGAACCAGGCAATGTTATTCAAACCCAAAGACATAAAGAACGCTAAGAAAGGAAAGAAACTAATTTTGTTATAAACAAGGATAAAATCTCTATATATCAATATCAAACTTTGTTACGAAAAGAAGTTGACTTGAACATGAAAAAAAGCATTTTTCTATTTTTGTTATTAGCCTTGGGTTCTTTTTCAGTAGTTTATTATTACTGGAAACAGGCGACCCAACTTCCTGAGTGGTACGTTACCAAAGAAAAAACTACAAATCCTCAAGTTAGGCAAATTAACTTTCGCAATGAAGCTGAAGTCCAAACAGTCAAAGACAGATTGCAAAGAAATGTTGATGCCAAAATAGAAAATAGCATTGGGGCTAGCCAAGGATTGCCAACAAAACTAGGCAGACGCGATGGAGGTGATGAAAAAACTGCTATTGATAAAATTACCGAAAACCCGCAAGCGGAATTAGGCACTCAAAATATAGAAATTGATTTGAGCGAACATGAAGTTAATGATTTGGTAATTTCAACAATTGCTAAAGATAAAAATACCAGTAAGTTACTGGCATCTACCAAGGGCCTCAATACAACCATCAAGAATGGTCAGGTAGAAAGCGGGGTTGTATTCAATGTCTCAGAAGTTCCCAAAGAAGAACTGAATCAACAAGAGAAAGAATTGTTGGAAAAAGTTATAAAAACATTCCCTTTTTTAGAAGAGAAAGAAGTTTATATTGGTGTGGAAGGTAAGCCAAGGGTAGAAAATGGGCAATTAAAACTTGAAGAACAAACAAAAATAAAAGTGGGGAATTTGAGTTTTACGACAGCAGAACTTTCCCAGCGGCTGGGAATTCCTCAAGAGAAAATTGAACAAAGATTGAAACTGGAACTGGAATTGGGACGTTTAAAAATAAACGATATCGAAATTAAAGAAAATAACGCTTCGCTCAAAGGTTCGGTTAACTAATGTACTCACCCAGCCACGATTGACCAGAATCTAGCGTGGGATGGAGCGATCGCTCCATTCATCACGCTAAACTGCTAGGGGTGAAAACGTACTCATATCGAGTTCTGCTATTAGCCCCATGACCAATCGCCTCAATCAAGCTGAAAGCCTGTACCTCCGCAAACACGCTGAAAATCCCATCGACTGGTGGCCTTGGAGTGAAGAAGCCCTAGAAGCTGCCAAGCGGGACAATAAGCCAATTTTCCTATCGATTGGCTACTCCAGCTGCCACTGGTGTACGGTGATGGAAGGAGAAGCGTTTTCCGACCAGGCGATCGCAGAGTACATGAACGCTAACTTTATCCCGATCAAGGTAGACCGGGAAGAACGACCTGACATTGATAGTATTTATATGCAGGCGTTACAGATGATGGTAGGTCAAGGCGGTTGGCCCTTGAATGTCTTTCTCTCTCCTGAGGATCGGGTGCCGTTTTATGGCGGTACCTATTTTCCGGTAGAACCGCGCTACGGGCGTCCCGGATTTTTACAAGTGCTACAAGCGATTCGTGGTTACTACGATACAGACAAAGCGAAGTTGCACGCGGTAAAAGAAGAACTTCTGGGTCATCTCCAGCAAGCAGCCATTCTGCGACCAAGTATGGGGACGGGTTTAAAACCTGCCTTGACCAACAAGGATTTGCTACAGCAGGGGTTAGAAACGAATACCGGGATAGTGGCTTCTAGCGAACATGGCGCTAGTTTCCCAATGATGCCCTATGCCGAGTTGGCGCTGCGAGCAATTCGATTTAATTTTGAATCCAAATACGACGCCAAGCAGGCGTGTACCCAGCGCGGTTTAGATTTAGCACTGGGCGGGATTTACGACCATGTAGGCGGCGGTTTTCACCGCTACACGGTCGATCCGACTTGGACGGTACCGCATTTTGAAAAAATGCTCTATGACAATGGTCAGATCGTGGAGTATCTGGCTGATTTGTGGAGTGCTGGGATACAAGAACCGGCATTTGAAAGAGCGATCGCAGGCACATTTCAATGGCTAAAGCGAGAAATGACGGCACCGGAGGGGTACTTCTATGCTGCCCAAGACGCGGATAATTTTACCCATCCAGAGGAAGCAGAACCAGAGGAAGGGGCATTTTATGTCTGGACGTACCCTGAAGTAGTCGAATTGCTGACTCCAGACGAGTTAGACGAAATTCAACTGCAATTTACCGTGACGCCGGGGGGCAACTTTGAAGGTCTCAACGTCTTACAGCGCCGCCATCCAGATATTTTGAGCGAAACAGTAGAAAAGGCACTCGCAAAGCTATTTGAAGCGCGTTACGGTACGTCTCCCGCCGCCATAGAAACCTTTCCTCCTGCCCGCAATAACCACGAGGCAAAAACTGGCAACTGGTCGGGTCGAATTCCGCCAGTAACGGATACTAAAATGATTGTGGCTTGGAATAGCCTGATGATTTCAGGTTTAGCGAGAGCTTACGGGGTATTTGGGAAGGAAGAATATCTGTCCTTAGCTGGAAAAGCGGCTAATTTCATTTTGGATTGTCAGTGGGTAGAAGGACGCTTCCACCGTCTCAACTACGACGGGAAACCTTCGGTACTGGCGCAGTCGGAAGATTACGCTTTGTTTATCAAAGCGCTGCTAGATTTGCACCAAGTAACTCACGCTAGTTTCTGGATGGAGAAAGCGATCGCCCTCCAAGAAGAATTTGACGAATTCCTCTGGAGTGTGGAACTAGGTGGATACTATAACACCGCCAGCGATGCTAGTAGCGATCTGTTAGTGCGAGAACGCAGCTATGTGGATAGTGCCACACCATCCGCCAATGGGATTGCGATCGCTAACTTAGTGCGTCTGGCTTTACTCACCGAAAATCTTACCTATCTCGACCGCAGCGAACAAGCTTTGCAAGCCTTCAGCAGTGTGATGCATCAGTCACCTCAAGCTTGTCCCAGTTTGTTTACTGCCCTAGATTGGTATCATCACTGTACCTTGGTTCGCACTACTGTTAACCACTTGACTTCTTTGGTTGGGCAATATCTGCCTACAACGGTATCGATGGCAGAGTCGAATTTGCCATCAGGTGCGGTGGGATTAGTTTGTCAAGGACTAACTTGTCTGGAACCTTCCCAAAGTCGCGACCAAATGTGGGAACAAGTGCAGCGAAGTCAAATTCGCAATTAAAAGTACCAAGTTAGAAATTAAAGAGGTAAGATTTAATTCTTCTTTTTTAATTTCACCTTCGGAATTGGCTTTAGCGATTAGCCGCAATTTATTTTAGGATGGTGCTTCACAAATCATTTAGGGCTGCGATAGCAATCCTATTTTAATTGTGAGATGCTAGATTTCCGAATCCCCGGCTTCTCTCAGCCGGCGGGGATCTTGCCTTTACATACAATTATTGAGGGCTACGATATAGACTTTTTATTTTATTTCTGTTAAAGTAAAATCGCCAAGGAAGAACTAGCTTTTAATATTTAAATCAGACATATTTATATTATTTAAGGATACCTTGGGCAGCCTAATTAAGAAAGTCATATTAAATAAAAATTTTGCGCGATCGCCTGCAAGCCGTTATCCCCACTCGTAATTAAAAATGTAAGGGTCAGCAGATTTGCACAACTAATCTAACGGTTGGTTGCGATTAGTTATTAGCTCTGAATTATCACCAATAACTAATGACAGCTTCAACATAGGTTTCTTTACGCTCTCCTACTTAATTTTTAATTTCAGAAGGCGGAATTTTCTCAAGGCTAATTAAGGCTTCCATCACTGATTTCACTACAGGTGCGGCTACGGTGGAACCATAGACCTTGCCCTTCGGTTCATCGACAACAGCTAGAACCACATAGCGGGGAGCATCAACCGGAAAAATGCCCACAAAGCTAGTGATTCTGGCAGAGCTAGAATATCCCCCAGTAGCGCTGGCTTTCTGGGAAGTGCCCGTTTTCCCTCCTATTCGATAGCCTGGGATTTGCGCCGCTTTCCCGGTGCCCTTCGTGACGACCGCTTCCATCATTTCTAACACCGTCTGAGTCGTCGATGGGGAAAAGACGGGGCGCGGCGTGGGTAGCGTTGGCTGCCAGTACATCTGCCCTTGGGAGTCGATGAGTCCCCGGACGAGATGAGGAGTTACCAGTTTGCCACCATTGGCGAGAGCAGCGTGCAACTGAGCCAGATGGATGGGGGTGAGAGAAAAGCCCTGACCAAAGGAGGTGGTAGCGGGTTCAATTCGAGATGACGTAAACTGCTCTTGGCTTTTCATTTGTCCGGGTGATTCAAAGGGCAGGTCGATACCAACCGCTTGCCCCAGCCCCAGCCGTTCCAGCCAACCGTAGTAGATACTCGGCTTGAGTTGTTGGATGACTTGCACCATGCCGACGTTGCTCGACTGTTGCAGAATCTGAGAAATCGACAGGGCACCGTGACTGCCCTCTTCAGCATTTTTGATCTGCCAGCCAGCTACCTGAATCTGACCTCGATCGTAGAATACAGTGTCGGGTTTGATGGCTCCCGCTTCTAGCGCGATCGCTATATTGAGCGGCTTAAACGTCGAACCCGGTTCATAAAGGTCTGCCAGCGCCCAGTTCTTAAACAAACCCACGTCAGATGTAGAATACTCATTCGGGTTGTACGTCGGCTCTGCAACCAGCGATAGCACCGCACCATCCCGCGCATCCATCACGATGATAGTGCCCCGTTTGGCACTAAACAATTCCATTTGTTGCTTGAGGGCAGAACGAGCAGCACGTTGCAGGCGATTATCTATTGTCAGTTGGAGTTGCAGCTCATCAAAATGCAGCAATCCTTCGGGCAGGTGATCCGGCATCAACGTTCCGTTACCAGCGCGGCTAAGCCGAACGGTGCGAACAGCCCGGGTGAGTAAATTTTCCTGGCTATACTCCACACCCGCCTGACCGCGATGATCCACATCCACATAGCCCACCACGTCTGCGGCTAGATCCTGCTGGGGATAGAGGCGGGCGTAATGTTGAATCAGCTCTAAGCCATCGGTTCGCAAATGGGAAATACCGTCGGCTTCTTCTTCTGTCAGGGCGTAGGCAACCCGAATTCCACTTTCCTGCTTGTTGAACTGCTTAAGCAAATTGTCAGCAGAAACTCCCAAAATCACCGCCAATTTCGTCGCAATTGCCTGTTTAGATTGTTTAAACAGCTTTGGATGGGCGTACAGCGTATAGGCGGGACGGTCAGTTGCCAAAACGTTACCACTGCGATCCACAATCGAGCGTCGGGGAACAAAGGGGCGCAGATAGACCATCTGCTGCTGTCGCGCTTTTTGCAGCAGGCTCGGTGCCTGCACCACTTGTAGGCGATACAAATTGATCGCCAGCCCTAGCCCGCTCAGAGACATGATTAGCCAAACAAGCAGCAACCGTAAGGATGAAGTACCCAGCAACAAGGACGGAGAACGCAATAGGCTCCAATCAAAAGACTTCTGAGGTAAAGACTGCTGTGGTGATATCTTCTCCTGTTGCCGATTTTCGCCGCCTTGCTTTGGTTCTGATGACTGACGGCTTTTTCCGTTTTGAGTGGGTTTTCGAGGCAGTTTTTTCACTGACTCTGGCATTCCACTTCCATTCTGGTTCAACTCGCTCGTCCCTTTAGCAGTTCCAGAAACCTTTTGCGTAGGCAGCGACCTACGATTGCTGACTCCTGACTTTTCCATACCTCGTTAATAGCCTAGTGGCGTAGTTGGGGATGTTTCTGAGTTAGGAGCTGCCACTGGCTTGGGCCGTGACTGGCGCTGGGGTGCTGGCGGCAGAAAGATGGTGTTAGCTGGATTGGGAGCAACCAAACCCGTACCCGGACGCTCAGCTTCTTGAGCCAACTGATTTTTTAGGGCTTCATTTGCCGCTGTCATTTGCCGCTCGTTGCGTTGCAGATTTTCTAACTTGCGGTACTCCTGGCTCCACATCTGCTGAGTATAGACCGTCCAGGCATAAACTCCCAGGGTGCTAGCAATCAGGAAGAAGCATACCAGGTTGGAGGTGCGCTGCAATGTCACCAGCGATCGCAGCCATGCGGGTGTCTGTGCCTGAAAGTCCCGCTGTTGGGAGCTTCTGCTACGGGTTCTAGACGATGAACCGCTTTCGGAACGCAGGGGTATTGCCTTTCCTCTAGGTTGCCGCGAGGAAACAGTGCTTCTTCTATCCGGACGGTGACGATCTGGAGTCAGGGAGTGAGGGGCAGCAGCCATAAGTAGTTCTTTTTATTAGTATCAGTTGTCAGAAATGAGTTTTTTTCTCTTCTCAAGGTCAGTTTGCTTTGCCACTGACTGTTGACCACTGACAAAGGACAATAAACCAATCAATTTAAACTCTAGACACAAGAGCTGTCTATAGTCCATATTTTCTCGCATCGAATCCAACATTCTTGTCGAGATGCCTAATCGATAGCGAACGTGTACCTAGTCGCTACCTTCGACGCAACCACAGCTTAACACTCTCTAATTGCTTCTTTTGGCAAGGTCGTCGCGATTGCTTTGAGATGAACAGGAGAAGGTTCGCCAGGATGAAGAATGTAAGATTTTGGGATGCTGAGGGAAGCTGCTGGAGAGCTGCTCTCGTTACCCACCGGATAGGATGAGGGATAAATTTCTGCTTCCGAGTTTCTGACTGCTGACTCCTGAATGCTAGCGTCCTTCTCCTCACCCCGCGCTAACAACGGTTGGGGGGGCATTAAGGGAATTTCTACAATAAACTCTGCACCTTGACCGACTTGGGAGTGGCATTGTAGCTTGCCTTTGTGTTGGGTAACGATGATTTGATAACTTACTGCTAAGCCCAATCCGCTGCCCTGACCAACGTCTTTGGTAGTAAAGAAGGGGTCAAAGATTTTCGACTGAATTTCTGGGGGAATTCCTGGCCCATTGTCAGCGATCGCAATCCGCACACTAGCGACCCCTGGAGAGCAGTCCGGCACCAATTCGGTACGCAAGGCGATTTTTTTGTCCTCGGAAGACCACCGATTGAGCGCTTCTATCGCATTCATCAGAATACTCAAGAAAACTTGATTGAGTTGCTTCGGGTAACACTCCACTAAAGGCAAGTCGCTATAGTTTCTCTCTATTTGGATCTCATTGCCCAGCTGACTGTGCAGCAAGAACAGCGTATTTTCCAGCCCGATGTGAATATCTACTGGTTTCAGGGACGCTTGATTATGGCGCGAGAAGTTCTGCAATGATTTAACAATTTCGTGAATTCGCTGGGCACCTGCCTGCATCGAATTCAAAATGCGTGGTAAATCTCTCAGGAGGAAATCTAGCTCTAGTTCCTCAGTGAGCTTTTGTAATTCAGCATCTGGATTGAGATAGAAAGTTTGATAGCTCCGCACTAATCGAATCAGGTCATCTACATACTTTTCCACATAAGGAATATTGCCGTAGATAAAGTTCACTGGATTATTAATTTCGTGGGCAACGCCAGCTACCATCCGACCCAGACTTGACATTTTTTCACTTTGAATCAACTGGGATTGCGTTAGCCGCAGTTCAATCAGCGTTTGGGCCAGTTGCTTAGCTTGAGCGGCGCTTTCTACTGCCTGCTGCTGAGTTTGGGCGTATAAGTTGGCTTGTCGAATGGAAATCGCCAGCTGATCGGCAACCGCTTGGGCAAGTGTCCGGTCATTTTTCGACCAATACCGGATATGCGAACACTGATTGAGATAAAGAATTGCGTTGAGTGTTCCATTTGCCTGTACTGGCACGACCAGGGAAGATTTTATCTGGGCTTTTTGATACTCTTCGTTTGCTTCCCCAATTCGGGGGTCTTGCTTGATGTCAGGAATACTCACTTGTTGACGATGCTGGATCGCCCATTGGGTCAGTGGCCCGTGGGTATCAAAATCATCAATGGTAGAGGGAAAAGGCTCCCGACACACCTCAAAAAGGTATTTCCGCCGAAAAGCGGCACCGTCAGCGGGCAAGGGTTGCAATAAGCAAGTTTTATCTGTTTGCTCCTCTGCTTCTTGCTCCCCGGCTTCAGACGCGATCGCCTTTGTCTCTACAAGCTGCTTCCCAACTCCCCGGTTTCGCTCCTCTTCCAAAGTGTCGCTATGTTCCACCAGATGCACTAGACACCGATCTGCTGACAGCGCCTGCATCAGATGAGCGATCGCTTCGGTCAGAATTGTTTCCAAGTTAAAACTCTGCCGGGTTTGACTGGTAATTTGATTCACCAGTTGCTCTCTTTGAGCCTGTTTCTGGGTTTGCTCGTAAAGCTGAGCTTGACAAATCGCAATTTCTAGCTGTTGGGCGATCGCTTGCAGAAATTCAATTTCGGAGTTTGACCAGGTGCGGGGTTGCTCTGAAATACAGACAATAAAGCCAACCCATCCTTCTTTTCGCTTAACCGGAACGAACAAGTTAGCCCTGTCCCAGGGAGAAGACCCTTGGGAGCGTCCACTGGTGTCGATTTGCTGGTTATCTCGCTTTAGCCAGGAAAGCCATCGATTCATCATCCCCCCTGTCGTCGGGTGAGAACCTGCTGTTTGGCTGTTGATAATTAATTTCCCAGAAGCGATCGCACTCTTCACTGCGCCAAAAGTTTCTAAGGGATGGTACCCCAGTTGAGAATTCTTTTGCTCTCCATTAATCCGCTCGCAGACAACTTGTACCCGCTTGGTATCCTCGAAATACCACAAAAAACAACACCTATCTAGGTGTAGCAACGTGGCAATTTCGTCCACTGCCGTTTGCAGCACCACTTGCAACTCCAACGAGTTGCGGATGCGATCCACAATTTTCTGTAGCAGTGCCCAATGCTTTCGCGGGTACTGAATCCAGGCTGGAAATAATTTGCTGGTATAAGCCACAAGCGGAAACACGCCGCCTCCCTTGAACTCTTCTTGCGCGTCTAGTTTGGTAAAAATTTTAGGCAGCGGTCAATCGTCCTGTTGTCAAATCACTAGCAATTGGTAAGCCATGTTAGTTTATCAGTCACTTTGGTTAGAAATTGTATTCAGAATAACTGATAGTGAGTCTCCACATCTCCATAAAGGTTGATTTTTTAGCTTCATTCCGTTGCTTTGACTGAGAAAACTAAATTCGCTCCCGATGTGGAAATCCTCGAAAAGTCGCGGATAGACAAAATTACCACTTGCTGGTACAGTTTGCTCTGTTTTTCCGAGGCTTCTGCTAAAAAAGAAATTGAAAAAAACTCAAAGCAATATCACTCCCAAGAGTGAGTGTGAATCCAGCAGTACGAGAGTATTCTTTCCTAAGTACGAAATCCGAAGAATACGGTGGGGCGCACCGGAATTCAAGCTTGGGAGCAAGGAACCTCACTCTTTTGGAATACCCAAAACTGGCTAAGAGGACTGGTGAAACCAAGAATTCCAGATTTCACCTGCGGGAGCGTCTAAGCAAAAACCGCAATATTGTGATTAAATAGCAAACGATTCCTTTGGTTGCAATCTCTTAAAGAGGAGTGTATGAACAAAAAAATAGTGAGTCTGCTTTTAGTTCTCGGCTTGGCTACCACCTTGGGAGCTTGTCAGGAAGGACCGAGTGATAGTACTACTAGCCCTTCTCCTACCACATCTCCAACGACTGGTGGAACGACTGGTGGAACGACTACTAGCCCAGCGCCCACAAAGTCTCCTTAAGGAGCTGGTTTTCGCTCCTTACTTCTCCTGAAAGGGATTCATACCGAATCGACGGGTATGAAAGTTAGTAGTGAGTTCTAAAACATCTGAACCCCGATCTGGTAATTGCTCCTCACACATTCACTGGGTATCTACTACTATCTGAGTCAATATTGACACCCAGGACAACTGTTATGTTGGCAACAACTGACTGCCGAAAACAACTGGGGTCACAAGCATTAGTTGGCTCACCTAGAGTCGGAGTAAGGTCTGACTATGTTTATCTGTTGTTGCGGTAGGCGGCTTTGGCATTAAATGCGACTACTGCAATTTAGTACTTCTCACTATTGTCGGAAAGCAAGACTGGGGCTAGGTTATAAGCAAATTGCTTATCAGGTTGAAAATTTAACCCCAGGGCTACATATCCTCAAACTCAAGCCAATCACCGGACTCACGACAGTGCCGGTGCTTTTGTTAGAGGCAGAAGATATGCAGGGAGTCAGCGAAGCCATCCCGTCAGGGACGCGGCAGGAAGTGCAAGCGATCGCTGACTCGACGCAGATTTTACAATTTCTAGATCGCTATCGCCCAGAACCAGCGCTATCGTTACCGGATCGCCAACTACAGACAGAAGCCTTGATGCTGGAAGATTGGCTGGATGAAAGTATCGGCACGGCGACTCGCTTTGTTTACTATGATTTTCGTGCCGGTGCTGGTAAGCAAATCGACCCTTCGCCGTCTAGTCAGCTGGTGATTCAGGTGGTGCGGCGGCAATATGGAATTAATCAGGCGGCGGTGGAACTGGCAGCAAATCGGCTGAAGGTAGCAATGGAAGTGTTATCCAGTCGCTGGCAGAATAGCCTCTACCTGGTGGGCGATCGCTTAAGTGTTGCAGACATCGCCGCAGCCGCTTTACTCAGTCCTCTGGCGCTGATTCCTCAATACCGAGAAGATTATCCTTGGTTGTTTGAGCGCATTGAGCGGATTCACCTTCTTTGTCGGGAACCACTACCCCCCGGATTGGGAAATTAAAAATTAAAAATTAAAAATACACTGAAAATTAAAAATAGAAATGAAAAAGCCCATTATTTCACTATGGATTTTGCAATTTTCATTTCAACTGCTGGGGGTGATGCCTGCTAGGGGACTGCCACCACCGGAGGATACTCCTGAGGAAGTATTGCGGACGGAGATTATTACGGAAGCGCGATCGCCTATCGACGGCAAGCAACTCACGGCTGCTGAGTATGCCCAATTGCAGAACGCTCTGCAAACCCGTCCTGCTGCAACATCCCAGGTAAATCCCAAACTGCGAGAATTAGTTTTTCTGCTCCGGGTGCGGCGGCTGCTACGTACCTTTGGTATCCCCACGCCCAAATAAATCCCGCATTCTAGCGATTAATTTTTCTGCTTTGCATGCGGTAACTGTTATAAATGTTCGCGTTCCTGGGACAGTGATGGCAACGCGAAAAACGTTTGCCTAAGCAAGTCGCTATCATAAACTGCGTACACCCTACTTAAAAGCTGCCTTTGTTTACTTTACCTACTTGCTTGCTCCGACTCTTAACTCAATACTCAGATGAAGACGTAAATTTCAATAACTCTAAAAACAGCCAGTTTCACGCTAGATGACGATGCACTTTTATTGACATTGTCCTAACTAGAAGAAACAACTGTGTCCTGCTACCGATGACAAAATATACAAAAAACAAAAAATGTATATAAATATTAAAGTGCTGTTAACCAGAGGGAGATGCTCGTTCTTCAACCGCTAGCTGCTATAGCCCTACCTTACGGGAAGACTTTCAGGCTTAGGGCAGACGCTACGCGATCGCCTTAAGCCAACGATACGGGCGATCGCAACACACGTGCGCGTCCAAAAAGCCCTATCGAGAACCCATTCATTCAAGACCTTTAGATAAATAGGTTTATGTCCATGACCATCGCCCCCGAACAGATTGAGCGGATTGTTTGGAATCAACATCAAGACCCATTTGAAATCCTGGGTGCCCATCCCATTCAGCAAAATGGCAAAACCGTCTGGGCAGTGCGAGCCTATCTACCCAATGCCAACGCCGCGTGGGTAGTTTGCCCCCAAGAACGCACAGAATATCCCATGCAAGCAGTGCATCACCCTCATTTTTTTGAATGCACTATTGAGATGCCAGAACTGGCAAACTATCAGCTGCGGATTCAAGAAGGGGAACACGAACGTGTTATCTATGACCCCTACGCCTTCCGTTCTCCCCACCTGACAGAATTTGACCTGCACCTGTTTGCCGAAGGGAATCATCATCGCATCTATGAGAAACTAGGTGCCCATGCGACGGAAATTGATGGGGTGACAGGAGTTTATTTTGCAGTTTGGGCACCCAATGCCCGCAACGCCTCTGTCTTGGGGGATTTTAACAACTGGGATGGTCGCAAACATCAAATGCGTAAAGGTCCCACCGGCATCTGGGAAATGTTCATTCCAGGTTTGGGTGTTGGGGAACACTATAAATATGAAATCAAAAACGCCGATGGTCACATTTACGAAAAATCCGATCCCTACGGCTTCCAGCATGAAGTGCGTCCTAAAACAGCATCGATTGTCACTGACTTAGATTCCTACCAATGGAATGACCAAGATTGGATGGAAAAGCGCCGCCACACCGACCCGCTCACCCATCCTATCTCTGTCTATGAAGTTCATCTAGGGTCTTGGCTGCACGCTTCCTCTGCTGAACCGCCACGGTTGTCCAATGGAGAGACAGAGCCAGTGGTAGTCGTCTCTGACTACAAACCAGGAGCGCGTTTCCTCACCTACCGGGAACTGGCAGAACGGTTAATTCCTTACGTTAAAGAGCTGGGATTTACTCATATTGAATTATTGCCAATTGCTGAGCATCCTTATGATGGCTCTTGGGGTTATCAGGTAACTGGGTATTATGCCTGTACTTCCCGTTATGGGACACCTGAGGACTTCATGTATTTTATTGACCAGTGCCACCAGAACGAAATTGGGGTGCTAGTGGACTGGGTTCCGGGTCACTTCCCCAAAGATGGTCACGGTCTCGCTTTCTTTGATGGCACCCACCTTTACGAACACGCCGACCCCCGCAAAGGCGAACACAAGGAGTGGGGGACTCTAGTATTTAACTACAATCGCAATGAAGTGCGGAACTTCCTGGTTGCCAACGCCCTGTTCTGGTTTGACAAGTACCACATTGATGGAATTCGTGTGGATGCTGTGGCGTCGATGCTTTACTTAGACTATTGCCGTGAGCCTGGGGAATGGTTGCCTAACCAGTACGGCGGCAGAGAAAACATTGAGGCGGCTGATTTTCTACGTCAGGCAAATCATACGATTTTCAGCTATTACCCAGGCACCCTGTCAATTGCGGAGGAGTCAACTTCCTGGCCTATGGTGTCTTGGCCTACTTACGTAGGAGGACTGGGCTTTAATTTGAAGTGGAACATGGGCTGGATGCACGACATGCTGGACTATTTCCACATGGACCCTTGGTTCCGCCAGTTCCACCAGAACAATATTACTTTTAGTATGTGGTACAACCACAGCGAGAACTTCATGCTGGCGCTATCTCACGATGAGATAGTCCACGGCAAGAGTAATATCATTGGCAAGATGCCGGGGGATGAGTGGCAGAAGTTCGCGAATGCTCGCTGCTTATTCGCCTTTATGTTTACTCACCCAGGCAAGAAGACTCTGTTTATGAGCATGGAGTTTGGGCAGTGGAGTGAGTGGAATGTCTGGGGTGACTTGGAGTGGCATTTGTTGCAGCATGAGTCACATCAAAAACTGAAGCGGTTTATGAGTGAACTCAACCATGTCTACCGCAGCGAATCAGCTCTTTTTACTCAGGATTTTGCTCAAGAAGGCTTTGAGTGGATTGATTGCAGCGACAACCGGCATAGCGTGGTCGCGTTTATCCGCAGAGCGAAAGATTCGGAGGAGTTTATTATCACAGTGTGCAATTTTACTCCTCAGCCGCATAGTCACTATCGTGTAGGTGTCCCCGAACCAGGATTCTATACCGAACTGTTTAACAGCGATGCCCGCGAGTACGGTGGGAGTAACATGGGCAATTTAGGCGGTAAGTGGACGGATGAGTGGTCGTTCCACACTCGTCCTTATTCGCTAGACCTATGTTTGCCGCCACTAGGAGTGCTGGTTTTGAAGCTTGACCGGCAGAAGACAGCAGCCGCGATGCAGTCTTGGCTGTCTCAGGGATAGTCGGGTTTCTTGTTCCCAGAACGGTTGTCTGGGAACAAGAATCTCAATGCGATCGCATTCCCTACTACCGAGCGATAATTGCGATCGCATAGATTACACTTTGCAACTTTTATCTTGCGCTGTTCGCATCGCTCCCAGAAGAGTGGAAACAAATACACACCGTTTGACTTCCCCACCATTCTTAATGTTCAGCGTTACCCTTGCCAGATATAAGTTCTCTTGCGGATTCATGATTACGCAACCTCTATAGTCAAACCGGACTCGGCGCGGACTACCTAATGACTGTGAAGCTAAGGTGGTATTAGGAGCGTCTATTTGAATATTTTGCTCAAAATTCTGCCATTGTCCGGGGCTGGGGTTAATACCGGCACGATTAACTGCCCACTGAACGACCCCATTTTGTTCTTGAAAGCTGGCTTCCCAAGCAACTTTGTCACGCTTAGCATTGCTTTGGGCTTCTCTCATCGCGCGGTAAACTTGGTCTTGTGCTGTTCTGAGATGTTGGGCATTGAGAAATCCTAACCAACTAGGGGCAGCGATCGCGCTCAAGATCCCGATTATTAAAATTACTACTAAACTCTCTATTAGCGTGAACCCGCCGCTGGAGCAATTAGATAACTTTTTACGCATTAGCTAGATACTAAAAAGACACACCCAATTTCTCAAGTTTCCTTGTTTGATGTGTCTTTTGAGTTCCGTATCTTTGCTGATTTTTGTAATTTACTATTGGTTTTAGTCAGTATTTTTTCCAGTAGCGATAGCGCTCAATATTCCAAATAATCAAAATTATTACTAAACTCTCTATTGGCGTAAATCCAGCGATTAACTGTTGCAGTCTTTTGGAAATTACCTATATTCCAAAAAATCCGCGCCCAACTTCTCAAGTTTTCTCTTCGGGGAGGTATTTTGAATTCCGTACCTTCGCTGATTTTTAATTAGCTATATTTCTAGCCATTAACTAGGGCAGTTATCATCTGTCGCAGCTTGGATTGCCCCCAATAAAGTTGTCACCTTGACGCACCGCTTGGGTCCTGTAGGCGCTGTATAACTACTATTGGCTGTAGCCACTGCGATAGTTAAACCTGTGTCGGCATCCTGGGGTAAAGTACCCTGATAATTAAAAGTAATTGTTTTCGCAGTTGTTGGAGCATAGCTGATGACACCACCAACGGGAGCTTTGTTAGGAGTACTGATGTTGGTGTAAAGTAAAATTTGTCCTGGTTTGATGTCTTGGTTTTGCCCTAACTTCTTCCACTCATTGAGGGGAATATTAGGGGCGGTAACATCACCACGATGAACGACCATCTTCGGAACTTGACCTTCAGTTTTAAAACTGACACTATAATCGCGCTTTGTTCTTTTAGCCTCTCTCTGGGCTTCTCTCAGGGCGTTTAAGGCAGCGTCGTTAACGGCATTCACCCGTTGCCGATTCAGAAAGCCAAGCCAGCTTGGCGCTGCGATCGCGCTTAATACTCCGATGATTATAATTACTACCAGCAACTCGATCATGGTGAATCCAGCAGATTGATAGCGCTCTCGCTCAGAGTCTCGAGCAGAGATCCGCGTCCATTGCCGCTGACCAGGTTTGCCAGCTATTTTCCCTGTTTGCAATAGCTGTAATATTTTTATAAAATCTAGGCTACCCATCTTTTCTTTTCTCGCTGATTAGATTGTTCTTAGGCACGATCATTTAGTGAATAGAAAACCACGGCCTTTAATTTGAATAGTTGCGGTAGGGAAATACACCGACTGAGGACTATAATTAGGCGCAGTATTTTGAATTCGAGCTAAAGCATTGCCCCGGATAAAAACCTGCGCCCTGTTGTTTAATGAGTCTACACAGGCATAAAAGCTACTATTGTTGATTCCCAGAGCATTCACACTAGCAGGTGATGGTACTGCTTTTCCTAAGGGGGTGGGTGGAGTTGTTGTTGTATCTTGAAAAACTGTTCCGCAATCTACGCGCGTTGGTACCCCTGGTGTTACTGAAGGAGTTTGGTCAATATAATCAATCAGTACATTGGTTGGATTGCTGTAATTGCTATTAGCACCATTGGCATTCGTTTGCAGCTTCTGCCACTGATTCATTTTCTGCTGAAGAGTGCCAGAGATGCTTAAGTTAAATAGAGCGAAACCATCATCAGGTCGTTTCTTTGTAGTTGCTGTATCTGCAAGGTAAGGGGGGCTATTGGCAGGAGGATTAGGATTCCTAACCCCGTCTTTAATTTCAAACCTACCGATACGAGCAGCAGGTGACCAAGGAGTCTGAACACCATTACTATCTTTGATAAGATAGTAGGCCACAAGGGAGTAGACAAAGGCGTCGTCACAGTTATCTGCTGCACCCCCTGCTGGTGGACAGTTAGCAGCAGCCGTGTTAACTGGTATTACATTTTCCCTCTGCGTTCGCCTCCAAAATACAAGAACTGGTACGCAGCTATTCGTGGTACCACAACCATTAGAGCCAGAAGCAGCGGGTGGTAGTTGACTGCTAATCGCGGACAACCCAACATCGTCATAAATATAGACTGCTTGTTCTAAATCTTGAGCGATATAGTCGAGGGCTGCTTTGATTTCTTGCTCGGAGTTTGCCTTAGCTTGTTCTTTTCGATCTGTATCCAGGATGTTGGTCATAAATCCCAGCAATGGTCCAATGACGAGGACGGAAAGAATCATCGCCACTAGCAATTCGATGAGGGTAAAGCCGCCTGTCTTTTGAGCCAGCTTAGGGCGTTTCAGCTGATTGATTAAAAGAAATTTCAGTGAATTGATCATGCTGCGGGTCCCCTTTTGGTTGATAGATATTTAGCAACCAGAATTAGTATTGCTAGGATTTCTCAGGCGTTGGCACCAATCACTAAAATTGGTGTCCTTAGTAACAATTTCTGTTGTTGTTTCTACTAATGGTGCTTTGCGATCGCCTAGTCCCCCAGTGTAAGCCGCTTGAGTTACTTTCTCAGATGACGTATTTCTCTTCAACGTAACCGTATCGCTAAAAGCATCTGCTCTATATACTCGCACCCCGAGACGGTAGCCAGTTTCGGCATTAGCGCTTGTAGTAGCTGTGCGAAAACCCTGAACGACTAAGTCCTTAGGGCTATTAGCGCTACAACCAGCAGTCTCATCAAGATCGACACAATAAACACTAGCTGGCGACGAGCAATAAGTTCCACCTGTATTGCAGGTTAAAGTTCCTGAGGGAGCGTTAGCGACAAGAAAACTACTGCTGCCAGCCGTAGCAGTGGGAGCGCTGCCAACCGTGGTCGTGGGAGCAGATATCGCTCCCGACCGAACGCCGTCAATGTAGGTTTTTGCCGCCTCGGTTGCCCGTTCCACGCGCCTTGCCTGAACCCGTGTGGCAGTCGAGAGGACAATAACGGGTGCCAACCCCACCATCAAGACACTCACGACGATAATCGCCAGCAACGATTCAATGATGGTGAAACCGGCTTGACTGGAATCAGGGGGATGTTGCTTCTGCTTTCGGGGAATCATAGGGGTCTCCAACCAGACATTGTCATTTGTTAAGTAAGTCCTTATCCTTAGGGGCAGCCGCTACTGGGGTGTTGGCTGGTATCGATTGCGTAGCCAGTGTAGTTGTAGTTATTAGTCACGCCTATTCTTTGACCAGGAGACGCACACAACAGCGTTTTCACCCAAGGATCATCTCGGCCCACTTCCCGATAGAACTCACTTGGCTCGCCCGCAGACGGTGTAGTGATCTGTTGGGAAAATAAATCAGGCAGCTGAGATAGCAGCCCCACATCGAAGCCCCACTCACGTCTGGGTGCTGAATAATACGGTGTTCTACCCCAACCAGTGGCACCAGATGGTGTATTATTCGCAATTCTGTACAACTGTGGGTAAGTAAAAATACCTGTTGAAGTCACAGTAGGGCTTAGAACAGATAGGAAGGGAGCTGTGGCATAGCTATTACGTTTGAACTGAATGAACGAACCGTTGATTCGAGCAGTTAATGGGTTGCTATTGTTGTTGTTCCAGTTTTCTAGGAACATTACAAAGTTGGGCAGACCCCCATTGAACTCAGCAACTGGTGGTGTGGTTGCTGTAGTGTTACGTATGGGATTATCGCCTGCGGCGATGATCAGATTAAATGTTGTATTAGCGTCGGGTTTCTGCATCCAGGTTTCTTGTTCGCCAGAGCCATCTACAGAAGCGAAGAAACCACTGTTAGGAGTACCAGTCGGTGTATGAACTTGCAGCATAGGCACTAACAGCGGCTGCTGAGTGGTTCCGACTCCCAGCGATGTGACTGCTAATGGCGTTAGATAGAACAGCGGGCGATCGCTACTGTATCTTCCCCCCAATGCTGACGGATTAGGTGGATTAAGAATATTGGTTGTCCTAAACCACAGAGCATTATCTACTGAATGAGGAAGACCAGCTACTGTAGTGAGGCCTCCTCCTATGGGTATGGAAATACCAGAGTAGGAATAGTACTGTACCTTATCAGTGCTATCAATTCCTAGAGGAATAGGTCTGTTACTACTATCTAACACCAGCCTATTTAGAGTATCTCGCAAGAATGCAACGCGGCGCGGATAGCGTTGCTGCGCTGGATTGGCAGGAAGTCTGGCTGTCGTGCCTGCCCCAAGCGTTGTTCCTGTAGCTACAAGTTGGGTTACTGGTGTACCAGCTGGTATTTGTCTGGCTTTTATATCTGAGATTCCATCAATATTAACTACCCAATCCTGAGGCTGGCATGCGGAAACTAAGGGTTTGCGGCATATTTCCATTACATACTCTGAGAAATCCGTCCGTCGCTGAATTGGAGTGACGAAGTTGTTTACGTAGGAACTGCCTTGCTGTCCTCCAGCTACATCAAAGTCTTTAGGATAGCCATTACTGGGATCGAACCAATCTGCACTGTTGAGGTAGTTGTTGTCAAAAAAGCCATTTAACCTACGAGCTGCGGTGACAGTTATTTCTGTCTCCTTAACGTTGGTGTTAGTTGCATTACCGTTTCCGTTGAGGTCAAAGCCAAATTTAGTTTCATCTACTATCTCGGCTACCGAGACGCTACCGTTACCGTTAACGTCATATCCGTTAAATACTAAGTTGTTGCCTAGATTCTCTACATTCTTTCTTAAGTCATAGTCTCCTTCATTGCGGAAACCGAGCCTGAAGTTGTTAGAAAGTAGGGTAACGGAATCGGCAAGTACGGTTGCAGATCGCCATAAGTCACCAGGGCTACAATTCAGGCCAGGCTGACCATCACGACAGGCAAAGTTAGTTTCTTTAGTGCTACGGTTGTAGAATTGGTTTCTTGTCCAGGTTGGTGTCGCTGCTAACTTCAGGTCGCTAAACTCTTCCAAAAGAGTTCCATCCGGTTTTTGGTGCTGGTTAAAGGTATTCGTACTATCAGCTTTGACATAAACTGGCAAGTTAGTTGCTAAGATCAGACCCTTTTCCGTCTGCTTGTAGGTGTTGTCGCCATTACCAAACCCAGTACCACCACGCGCTAGGATGCTGCCCTTGATTAGCATAATCCCATTTGGACGGCGGGCAGGGTCAAGCGCAAAGTCAACTGGGCTGTTGAGCTTCCGGGTTGCTAGACGTTTTTGTTCTTCTAGTAGGTCAGAGGGTGATGCGGTAGGTGCTGGATTATCTCCTGGCGCGCTTAGATCCGGCAGAGCATCATCACGAGTGGCATAGATAATTCCACTGTCTGGCAGGAGGTACTCTGGTTTTGGCGTAGTTGGCACAGGTGATGTACCAGTAATTCCTCCTGTTGGAGAGCGTCGCAGTAAATCTAGATCCAGTACAGTAGTGCGGATTTCTATGGGCTGACGCTCTTCAATGCTGAGATCGTAGTTGCTTGGTATTGCATCACTGCCCTCAGTTGCCTTGACTTGTCGAGCATCTAGAAACGCTGTTTCGTAGATTGCCCCATGGGGAATGACGCTAGCATTTGGAGTTAGAGTGCCATCGGCAATTTGCAGGGCACAGAGAGTGGAGTCAATGGCAGATTGGTGGGCTAAAGTCAGTGGTTGGGGTGTGTCTAACTGTTTCAGTGCTGCCCGGAGTGGCTCGTTCGCGAAGCGTCCATTCGGGAAGATCAGGTTAGCTTGATAGTTAAGTTTTGCTCGTAAGCTGCCAGCTCCACTAGGCGGAACTGGTACTGGAGTCGTAAACACGCCCGCAGCATTGCGCGAGCCAGCTCCTATGGTACTGGGAGTTTGAGCAGGAATTCCGTAACTGATACCGTTGTTAGAGAGACCTGTTGCCCCTGCGGGTACAGTAAGCGGAACACCAAGCGGTCCGGGAAATAAAGTTGCTAATCCGCTTGTGTCTGTGTTCCTAGCTGTGAGACTGGTGCTGGGGTCGTAGTAGCTGCTAACACAGGCGATCGGTCTTTGCTCAGGAGCTGTAGGGACAGGATAAGTTGAAGAATAAGGATAGGCACTATTCCTATAGTGATAAACTGCTGTGGCTCGCATCAGCAGATCGCCTTTTTTGTCAGTGGGAGCAAGAAGACTGGGAATGCCATTTTTATTCGTGTCTTCCCACATCGGCATAGAATCAGGCAAGACAACTGTAAACCCGGTTGATTCGTCTTCCAGGGTTGAGTAATCGTCAGGAATAGGGAAAGAGGAAGGTGGTTTAGGCAGGAAAGAGTTGGTTGGATCGTAAACGCCAGCTCCAGTGACAACGCGCAACCCTCCAACTCCAGCAAGTGCTATGTCCGGTTTCTCCGCAGCTTTTCTCTCCCAGAAACCATCCCGATCGGTGTCGCCTAGATCGGATAAGGGTACTGCCTGGGTCATGCGGGTACGCAGCTTGGAGGAGCTTTCCCAAGTTGTACTCGTATCAACTTGTTGGGTTGTTTGACTGTAGAAATCTGCAAATTTTCCTTTTGTCTTGTCCCACCATTTGGCTGGCAGACCATTGCCAACAAGGATGCGATCGCCAAGTTTTGTTTCCGTTCCGTTTATTTTGGTCGGATCTTGTGCAGGTGGCTGAGTCTTCACAAGCGTCAGGGAGTTATTACTACCCCCAGTAGTCACCCCAGTAGCTGCGTCTGGAGTGACCGGATAGCTCAAGCTATCGACAGGTCGCAAATTATCCCCAGTACCTTGCAGGTCTGAGGCGGTCAATGTATTGGGGTTCGCCGTGGCAGCCACTTCAGCAAAAGGAACGCGACGCATCCGGTCTTTAAAGTAATTTTGTAATGCCTTGTTGCCATCGCCACCCGCGTTAATTTTTGCTTGAATCTCTGGTGGTACAGATGTCGTGCTGTTTACTAAGTCGTCAATACGTTTAGCATAGGCTTGGCTATTGTAGGTTGCTTCAGTGGTTGAGTTAGTAACAGATTGATTGGCCGTGCTTAAGGTTGCAGGCCCATTAGGCACGTTGTTTTGCTTAAACAAATCAACTGCAACACTGCCCGTAGCTCCGCCCTCGGCACTTCCAATTAGCAAATTACCGCCAACAGTAATCTTGCCGTTTTCTTCTTTATAGAAGCATGAATTTTTGCTGCTGACTTGATAATACTGAATAGCAGCACCCCTACTGCCTGTGAGGAAGTTGCCGTTCGTCATGATGCGACCGTTTATCCTTAGGGGCGAACCAGGGGTAATCTCTAAGTCATCTTCATATACAACGGCATTATTAGTCAGAGGAATCCGAGCTTGGTCTTGTTGGTACTCTAGAGCAGAAAAGCCTTTGTTCCCCTTATAAGCCTCATAGTCGCCCGCAGGAGGAGTGACAATTGGAACTGTTGTACTAAATACGAAGAAACTTTTTTCTAGATTCCCATCTGATGACTTATACCAACCAGAACTACCTACTAAGCTAGCGCTCGTACCCCCTGCCGTACAGCCATCACCTGCCGAGCTACTGTTCATCGGTGGCGTTCTGGCTTCCAGGAAGGTTCTTGGTCTGTTGGCATTGACAGTAGGGCTGCGGAAGTAGAGGCCGTAGAGGGTATAGCTATCAAATTTCCCGTTGTTATCCGTATCAACCGGAAATCTCCAAGCAGTGGTGAGAGTTTCGTCATTTTCTAATGAGCTAGCTCCAGTACCGTTAGGAGCTGTAGCTTCAATACTTCCGTTTGCACCTCCCCCTGCTCCGTTGCCAAAGTTATGAACAAGCTTCAGAGGTGTTTCATCACCCAGCGTATAACTGGGTAGATTGCCAGCAATAGCGTTGTGTAGAGCGACATCCGTTGGCGTTGACCGCGGAAGCGTCGGGTCTGCCAGTAATTGTTTGATTTTTGCTTTAGCACGGTCGATTCCTGGTCCTGCGGCTGCCAACACTGCCTGATTGACTCTCACGTTGCTGGCATTTTTGGAACGATCAAACGACCGGAACACCATCGCTGTCGTCAGCAAGATGACGACCAGGATCACCATCGTCACCGTTGGCAAGATAAATCCAGACTTGGCAAGCTTTGAGCTTCGACCGATAACCATTAAGCTCCGCAAGAGCCAGTTCATGAGCGTTTTGGTAATCACTCTTGCTAGCTGCATCATTTGTCGGACAAGATTCTGGATAGCTTTAACTAGCTTGTTGCGGGATGACATGGCTGCTTTCCTGTCAAAGGTGAGAGATTAGTGGAATGAAGAGTTTAAAACTTAAAAAATTAAGAACTAGCGTTGAAAAGGCTGAATGCCTGAAATTTCGCCTTTTATGAGGTGAAGGGAAGCTTCATCAAAAATTTATAGTTCAACATTTCTCCTCTGTCTTAACAACCCAATTTCTGGTGGGCAACCGGGAAACTACGCACTCAGATGTTTAACGGCTGTTTAACGGCTTGTTAAATTTTTCAGTACCTTTCCGGAGTAGAAATGTCCGTTCCGTATTTTGGAATAAAGGCTAGATGTGCGCTTCCCTCAAGGGATAGATTTAAGAGTCCTTATAAACCATCTTTGCAAACATAGCGTTTCGCTTCAACACAACTTAACAAAAAATCGGGGTAGATTCACTGTAGTTAAGATACCCAGATGTTGTGCAAAACCTATCATCTCTAGTAAAAAAATAAAGAAACTGCCCAACACGCACCATGAAGTGAGGTATCAGGCAGCACATAAATAACAAAGTGTAGAGACATCGCAGGCAACGTGCTCTACTAGAAGCCATAAGCACTCAGGGATTCTCTAGAGGCTGTACTAATAGTGTGTACTAATAGTGATTCAGGTTAATTCCCGCTTCTTTAGCCATCGTTTGCAGACCCTTTAGCTCTAGAGTCTTGATTGCCTTCGTAGAAAGCCTTAGCTTCACCCAGCGATTTCCTTGAGGCCACCAAACCCGCTTCCATTGCAGATTTGCTTCCTGTAGCTTTTTGGTACGTCGGTGAGAGTGGGAAACTGCATAGGCATTATTCGCCTTTTTGCCGGTCAGCTGACATTTGCGCGACATAGTCTAGTCTCCAGATTTTCGGTCGTTATTTAGATATAGCTTTTAGATTGTACCCAAGCTATTGCTTAGGTGGGCACTGCCCACCCATACTCGCCTAGCGTTCTGTCAGACGAGTTAGCACTTGATTCGACCGTTCCACAAAGGATTTCATCCCTTCAGCGTCAAATCCTTTCTGAGCCATTAGCGCCAAATCATAGATATGCTGGCACATCAGATTAGCCAAATCGCCGGTGGGCGATTGACCCTCACCTTGGATAATACTACCTTGGCTCAACTGAACCAGATTTTGAATCAGCGGGTGCGCGGTATTTACCACTAAGGTGTGTTCTTCAGGAAATTCAACGTTTTGCTGCTGCATCAATGCGTTCATCTCCCGCAGACGCCGCAGAACTTCTGGCAAGAGTACCATTGCTGGTGGGGTTCCCTGAGGATCATCTGACTTGAGCGCCTCGGTGCGGATGTTTAGTTTGGGCTTGTTGAGGGCTTTCTGAAATAACTCTTTGATCTGTTCTGAGCGAGTTTTGTTAGTTTTGGGGTCAACAATTTCTCCTGCTTTATCCTGGTCAAGCAGGGTTTGGTCGAGGTCAGAGTCTACGCGGGAGAATTTAACATTCGGATGTTCATGCTCTAGGAAGCTGATGAAGTGAGAGTCTATGAAGGAGTCCATAAACAGGACTTCTAGACCTTGGTTTTTGTGTAGTCCTACGTAGGTCGCCTGGGAGACTTCATCGGTGCAGTAAAAAACTCGATTTTCGTGGCGGTCTTTATTCCGTTCCAGGTACTCTTTGAGGGTGGTGTAGTTAGTGGCGAAGGCTTCGGACTGAGGGCTGAGAGGTGAAGAAGCCGAGGTTTGACTTGGGGTCACTTCTTGCCAGACATCGCCCTCTTGAGATTGCACTTCAACGGCTGGGATATCGGATTGGGCAGTTTCTGGAGCCGCAGGTGTAAGGTTCACAGTGGTGCGATAAATCAGGATGTCTTCGACTTGCTTTTTGAATTTGTCGTCGTTGAGGGAGCCAAATTTGACGAAAGTGCCTACGTCTTGCCAGCAGCGGATGTACTCGTCGCGATTTTCGCGGTAAAGTTCTTTCAGGCGATCGCCTACTTTCTTGGCAATGTAATCGGCAATTCTCCGCACCGTCCGGTCGTTGGTTAAGGAACTGCGGGAGACATTCAAGGGGATGTCAGTGCTATCAATGACGCCTCGCAGCGGCAGCAGGAACTTGGGAATAACTTCTTCGCAATGGTCGCTGACAAATACTTGATTGCAGAACAGCTTAATTTGCCCTTTGGTGGTGTCTACATCCGGCTTGAGCTTCGGGAAGTAAAGAATCCCATTCAGGATGAAGGGATAGTCGGTGTTAAGATGCACCCACAGCAGCGGTTCTTCTTGGAAAGGGTAGAGGTAGCGGTAGAATTCTAGATAATCTTCTTTGGTCAGATTTTGGGGCGATTCCTTCCAAGGTGCCTTTTGGCGGTTGATTGTCTCTCCGTCCAGTTGGATAGCTACTGGCATGAAGTCGCAGTAAGTTTTTACCAACTGCCGAATCCGCATTGGTTCCAGGTATTCCACTTCCTCATCCTGAAGTGTGAGAGTGATAGTAGTGCCGCGTTCAGTTTTTGGTGAGTCTTCTAACTGAAATACGGGTGAACCATCACAAGACCAGTGGACGGCGGAAGCTCCTTGCTGGTAAGAAAGGGTATCAATCTCGACTTTTTGCGCCACCATGAAGGAGGAGTAGAAGCCAAGACCGAAGTGACCAATAATCTGTTGATCTGCGCTGGCTTTGTACTTTTGGATAAATTCTTCGGCGCTAGAGAAGGCAACTTGGTTGATGTATTTCTTGACCTCCTCTGCCGTCATGCCGATACCGTTATCCGAGATGGAGAGAGTTTTTTTGGCTTTGTCAATTGCGATTTTGATTTCTGGTTCGCCCAGTTCGCCGGTGAATTCGCCTGCGAAGGAAACCATCTTGAGTTTCTGGATGGCATCCACAGCGTTTGAAACCAGTTCCCGCAAGAAGATCTCGTGGTCTGTGTAGAGAGATTTCTTGATAATCGGGAAAATATTCTCGGTATGAATCGTGATTGTGCCTTGTTCCAGCATAGTTAGGGATCTCTAATTCGCTTGCTTGGAGTATCTTAAATATTGATTGTGAGCGATCGCTGTTCGTTCTGAGTAGAGGACAAAGCTGCTTAACCCTATGGGATTCCCGCCCATAGAGATGCGGATTTCCCTACTTTCTAGTTTAGTAAGGGAAATTGTATTTGGGAGCGATCGCTCAATAGCCACCTAAAATGCTAATTATTCGTGTTCTTTTCCAGTACGAAAAAGTAGTGATAGGGGTTTAAGGGATCGATAAATTCTCTCTTAATCGTGAGACCCGCTTTTTCAATTGAGTTAATCAGACGCTTTTTCGGATAGCCTTTGAGTCCCATCTCCCAGTAGTGTTCATCAGTCAAAGGCTTTTGACTCCAGAAGAGTGGAATCCGGACAAAAAAATACTTAGGTTTTAATGACAAGGAAAATTTAAATTGAATTGACAAAAATCTACTTCTATATGGAACCGAAATTACTAAAAATTTTTTAGTCGCATCTGCCAGCTTTTTGAGGGCTTTTTCTGCATCCTCGTAAGGGATATGCTCTAATACTTGAAAAATAGCGATCGCATCAAATTTTTCTTTTGGTAGCGAAAAATTACTTCTTAGATCCAGAATTAGGTCGGGCTTTAAGTCTGCGTCAACATCAGCTGTGGTGACATTGTATCCACCCCGTTTGAGCATTTCTGTAAAAAGAGAATTAAAGATCCCGATTTCAAGGATATTGTTGACTTGCTGTCCCAAACCTCTAATAAGACGAGCCTGATTGTAATAGCTGATGAGCCGGTCTTTTGATATGTATTCTTCGCTCGAAATTTTAGGTGTGTTAATGCTCTGCATAAAGGTGTCTATGGTTAACAAATTATTCAAGCTTAAATTATACCTATGCTATTATCTCTGTTAACATTTTTTTTACGGTTTGGTTTGCAACAGCCCAATTAAGCCGATTTTGATACTCATTAAATGATGAAAAAGCTAGTTTTTTATAGTCTTTATAATTTTCCATCATAGACATAATATAGTTACAGTATTCAGATATATGAGCGTCTATTGCAAAAGTTCTTCCATTCAAATTATCTTTAATAATTGTTGGTATGCCACCTATGTTTGTTGCTAAACAAGGAACTCCAAAAGAGTTTGCCTCGCAAAAAACCACTCCATAACACTCAGCGCGTGACGGTAAAATTAAAAAATGAGAGTCAGCTAACAATTTCTGAATTTTTTTATCACCTTCTTTTGAAGATTTATTTATAAATCCTAATGATTTTACATAGCTTGGAATTGGTAAAGATTCATTAGTCATAGGCTGACAGCCCACAATTGTCAATTCAGTAATCAAACCCCTTCTATTTAATTCTTTAGCCACTTCAAGTGCTACATCTCCTCCTTTCCTGTACCAGTCAACTCCTAAAAATAATAATTTACATGGGTTTGAAGCTCTGGATTCCACTAGATTATGAATATCATCAGTAGTTCGATTGCAATTGATATTTGCTCCTGAAGGAACTACTTTCACCTTAGATGGATCAATCCCGTAAATGTTAATAGCTGTCTGAGCAGCCCAATCCGACCAATATATTACCAATTCACATTTATTTAAAGCATAATTTTCCATTCTATATATATTTTTATGAGTTTCACTGCATAGGTTACTTAAATAAGGATAAAAATTAATCAATCCAGCTAGGGTTGAATCTGTCCATAAAACGATTGGCTGTTTACATTCAAGATAGGCAATGGGTATGGCATTTTCTGGACAAAGAACTATATCTGAATTTAATCCTGACAACTTTTTAGTAACTTGATATGCATAATCTTTAAGCACTAAAGGTTCTGCCCATCGATAGTAATCTTTCTGAAGTAAATTGCGATAAAAACTCCACTTAATTCTCGTTACTACTGAAAGTTTTTTCTTCAAAGGCCCAATGTAGTCAATTTCAACAGACTGATTAGTTAGAGATTGAGCTATGTGATAACCAGCACCACAAAGCCCTACTAGATTTTTAGGCCAGCTTGACGTATCCAATACATCATAGGTTGTAATATAGCCTATTCTCATAATTTAAATTAAAAATCATTAAATTAAAGTACTAAACATTTGTTTCGCCATATTGGTAGCAACGAACCAATTTAACCGTTCCTGATATTCCTTGAATGAAGATAATGCTAATTGTTTATAATCCCCGTAATTGCCAAATAAATTAGAAATATAGGCGCAGTATTCATTAATACTGGCATTCAGGGAAAAAACTTTTCCATTCCGATTTTCTTTGATAATTGTTGGTATACCACCGATGTTTGTAGAGATACACGGAACCCCAAAAGAGTTGGCTTCACAAAACACATTACCATAAGCTTCTGCTCTCGAAGGTACAATCAAAAAGTGAGATTCCGCTATTAATTTATTGATTTTGTTTAATCCTTCTTCTGTGGATTTACTAATAAAACCAAGACTCACGACAAAATCAGGAGGAGGATTTTCTTTAATTGGCTGGCACCCAACAATCGTTAATTCAACATTCAAGCCAGTTTTATTTAACTCTCTAGCTACTTCCAGAGCGATATCTCCGCCTTTTCTTAACCAATCTACACCCAAGAAGAGTAGTTTGCATTTATTCAGAGGTCTAGCTTCAACAATTTCTTTAATATCCTCTAGTGTTCTATTACACTCTACATTCGCTCCTGACGGAATCACTTTGACCTTAGAAGAGTCAACTTGATAAGTATCAATTACAGCTTGAGCTGCCCACTCGGAGGAGAATATAGCTAAACTGCATTTATCTAAGGTAAGTTTATCCATAGTAGTTAATTGCTGGATGGTCTCGCTACACAGGTTACTGAAATCAGTGTAAAAGTTCATCAATCCAGCGTAAGAAGCGTCTGTCCAAACCACAGTAGGTTGCTTACAGTCAAGATAAGAAATCAAATTGATATCTGGGCATAAAACGATTTCGGGATTAGTTTCTAGAATTTTTTTTGCGATTTGGGATGCATAGCCTTGATTGACAGTGGGTTCTGCCCAAGGATAATAGGTTTGTTTAGATATATGCTTATGCCAGCGATTCTTTGCCTTAGATAATAATTTTAAAGAGGGGGAGTATCTTTCCTCAAGAGGACCAATATACTCTACCGTTCCCAATTGCCCTTCCAGAGCTTTCGCTTTGTAGTAATTAGTGCCACAGTGCCCAATTAAGTTTCGAGGCCAAGTACGGCTATTGAAAATGTCATAGTGAGTAGCGTATGCTATCTTCATTGACTTTGTTCAAGATTTGCTTTTACGTTGATAAAATCTTTGGCTGGCAATTTTTTATATATTCCTAAAAAAGGGCTGTAAAGTTGGCCTAATTGGGACTGAAGTTCACAAGCTTGCACAACATTATTGGGTAGAGAATTTTTATTTCTTAGGTAGTAAATTAATATTTTTAAGCTATTGCGTAATGTAAAAAATGGTATCAAAAAAGGTAGGAAGGGACGCTGCCATCGATAAAACCGAGTGACTCGCGTGAGATGATTGGAAAGGCCATATCCACGAGCAAGTCTGAGTAGATAGGCTTCTTTTAAGCGATAGGGAGGAATGTGGTGCCAAATCTCTATTTTGGGATTGTGCCAGACTTCCCACTTACTATTTTGAATATAGAACATTATTTCTGCGTCTTCCCCGGCAGCCATTGTTTTCTCGTCTCTGCCGGGTATTAGGAGTTTTTCTGGAGGAGGAACGGCGTCTTTCCATGCCTGTTTCCGGATGACTGAACCGGGTGCAGCAGGAATTCGGCGTGGTTTATCAGAACGCTTGTAGTGAAAAGGCGTTGCACCTCGGTTATAGATAGTGAGATATCCTTTTACTTGCTCAAAGTAGGGGGGTGGTGGTTCATCGAGTTTGGCATGAATAATGCCACCATAGGCTCCCACTTTAGGGCGATCGCTACCAAAGCGATAAGCTTCGGCTATCCAGTTATCTGCTGGTAGATTATCATCATCCAAAAATCCAATCAAGTCGCTGCTTCTAGCTTCCTGTACGGCTCGATATCGCGCATAGGCAGCGCCTTGTTTGGCTTCAAAAATATACCTCAACTGGCTATCTTGACGCCAATTGGTTGCATAGCGAGCAACGACAGCAGCAGTATCGTCATTGCTGTTGTTGTCAACAACTAGCACTTCCCATTCAATATCCTCTGTACCAACTTGATGAAGCAGTTGATCTAGAACTTCGGGCAGACGTTCTGCACCGTTATATGTGCAAATGGCTACAGTAAAGTCCACGGATATGTTCTTGGCGTTGTCGCATCAATTTTGGATGTTGTATTGCTTTCAGACTAACAGTAGAGACGTTTAGAGGCAACGTCTCTACTGATGATTGTTAAATGATTTGAGCTTCAAGGAGGCTGAGGGACTGTTTTTTGCTGAAAGTCAGCGTATTGTCCACACAATCAACCAAGATGGTGTCGCCACTCACGAAGGTATTTTCTAGCAGCGCTGTGGCAAGGGTATTTTGCAATTCACGCTGAATGGCGCGTTTCAAAGGACGAGCACCATAGATTGGATCGTAGCCGACTTCTGCCAAGTGGTCTTGGGCAGCTGCCGAGAGTTCGATGGTGATTTTTTGATCGGCTAGCAGCTTCTCAATCTGCTTGATTTGAATGCTGACAATCTGGCGCAGTTCCGAGCGTTCCAGCCGGTGGAAGAGAATAATGTCGTCCACGCGGTTGAGGAATTCGGGGCGGAAATGCGATCGCAAAGCATCCGTTACTTTCTTCTGCATCAATTCGTACTGGTCCTCGTTCCCCCCCAGATCGAGAATATGCTCGCTGCCGATGTTGCTTGTCATCACAATCACCGTATTCCGGAAATCTACCGTCCTGCCTTGGGAATCGGTAATTCTTCCATCATCCAGCACTTGCAGCAAGATGTTGAACACATCGCGGTGGGCTTTTTCCACTTCATCTAGCAGCACGACCGAGTAGGGGCGACGGCGAATTGCCTCAGACAGTTGACCGCCTTCCTCGTAACCGACGTACCCTGGAGGGGCACCTACGAGGCGCGAGACGGCGTGTTTTTCCATGTACTCGGACATATCAATCCGTACCAGGGCGTCCTCGCTGTCAAACAGGAACTGAGCTAAGGCACGGGCTAGCTCGGTTTTGCCCACGCCTGTTGGCCCCATGAACAGGAAAGAACCGATCGGGCGACTAGGATCTTTCATCCCTGCGCGGGTGCGACGGATAGCAGCAGAAACGGCGGCAACGGCTTCTTGCTGACCGATCACCCGTTCGTGGAGATGAGATTCAAGCTGGAGTAGCTTTTGCCGTTCTGACTCTAGCAGGCGGTTGACTGGGATCCCCGTCCATTTAGCGACAATTTCGGCGATATCGTCTTCGCGTACCTCTTCCCGCAGCAAGGCAGCACCGCGAGATTGCAGTTCCAACAGTTGGGCTTCTTTGGCTTCCCGGTCGCGTCCTAAAACCTCCAACCGTCCATACTTCAGCTGAGCAGCTTTGTTAAGGTCGTAGGCGCGTTCTGCCTGCTCTATTTGCACCCGGAGTTTATCTTCTTCCTCCTTCACTGCGTTAATGTCTTCTAAGAGCTGTTTTTCTGATTGCCACTGGGAACTGAGTTGAACTTGTTTTTCGCTCAGGGAGGCAATCTCTTGTTCAATACGCTCTAAACGCTCTTGAGAAGAACGGAAGGCACCCACAACGGTTGTTAAACCCGTCCGTTGACCTTCTCCTTGCAGGGAGAGCTTTTCCATCTCTAGCTGCATCACCCGTCGGTCAATTGCCTCTAGTTCTACCGGCTTGGACGTAATCTCCATTTTCAGCTTGGCAGCAGCTTCATCGACCAAGTCAATTGCTTTATCTGGCAAAAACCGCTCGGTGATGTAGCGATCGCTCAAGCTGGCGGCGGCAACTAAGGCAGAATCGGTAATCTTCACGCCGTGGTGGACTTCGTAACGTTCTTTCAGCCCCCGCAGAATCGAAACCGTGTCTTCTACGCTGGGCTGATTAACATAGACTTGTTGAAACCGGCGTTCGAGTGCCGCATCTTTTTCAATGTGCTTGCGGTACTCGTCTAGGGTCGTCGCCCCAATGCAACGCAGTTCTCCCCGCGCCAGCATCGGTTTGAGCAAGTTACTCGCATCCATTGCCCCTTGAGTGGCACCAGCACCAACCACCGTGTGCATCTCATCAATAAAGAGGACAATCTGACCGACTGAATCGATGACTTCTTTTAAAACCGATCTGAGGCGGTCTTCAAATTCTCCCCGATATTTGGCTCCCGCAATCAGACTCCCCATATCCAGGGCAATTAGGCGGCGATTCTTCAAAGATTCAGGTACATCGCCGTTGATGATGCGCTGGGCTAACCCTTCTGCGATCGCTGTCTTACCTACTCCTGGTTCCCCAATCAAAACGGGGTTGTTCTTACTCCGGCGAGATAGCACCTGCACCACGCGGCGAATTTCCTCATCTCGCCCAATTACGGGGTCTAACTTACCGGATTTGGCTGTTTCTGTCAGGTCGCGCCCGTACTTTTCCAAGGCTTCATAGCGAGCCTCGGGATTTTGGTCTTTTACTTTCTGCGTACCCCGAACCTCTTTGATCGTTGCTTCTAGCTTTTGCCGATCGAAGTTGAAGCTTTTGAGCAACCGGCGTCCGATGCGGTCATCTTCGACGAAGCCGACTAATAGATGTTCTACCGAGATGAATTCGTCCTGCAAGGTAGTTCGTGAGGCTTCAGCTCGGTCTAACATGACATCTAAGCCCCTCCCCAGGTACAACTGGTCAACGACAGCGACTTTGGGCTGGCGTTGGGTGAAGGCTTCGAGTTGCGACTTTAACGCCTGGATGTCCACATTGACTCGACTCAAAATCCGATTTGTCAGCCCTTCTTCTTCTTCCAGAAGCGCGATCGTTAAATGCTCTACCTCTAGCTGCTGATTTTTGAATCGACGCGCCACATCTTGAGATTTGATGATGGCTTCCCAGGCTTTCTCAGTAAACTTGGCAGGGTCAGTAGGCTGCATTTTATAAAACGAATCTCAGTCGAATACCGTGTCTCACACGTCAGTATAACAATCTGGAGTCAATGGCTCATTGCCAGATTGCGAATTAAAAAAAATTCCCTCCCTGGTGTGAGGGAAGGAATGGAGGGTGGGATGAAAGTCCACCTTGCGACTCAACAAGGGCGGAGAGACTCCACCCCAATCGCACTTAACTGACTGCTTCTGCCTCAACAGGCTCTGGCTTCGGTTCGCGCACTTCCTGCTTGATGGTGAGGTAGCGAATGACTTCTTCCGACAGACGCATTGCCCGTTCCATTGGCGCTATCTGGCTGCCATTGCATTGGTAATTCATCTGGACATAAATGCCTTCCCGATGCTTGCCGATATCTTGAGCTAGACGCCGCCGACCCCGATGCTGGATTTCGATGTCGTGTGCCCCATTGTCGCTCAAAATACCTTGATACTTGGCGATCGCCAAGTTTACTTGTTCCTCGGTCAAATCGGGACGGAGGATGTACATAGTTTCGTAAACGATCTGCATTGCTGTTAATCTCCTTATGGACAAGACGGCTTCTTCTAGCACTGGGACTAGGAAGTTTGGGATTGGGAATGGAAGTCGCACCTTGAAAATCTCAACTCGCTAGCCTATAGCGTCTAAAGATGAAGAAGCAAGGAATTAAAATCTTACTACCAGTCCATCAATTGTACAAAGTTACCAGGGTAAATTCACCTCAACGTCCAGACCACACATCAGCATAATCAAATAGCAGTCAACATTATGGCGCAGCGCTACGTCCGAGTCCGAACCGCAAAAGGACAGACTTACTACGGTTTATTGCAACTAAGCCGAGGCGTTCAGGTGCTTGATGCGCCTCCCTGGTTACACGGGCAACCTACGGATTTGCAGTTAGAACCCGATACTTATCAAATTCTGGCTCCTTGTGCCCCGTCTAAAATTATCGCGGTGGGCAAAAATTATGCCAGCCACGCCGCTGAAATGGGGACGGATGTGCCAAAAGAACCGTTACTATTTCTCAAGCCGCCAACGTGTGTCACCGCAGCGGGGACAGAAATTCACTACCCCCCGCAGTCACAGCGAGTGGACTACGAGGGCGAATTAGCTTTAATCATTGGCGATCGCGTTTATTGCTGTACGCCAGAAGAGGCACAAACTAAAATTTGGGGTTACACCATTGCCAATGATGTTACCGCCCGCGATTTACAAAAGCAGGATCTTCAATGGACGCGGGCAAAAGGATTTGATACTTTTTGTCCTTTGGGGCCGTGGATCGTCCGTGAGTTGAGTCCGGCTGCCCGCTTGCAAACTTTTCTGAACGACGATCCCCAGCCGGTGCAGTCAGCACTCATTAATCAGATGGTGTTTGCGCCCGATTTTCTAGTGTCTTACATCTCTCAGGTGATGACACTGTTGCCGGGAGACGTGGTGTTGACTGGAACGCCTCAAGGGATTGGTCCGATGCAGGTGGGCGATCGCGTTCGCATCGAAATTGAAGGCATCGGTCACATGGAAAACACGATTGTGTCACGTCCCACACCAGCCGCGCCCTAACGAAGATTCTGCCTGCGGCAAGAAACTAGGGAACTTGGCTGTAAACTGCCTCTGAAATCCCAGGAATTTCTGCGTAACGTCCTATCACAGACTGAACAACTGAATAGGCGCAGGCAGCAAGCGTTCCTAGAAAAACAACATTAAACAGCGTTTGTCCTACCAGGCCAGTTCCTAGCGCTGGAGTCAAAATTTGCAATGCCATAGTACACAAAAATAGAGCAATGTCTATTAAGAGTGCCTGCATCGTGTTAAAACGAATGAAATGGCTAATCTTTTCGTTTCTAACTACGCCTAAGAACAAGACAAAGAAAATGATTAAACTGGCAAACGGTATACTGTAAATTGCTAGCAACGGTTGTAGCGGCAATAAAATCAGTGCTAAGACAGGAAACTGTCTAAACAGATACGCCCCAAAGGGAAGCACAGAAAGCAAAGGGAGTAAATAAGGAAGGCAAGCGAAAACCCGGTCTTTCGCTGTTGCTGAACCACGCCAAGTCATCGTGCGTTCTCCTGAAATAATATATTTATCGCCAGTTATTACTAAGTTCAGGATAACGCAGATGCGATGTCAACCAGGACACCCCTAGGTCAGACGTGCCTCATCAAAGACAAGGAGCCTGTAGCGTAGGCGCACTCTTGTTTGTCAGAGAAAGTAGCGATCGCTATTAAGCCCCAAATCGCAGCTAGCGCCTCAGCAGGCTTTAAACTTCAGCAAAACGAGATTACTCAATATTGGCAATCCGGAAGCCCATAAGACACTCGTATTGATCGGGTTGATTTTCGGTAAGCTTGTGAATCGCTTGAGCGCAGCGGAGCTGCCCCTGACGCCAGCGGGGTTGACCACTTTGATCGGCAAGTAAACAGGTCTGACAAACTTGTTTGGGGGAGAGTATCTGCTCATCCGTAAGAATGACTAACATTTAATACCTCCACGAGAGCTTTAATTCGCCCGCATCCATTCTAGGTCAGGTTTTCGGCGAGATATGGTAAATTAACATACAGCTTAATGTCCTCTCCTAAAAGTAGGAGTGAGGATGGTTACTAAAGCAACGCTTTGCGCGTGTGGGAAGAGAGGAGGGCAGAAAATAAATTTGGCACCTAACTTTGGGAGCTGAACAGTATGGGCGTCTAATCCCTCTAAAGTCTTGCAGTTTGCGATCGCATCGGTTGCCAAGTGGGTAAGGTTAACATCATGGGCAACTTTTTCTAAACCCCAATTTATCCGGGGTTGGCGATCAAATGTCAAGGAAATTTTTCCAGATCCTCTAGCCCCTTATGAATGGGCGAGAGAAATACAGCAAAATTGCATACTGCGCCAGGTTAGCTAGTTTGGATAAAAGGTTGCCAAAAATTGTTCGCTTCAAGTGTTAACAGAAAAGTTGGGTAGAGACACGACTCCAACAGCGTTAAGATTGAAGACTCCCGAAAATACTGACCTGGGCTAGTAGCGCGGACATGGCGTTGACCGAAAGCGCACCCGAATCAAAGTTTGAAAGGAAGACTGACACTATTTCTAGGGGTTCACTTTGTGAGTAAAACAAACTTAGACTTTCTAGCCGAAACCGATCCTACCGTTGCCAGCTTTGTCCACGAAGAACTCCAGCGCCAACGCGCCCACTTGGAGCTAATTGCCAGTGAAAACTTTACCTCCGCAGCAGTGCTGGCAGCACAAGGCTCGGTATTAACAAATAAGTATGCCGAAGGTTTGCCGGGGAAACGCTATTACGGCGGCTGTGACTTTATCGACAAAATTGAGCAATTGGCGATTGACCGCGCCAAACAGCTATTTGGAGCGGCTCACGCGAACGTGCAACCGCATTCGGGGGCGCAGGCGAATTTTGCCGTTTTCTTGACCCTGTTGCAGCCAGGAGACACGATTATGGGGATGGATTTGTCCCACGGGGGGCATTTAACCCACGGTTCGCCAGTAAATGTCTCGGGGAAGTGGTTTAAGGTTTGCCACTATGGAGTCAGTCAGGAAACCGAGCAGCTAGACTACGATCAGATCCGGGATTTGGCGCTACAACACCGTCCTAAGTTAATCATTTGCGGCTATTCAGCTTATCCGCGCATCATTAACTTTGAGAAATTCCGCGCGATCGCTGATGAAGTCGGAGCTTATCTATTAGCGGATATCGCCCATATTGCGGGTTTAGTTGCCACAGGCCATCACCCCAATCCTCTACCCCACTGCCACGTCGTCACCACCACTACCCACAAGACCCTGCGCGGTCCTAGAGGTGGCTTAATTATGACCAGCGACCCAGAACTCGGAAAGCAACTAGATAAAGCCGTGTTCCCCGGTACTCAAGGGGGTCCCTTAGAACACGTCATTGCCGCTAAGGCGGTGGCATTTGGGGAAGCACTGCAACCCGCGTTTAAAACTTATTCGGCGCAAGTAATTGAAAATGCTCGTGCGTTGGCAACTCAGTTGCAAAAACGCGGCTTCAAGATTGTTTCTGACGGGACTGACAATCACTTGATGCTAGTAGACTTGCGTTCTATCAGCATGACTGGCAAGCGAGCTGATCAGCTAGTGAGCGGAGTGAACATTACCGCGAATAAAAATACTGTACCCTTCGATCCAGAGTCGCCATTCGTAACCAGTGGCTTGCGGCTGGGTTCGCCAGCGATGACGACGCGCGGGATGTCTACTGGTGAATTTACAGAAATCGGGGATATTATTGCCGAACGGCTCCTGAATCCAGAAGAGGAAGCAGTGGCGGCGGAATGTCGGCGGCGAGTGGCAGCATTATGCGATCGCTTCCCCCTATACCCCCACCTGACAATTCCCGTACCAGCCTTGGCATAAAAATCGTAGGGGCATAGTCAGGGCGGCTATGCCCCTACTCCCCATTCCCCCGCTTAATTCCCCATCCCCCTCTGCCTCTTCCCGTCTGAAATGTAGTAGACTCTGCCTGACGATTGTTTTGAAGGATGAAAGATCAATAGCGATTAGCAATCAGCTAACAGCTTTTTTTAATTTCTCCCTTCTGATGTCTAGTACCCTACTTAATTTCAGATGCCCCCCCAGCTGTATCACCTGGTTGCCTTTCTCGTATCTGCCTGTGTTGTCCTCTGGGCAACACCCGTTGTGAACAAAATTGGCCTCCAAAAGGGACTGGTTGATTTACCCAGCGAGCGCAAAGTCCATAAGCATCCTATCGTGCGGGTGGGAGGTGTCTCTATCTTTGCAGGCACCATTATTGCCCTACTGATTGTTTGGGGAACCGGGGGATTTGGCGCTTTGAGCGCAGAGAAATCCCTAGAAGTTTGGGGCGTTATCTTGGGTGGTCTTGGTTTTTTCCTAGTTGGCTTAGCCGATGATTTGTTTAGTTTGTCGCCTTTCTTGCGGCTGTTTCTGCAAATTATCATTGCCAGCTGGGCTTGGCACCTCGGCGTCCAAATTGACTTCCTCACCGTTCCCTTCGCTGGACTGGTCACATTGCCAGACACAATTAGCTGGCCGATTACCGTCATTTGGCTGGTCGGTCTGACTAATGCCATCAATTGGATTGATGGTCTAGACGGTCTAGCTGCTGGTGTTTCTGGCATCGCTGCCGTGGTAATGCTGATTGTGAGTTTGTTTATGAACCAACCGGCGGCAGCACTGATTGCCGCAGCGCTTGCCGGTGGCTCATTGGGATTTCTTCGATATAATTTCAACCCCGCTCAGATTTTTATGGGGGATGGGGGAGCCTATTTTATGGGCTTTACCCTTGCTGGTGTCGGCGTAATTGGCTTAGTAAAAAGTACTGCTGTCACTGCGGTATTACTGCCTTACCTGATTCTGGCTGTGCCAATTGTGGATATGTCAGCGGTGATTGTGCAACGGCTGTTGCGAGGCAATTCGCCTTTTATTGGCGATAAATTCCATCTGCATCATCGGCTGCTGCAAGCGGGTCTGCCACAACGTTTGATAGTTTTGTTTATCTACGCTTTGACGCTCTGGGTGGGAAGTTTAGCCCTGGCTCTGGCTAAAATACCAAGCGGACTTGCTTATGCGATGGGTGCAACGTTGTTGTTGGGGTATACCAGCTGGCAAGTTTGGCGAAATTCGCGTATGAGGAGTGAGGAATGAGGAAAAATACAAAATTAAAAAATAAAAAACTTTTGCATGAGTGCTGAAATTATTTGTGTTGGTACAGAACTGCTACTCGGCGATATTCTCAATAGCAACGCCCAATTTTTGGCGCAGCAACTAGCCTCTCTGGGAATCCCCCACTACTATCAAACGGTGGTGGGAGATAATCCTGGACGTCTCAAGCAGGTGTTGGAGATTGCTGCTGGGAGATCCCATCTGCTGATCTTTACTGGCGGTCTGGGTCCCACTCCCGACGACTTGACCGTGGAAGCGATCGCTGATTTTTTTGGCGTTCCCTTGGTAGAACAACCGGAAATCGTCGAAGACATTACTCGCAAATACGCTATGCGGGGGCGTCAGATGACCCCCAGCAATCGGAAACAAGCGCTCATTCCCCAGGACGCCTCAATTTTACCCAATCCAGGCGGTACAGCCCCCGGCATTATCTGGCAACCCCGCACGGGTCTGACGATTCTGACTTTCCCCGGCGTCCCTTCAGAAATGAAGCGGATGTGGCAGGAAACCGCCGTCCCCTTTCTCAAGAATCAAGGCTGGGGCAAAGAAATCATCTACAGCCGGATGTTAAAGTTCTGGGGAATTTCGGAATCGGCTCTAGCTGAAAAAGTCGCGCCGTTCCTCGACCTCCCTAACCCCACCGTTGCTCCTTACGCCCTTCACGGAGAGGTGCGGCTGCGAGTCTCGGCAAGAGCGGCGTCAGAACCGGAAGCGCTAGGACTAATTGAGCCAGTGGCGCAACAACTGCGGCAGATAGGAGGGCTGGATTATTACGGCACTGACACTGACACCCTTGCTTCTGTTGTCGGCTTTTTGTTGCAAGAAGCCGGGGAAACGCTTTCGGTGGCAGAATCCTGTACGGGTGGAGGATTGGGGCAGATGCTAACCAGTATCGCTGGGAGTTCCAATTATTTTTTGGGCGGTGTCATTTCTTATGACAACTCGGTGAAAATTTCTCTTTTGGGCGTCAATCCAGAAGACTTAGCCCAAGTCGGTGCGGTGAGCGACGCGGTCGCCAAGCAGATGGCAGTGGGTGTAAAGACACGCCTCTCAACCACTTGGGGACTTAGTATCACAGGGATTGCTGGGCCGGGAGGTGGTACGGAAACCAAGCCGGTGGGATTAGTCTATATTGGTCTAGCAGGGCCGGATGACACGGTAGAAAGTTTTAAGCACAATCTGGGTCAAAATCGAGAGCGAGACTCGATGCGGTACGCTAGTGCTTCAATTGCCCTTGACCAACTGCGGCGAACAATGTTGAAGAAAAAGTTAACGACGGATGTGTCTTAAGACGGATAGACGCCGCCCGGTCACACACATCCATAGTGAGATTACTCACCTGTTTCTCCATGTGCTAGGGTTAGAATAAATCTTAACCACAATAGGATTCATAAACTCTCACGTTTGCCCTGTTGTTAAGTACTCATCCTGGTTGTATTGCAGGAGTTTTCAATTCAATGGACTATATAGAAAATGTGTTGGAAAAGCTCAAAGAATGGGCACGTAAGCTCATCGAAACGCTCCTGGGACCGGAAGCTGAGCCGGAACCAGAACTGATTCCAATTCCAGTGAATGAGAGATCGTCGCGCCGTCGTAGTTAGTCTATTGAGTTGCTGCTGAAACCTTGGGCATAGTTACTGTTCTGGTGCTGCACGGACCAAACTTAAACCTATTGGGACTCCGAGAACCAGGGATTTATGGCTCTGTGACGTTGGATGAGATTAATCGCCTGTTAGAACAAGAAGGGCAAACGCTCGACTGTAAGGTCTTTACTTTACAGTCAAATCATGAAGGCGTCTTAGTGGATGCAATTCAGAATGCCGTTGGGCAGCACCAAGGAATTTTAATTAACGCTGGGGCATATACTCATACCAGCGTAGCGATACGGGATGCGATCGCGGCTGTTAACCTTCCGACTGTAGAAGTGCATCTGAGTAATATTTACCGACGCGAAGCTTTCCGACATCATTCTTATATCGCACCCATTGCAATTGGACAAATCAGCGGCTTTGGTGCAGAGAGTTACCGCTTGGGGTTAAACGCTCTAGTTCATCACTTGAGACAAAAAAGTGGCGGTGAATAAACTTCGTGGCGAATGATTGTCTTTGTTTGAGGAACAGATGACCGACCCGATTCGGCGTTGCTTCCCGGCGTAACAAGCGATCGCCTGAAAATGAGCTTCATTAAACGCATAGCATCTTGGCTCGGTCGTCTTAGCAGCGACCGGGTTTTTTTTGGAGTTTATTCCCTCCCCATCAGGGAGCCATTTACTGCCAAACTTCTTATGTATGGGTATTTTGAGTAACAAGTGCTGTTGCTTGTAGCTGAATAGTTCTTAGCTCAAGTTCTTAGCTTAAATTCTTAGCTCAGCTGTGCCGTACATTCAAGAATCAATCTTTGATTTTCTAAGGCGTAAGGCTGAATTTCCAGCGCTTGTCGAAAAGCTTGAATGGCAGCGCTGTAGTCCCCCAGTCCGATATGGCACAACCCCATCCCATGCAGCGCCCCAAAATGGAACGGGATGAGCTTAACCACCATCTGGCAGTCTTGGAGCGCCTTTTTGTACTCCCTGAGAATATAGTAAAGAACGGCTCGTCTATTCCAGGCTTCCGCGAAATTTGGTTGAGTCTCGATCAGATCGGTGAGTAACGCCTCTGCTTTGGCAAGCTCTCCTGCCTCTAGCATTGCCTGCGATCGCCCAAGTAGTTCAAACCCTACCGCTCCCTTTTGATGAAACCAGACGCGCCACAGCTCTGCTGTAGCCTCATAGCGGACGGTTTCATCAGGATTTTTTAGGTCTTCTAGTAACGAATTGATAGAAAATTCATTCATGAATATCACTTCCAATCGGTCGCGTTGGCTTCTAATCTCTCTATCCTTATGTTTAGCAGCTATCTGTTGGATAGGGGCAACTACCGCTTTGTCAGGAGGAACGATCGTGTTTGCCGGAAAACCACCCACTAATCTCGGTGTCCAGTCAGGCCAACTAGCGCCTTGCCCTAGTACGCCCAACTGTGTCAGCAGTCAAAGCCAAAATGCCCAGAATAAAATTGAGCCTTTGACCTACAACTCTTCCCCAACGGAGGCGATCGCTAATCTCAAAACAGTTATCAACTCCCTCCCGAAAACCAAAATTATCACTGAAACGGAGAATTACCTCTACGCGGAATTCACTAGTGCGCTGATGGGGTTTGTCGATGACGTGGAATTTTATCTCGATGAAAGCGCAAAAACGATCCATATCCGTTCAGCCTCCCGCCTAGGACAGTCGGATTTGGGCGTGAACCGTAAAAGAATAGAGACAATCAGAGCCAAACTCAACGAACTGAGAAGCTAGGTGTAAGTAATAAAACCCCTTCAATCGGTTCGCCCCCACAGAAAAGCTCCTCTTCGCCTCCTCCTTGCTTGCGGGGAGGGTTGCGGGTGGGGTTCTTGTCATCCTGAAAACAGAATGGAGATGTGCGCGATGCCAACAGAAACACAAACCCCAAAAATAGTCGTCGTTGGTGCTGGTTGGGCAGGGTTGGGGGCTACCTACCACCTAGCGCGTCAAGGCTATGACGTAACCCTTCTAGAAGCTGGCCCCTATCCGGGTGGCTTGGTGGCGGGCTGGAAGACCGCAGGGGGGCGCTCTGTAGAAGCGGGGATTCATGGTTTCTGGTATCCTTACCGAAATATCTTTTCTTTGGTAAAGGAATTAGGGCTGAGTCCGTTTACGCCTTGGACTCGTTCCTCCCAGTATTCTCCAGCCGGTTTAGAAGTCGAATCTCCCATTTTCCAAGACTTACCGCGACTTCCCACTCCACTTGGAACTTTTCTCTACACGCAATTTAAACGGTTGCCATTAAGCGATCGCCTATCAGCTTTACCGCTACTCTACGCAGTTATTGATTTTGACAATAGCGACGAAGCTTGGCGACGCTATGACTCTGTAACGGCGCGAGAACTCTTCAAAGATTTTGGGGTTTCGGCGCGGCTTTACCGCGATTCCTTTGAGCCGATGCTGCTGGTTGGTTTATTTGCCCCTGGAGAGCAATGTTCCGCCGCTGCCGCGCTGGGTATGCTTTATTACTTCATTTTGGCTCACCAACCCGATTTTGATGTCGTCTGGTGTCGCGGAACAGTTGGTGAGATGATCTTTCGTCCTTGGGTGGAACGCATCGAACAAGCAGGGGGAAAATTACTCGCTAACCGACGAGTCAGTGACGTAATTGTTGATAGCAATAATCAAGCGACAGCAGTTGTCTGTGGGGATGAAGTTTTTGAGGCAGATGCGATTATTTTTGCTGTTGGTATCAGTGGCATGAAGAAGATTGTGTCTGGTAGCCCCAGCTTACAAAACCGTAAAGAATTTCGAGATATTCACAACTTGGGCGCGGTTGATGTGTTGGCAACTCGCCTATGGTTTAACCGCAAAATTAATATTCCTCGTCCTTCCAATGCCTGTTTTGGTTTTAATGCAACAACTGGATGGACGTTTTTCGATTTAAATGCCATACATGATGAGTACCGCGATGAGCCAGGGACAGTTATTGAAGCAGATTTTTATCACGCCAATCAGTTTCTTCCCTTAAATGATGAAGAAATCGTTTCGCTTGTACAACAAGATTTAGCAACTTGTATCCCGGCTTTTCGAGATGCGAAAGTAATCGATAGTAGTGTAATCCGCTTACCGCGTGCAGTGACTCACTTTTTCCCTGGTAGCTATCAGTATATGTTACCCGGAGAGACAAGTATCAAGAATGTATTTATGAGCGGTGATTGGATTGTGACTCGTCACGGTTCTTGGTCGCAAGAAAAGGCTTATGTCACTGGTTTGGAAGCGGCAAATTTGGTTATTTCTCGCTTTGGGCGTGGGAGTAAGGCTTTGATTCTACCAATAGAGGCGGATGAGCCGCATATTCAAGTTGGTCGGTCAATTAACCAAAGCATACGTAATTTCGGTAAAACATTCTTACCTAATATTTGGCTCCCTTAGAACTATTTAGCTGTGTTTTTTTCTTCAGTCCAAACACTGCACCAAAACCACTTAGCAACATCAATGCAGATGTCAAAGAGGATTCAGGAACTGGCTTTGATTGGCTAGTTACATTCACATTTGCATCGAGAGCATCCCCTGTAGAATACACATAATTAAAAGCATCTTTGTCATCGAGAACGCTGGCACGCAAGAAAAGTGCGCTCCAGCGAGCTACCGTTTCTACTGCTACATCTTGAGTTACTGTCGGAGTGTTGCTGTCTGGTCTTGCACCTATGGGGTTGTTCGTATCTGTGATGCCATAGTGGTTAGCACCCAAAATGGTAATCAATACTTTAGGAGGATTTTGGATCTGATTGTAGGTTTTTTGGGCGTTGACAGGAAGAGCAATACTATCAAGATTTCCCTGTAAGAGAGCAGTGGGAATTTTTGAATTGTTGATGGGAATAAACTCTTGAGTATTGAAGTTCCGTAAATTTGCACCGAAAAACGCTCCTGCTACGAGTTCATTAGGTCGGCTGAAGGAGCCTTCACATAAAATAGGAAGGCAGAGGTTGGCAATAGCAGATAGTCCGACAGCACCCCCTTGGGAATGACCGAGTAAGGCTAGTTTCTGTGTATTGATAACGCCAGCAACAGGTGAAGTAGAGTTAGAGTTTTCTTTCACCATTTGTGCTAGAACGGCGTTTAATTGTGACGTTTCGGGTAGAAGTCCCGTAAATCCTAACTCTGGCAGTGACTTCTGGTGATTGGGTACAACTACTACGAATCCGTAGCTTGCTACTGTACTAGCAAAATTTGTGTAATTTGATTTATCAACATTCGCACCTTGCAAGAGCAGCGCAATGGGAAACGAATAGTTGCCAGTTTTAAGGTTTGATGGGTTTGGAAAGTAAATATCGGCTAAGTCATTATTAGCGGAGATTGTTGTGCTGTAGCTACCTACATCGTTGAATAAAGGAGCATCGCTGAACTTTGCAGCGGCAGTTTCCGCGATACCAGCAACAATAAACACTGCACCAGCAGAAGCGATTGATAACACTTTTAGGGTAGTCACAGAACTTACTCCTTTATCAACTACGTATGCAGAATGAGAGATTATCAAATAATCTTACTGATAATATTGCTGACAGCAACGTTCTTTAGATACAGAATGCGACGCCCAAGAAAGCAGCCGCTTCGCTTCACGCATCCACACTGCCTACTCAACTTGATATCTTGGTAGAAAACGCGGGGTTAAGTCCTATGGTGACGACAACGAAAACCACTCAAGGGCGGGGTGTACTTAGAAACATTAGTTGGCAGACTTTTGAAACAATACTTGCAGAGATGGGGGAAGATCGTAACACTCGGCTGGCTTATGATCGCGGAACGCTGGAAATAATGACTCCTCTGATGCCTCATGAGCATAACAATAGACTGCTGGAACACTTGGTTTTCGCTTTAGCTGAGGAACTGAACCTCAACCTCAGAAGTGCTGGATCTCTCACTTGTAAGCGTCCAGACTTACAGCGGGGTGTTGAACCGGATTCTTGCTTTTATATTCAAAATGAACCGCTAATCAGACAGAAAAGGGATATTGACTTAACGATTGACCCACCTCCTGACTTAGCAGTGGAGGTGGACTATACCAGCGCTTCGGTTGACAGACTTTCAATTTATCTGGCTTTAGGTGTTCCGGAAGTTTGGCGTTATGACGAACCAGTGATGCAAATTTATAAATTGCGAGATGGAGTGTATGTTCCTGGCGCAGGTTCTCATACTTTTGCAAATTTACCCTTAACAACAGAAATTCCAGGGTTTTTGGAAGAAAGCCTAAGAATTGGGGAAATCCCCATGATTCGGTCTTTTCGCGCTTGGGTAAGACAGCAAATAGAGCATCGTGACGACAATTGTTGAGGAGAATTGAGGACGCGATCGCTCGAAAGATTTATTATATTCAAAGTTTAATTATCCGGAGCTAATGTCTTATGCCTAACGTTGAGGAAGACGAAATCCGAGAGAATCGCATTGCAATGGAAATAATCGTCGATGCCTATGACGAAGAAGAACAGGCGATGGGATGGTACTACTACCTTAACGATAATCTCAACTTCCCCTTTAAAGCTAAGTGGGTGAGAAAGGGAGGCAAATCATCCTCACCTGAAGGCAAAGAAGTTGAGGTAGTGGAAATGTCATCAGAAGATGAATGCTTGCACGATATGTTTGTGGAAGTGCTTTACAAAGATGCTACAGGTGAAGATACGTTCTCGGCTCGTTTATCAGAAATAGAACCGATTGATGCTGATAGCGAAACCTTGGAAGCAGTCGCAGACTGGCACTATTGGCTTGACAGAGGATACGAGTTTTAAAGGAGTCGTTTTAATGGCAGTTTATCAAGTCCGGCTGGTAAATCCAGCGATCGCGCTTGACCGTACCATCTCCGTGCCAGACGATCAGTATATTCTAGATATGGCTGAAGATGCGGGCATTCGATTACCTTCTGGGTGTAAGCAAGGGGAATGTTCGGCTTGTATCGCCAAGTTGGTGAGTGGTGAAGTAGACCAAAGCGAACAAAAATTTCTACGTCCAAAAGAACTAGAGGCTGGGTATACTGTTACCTGTGTGGCTTATCCGCTGTCGGATTGCACTTTAGAAACCCACCAAGAACAAGTGTTATATAAATCAGCTCTTTACTTTCAGCCAGATACTGCTAAATCTGAATAATTTTTGTGCGAATGCTTGCAATATTTCGGACTTAGCAATCAGTCAGTTTTAACTAAAGATACAGATGGTTTTGTCGCCATGTTTTTAGGTGGCAATTTGGTTAAACTTGCCGCTACAAAAGTATTTACAGGGAAGATTATTGAGTGCGATCGCGCTGACGTATATGAAAAAGCCGAAGGATGCCATTCTTTTGAGAAAGAACACACCGTTTTGAAGAAATGAAGGGTGAAATAGCCAGTACGGAGGATAAAAATGAGCCGGTTACTCTACGAAAATTCAGTCTCTTATAAAGGATATCTGATCATCCCATTTGTTTTTGGGATAGCGGATGGTCAAAATATTTACTCTTATAGTTTACTTTCTGAATTAGGGCATAAAGGTAAATTTCATAAATTAGAAAATCCGGCTGGTATTTATTCAAGTTGCCTTGAGACGATTATTGAGGCTGCTAAAGAACATCTAGAGGAGAATTCAGATGTTGTTAGCCAAAACGATTATTTTAAAAATAGATACATTTATCAAGATAATTTGATTATTGTTTATCAATTAGCAAGTAAATATTTTTACGATCCTTACAAACCTGAGAACTTAAATAATGTTGCCGCACCAAAAATATTTGGAACTGAACAAGAGTGCATTACCTGGATAAAAGAGGGACTAGATAAGTCACAGATTAATCAACAAGTTTAAATTTTACGAGCATAGAAGTAAGGTGGACAATGCCCACCCTACTCAACGTTCTTTTTGGTACTATTTTGAATGAGAACGCGCTTGTTTCACCATTGCAATGAGCGTATGGTGAGCATCTTCGGCATCTTTAAGAATATGATCGAAGTGAATGCGTATCGGCACATCCGAACCTTTGACTTGTGCCATGAGATTCATGCCTTCTGGATCTACTGAAACCATTTCTGCCTTTGCAGCATCGGGAGAATTGCCATAAGTTTGGGCGTAAAGAACGACAGCATCAGCATGATCGTCGTTCATGTGAGCGCAAATGCGATCGCTTATTTCAGACGTTATTGCATCGGACATTAGATAGCATCCTCTGATGTAATTAATTAAGAATGTTTAGCGACAAAATTGGTAACTACATTGACAAATTCAACCGTTGACTCATAGGGTAGAACATTACGACCTAACATTTTGATACCCTCAGCGTTGGGTAAAGACTTCTGATAGTCAGCCAAGCGTTCATCGGGAGTTTCACCTTTGCCAGATTGACTAATGCTGGATGCCGTGTCGCCGACGACTACTAGAGTGGGTTGAGAGATAGATGCGATCGCGTCTCGATAATCTTGCCGCCAAAACCCTGCTAGGAAGGAAAAAACAGCATGGCGAGTCTCTGGTTCTGTCGCACCTTTCTCCAAAGTTTGCAGCCACTCCCGATCGACTGAATCAGCCTTTTCAAAGAGTTGTTTAGTTGAGAAAGAACGTAGGAACTGTTCGCGCCGCGCATAGCGATAAAAGGCACTCCCAAAAGGAGAGTCTAACAGATTCCAGGTAAGTTTTTGCCGCCAATTTGCTCTAGGTTTAGCAAGCAATGTCAAAGCGGGAGGGCCAGCCAGCACCAAGCCTCGAATAAAATTAGAATTCGTTTCTAGACGAACTAACTCAATTGCTACCGGCAGCAAAGCCCCTTGTACCACTACAATCACAGGTTTTTTTACTACAGTCTGCAAAAAATGTTGCAATTGCTGTGCCCAATCAAGAGGATTATAAGCCACATGAGGCATATCGCTCTCACCACATCCCAGTAAGTCTGGATTATAAATTGGATTCCGGCGACCCGCTTCATACCATTGTCGACAGAATCGCTGCCAAAACTTTCGGGATAATCCTACACCAATGGGATGAATTAATAGGAGGGGAGTCCCATCATTTGTATTTGAATTAATTGCAGTATGAACTTCGTAGGCGCAGCGATAATTTTTCCAAGTGTAAAACTGCGTAGGAGTTACAGTTTCAGTTGCAGAAGTTTGTGAATTTTGAGTTGAAGACAAGGGTTGCATAGTTATCCAGAAAGCAATTAACGTTACGAGCATCCCCTAACACATTGCCTCCTGGCAAAGCTCAGCTCATCTATCGCTCGTAAGAATAAATATCTCCGGGTTGCTTGAATAGGGTAGATGAACGATCGGAAAGCAATTGCACATCGTCCTTATCTAGTTGGAAACCCAAAGCTTCTACATTCTTTTGAATCTGCTGACGATCTTGAGTAAAGCCTGAGATGACAGCCGCAACACCCGGCTGCTGCTTAACCCAGTTTAAAGCTACTTGAGAAATTGTTTTCTCATATTTTTTTGCCACCTGTGCCAACGTGTCTAGCATCTCTAAGACAGGTTGCCAGCCGCCGTGGGCGCGGATCATACTATTGTAGTAGAAGCCACGGGCATGAGAGCCTTCGCTGGGGGGTGACGAGATGCCCCGGAACTTATCCGACAAGAAGCCGCCTGCTAGAGAACCGTAGGACAACAAAGCAATATTATGCTGGAGGCATAGATTTTGCATTGAGTTTTCTACTCGTCGGTCAATTAAGCTGTATTGCACTTGATGAGTGCTAATTGTGGCGTATTGCAAAGCTTTTTCTAACATTGGCGTATTGAAATTAGTAACGCCAAGTTTGCGAATCTTACCTTGTTCTAAAAGTTCTGCGAACACCCTAAAAGTAGAGGCAAAATCTAATTCTGGATTGTGCCAGTGGATTTGTACGCAATCGAGAGTATCGCGCTGCAAATTGCGGAGAGAATTCTCAATTTTGCTGCGAATTTGTGCCGGAGTTGGAATATTGCCGAAAAAGACGGCTTTGGTCAAAATGGTGCAGTTCCTTCCTGTCAGCAAGCGACCGAGAACACTTTCGCTGCGTCCGTAGATGTCTGCGGTATCGAAATGAGTAGTACCCAGCGCTAAGTAAATATCCAAAGCACGGGCAATATCGGTTTCTGGAATTCGTTTCCAACTGCGATCGTCGAGTTGCCAGCAGCCGACAATTAAAGAGGATTTTTCTTGGCTATTCATGCTTTCCGTCAATATTCCTTGCAATTCATGGCAAAAAGGTGTAATTCTTCGCTAAATGCCCCCTTGACGATTATGCGCTTAAAATCGCTGACAAACCCCTCACGAATCGCCCAATTCCCTCGGCTGCGGTTTCTTTTTGCAGGGCACCATAGGCAACGCGCAGATAACACCCGTCTTCCATGCCAAAGGTTGTACCTGGAATAACCGCGACACCATGTTCGCGGATCAGTCTTTCTACCAAGTCCATTGCAGGTAATTTTGTATGGACTCTCAGCAGAAAATAAAAAGCTCCATCTGCTGGGGGAATGGTGCATAAATGTTGGATGCGATCGCATTCGTTGAGGACAATTTCTCGCACGGAGGCGATCGCTTCTAGCTTTTCCTTGCAGTAGCCTACTCCCGCTTGTAATGCCCCGAAGGCGGCATACTGGGAAATCACTGGCGGACAAATCAAAATCGTATCCTGAATCTTCTTGACGGCGATGAGGAGGTGTTTCGGCATCACCATATACCCGATGCGCCAGGACGCGAAACCGTAAGCTTTAGACAGCGAGAAAAGGGAAATTGTATGGAGGTGGCTGTCTGGAATCGCTGCTGGGGAAAAATGCTGCACGCCGTTGTAAGTAAAGTATTCATAGGCTTCATCGCTGATGTGATAGATGCCGCGATCGCGACAAATTTGATTCACTTCGCGTAATGCAGCTTCCGAATACACAGCTCCCGTGGGATTATTAGGTGAAATTGTGACAACTGCCCGCGTTTTTTCGGTAATTGCTTGCCGAATCGCCTCCGGACGGAGTTGATAATTCTCATCCGTTGCGACCAGAACCGGACGACAACCCGCCATTGTAATTGCCATCTCTTGGTTGAAGTAATAAGGCGTTTGGAGAATAATTTCGTCGCCGGGATTCGCGATCGCTAACACCACATTCACGAACGCCATGTTACTGCCAGCCGTGACTACAATGCAGTTCTCAGCATTCATGTCAATCGCGTTCTCAAATTTTAATTTTTGAGCGATCGCCTCCAGCAACGGCGAGATACCTTGTACGGGTTTGTACTTGTGATTCTCTGGATCTGCCAGGAAATGGGACAGTTGCGCGATCGCTTCTGGCGGCGGACTATAATAAGCAACGCCTTGTCCCAAGGAAATCGTTCCCGGACAGCTACGAATCAATTCCCCAACAACGGGAATAATTGGCGACTGCACCGCCTGCATTCGAGAAGATTCGGTAAGCATACAAAACTCATCGTTCAGGGTTTATTGTGCGTATTTCATAGTATTTAAAATTTAACAATTACCTTTTTCTTGTTCTCCTTTTTAAAGGAGTTTAGGAATCAAAGGGTAAATTGTACAAGCTTAAATCCCCTAGCCCACTTTAAACGGGAAAGTTGGAAATTTGCATACAGTGAAGCCGAGATTCCTGACTTCTCTAAGAAGTCGGGAATCTAAATCGATGGCCTCTCATAACTCCAATAAGATTGCTATATCGTTTCCGGATGACTCAATTGAAACCCGGCTGCTTTTAGCTTCTGAGTTGACACTCGCGCATTATAAGGTCGAACACTTTTCTGGGATTCATCCCAAGAAACTTTGGGTAGATTATTTTGGTTGCACACTCGCTCAAGAAGTTCTCGATAGGTCAAATGTGCATCATCCACCAAATTGTAAATACCTTGCAATTGATGCTTGCGGGCAAACTCGATAGCAGCAACAATGTCATTTAGGTGAATCCAATTTGTTGGGTCTTCGCCATTTCCTGGGCGAGTTGTACCAACAACTCGACTGAATATTTTGGATAATTCACGACCTGGCCCATGAATTCCCCCTAGACGAAGGATACAAACGCCTAACTTTTCAGTGGAAGCTGAGAGCAATATTTGCTCAGTATCACAGAGAATTCGACCATTTTGGTTAGCAGGTGTAACGGGTGATTCTTCATCCACCCATTCCCCATTTTTATCCCCGTAGACCGCATAACTTCCGGTGTAAATTAGCTGTCGCACCGAAGGAGTTTGTTTCAAGGCTGAGACTAAGCTATGGGCAGTTTTTAAATAAGTTTCTTCGTAAACATCGGCATTTTTTGCTCCAATACTCAGCAGTACAGTATCCTGATTTTCCAGCACCGATTGTAGACCTGCCAAATCATCACCTTTTGTAAGGACGACTCGTTGGCCAACTGCTTCTAATTCTGAAATTCGTTCGGGAGAAGTTGTGGTTGCGGTGACAGTAAATCCTAACTCCTGACGCCAATATTGGGCAATTGTCTTACCCACATAACCACAGCCGATGATTGCAACGTTCATGAAAATTTCGGTGTAAATAAATCTAAAGGTAAATGACCGTACATCTCGTTAATTCCGTCTTCATTCGCAGACTGGCAGGACACCAAAACTCCACGATGTTCTCCTATGTACGGATTGAGATAACACAAGTTAGTCTTGGGGTTAAATTTAATATAAACAGAGCCATCAATCGGTGCTAAATCTTTATTGACTTCATAACCTAAAGCCATTGCATAGGTTTTTAAAGCTTTAATCCCTTGCTCGGTTGTATCGGCACAAACCCCTAGTATTTGGTTATCAGAAAGCTCACTTACCAAAAGTAGCGCTTGGCGAATTGAATCTTTATCCGGTGCATCTTCACTGGAATCTATCCTTAAGCAGTCGAAAACTTTGAGGATTTTATGTGCTTCTTGAACGGTTAAGTTTGACAAATTCTGGACAGACATAAATTCCTTGACTTACTGGGCTAATTCCCGCTCAATCGCTGCAATCAATTCTGGTGAATCTGGCTTCACACTGCTATTAAATCGATCCACGACTTCACCTTGCTTACTGACTAAGAACTTCTCAAAGTTCCAAGAAACATTTCCCGTAGGCTGTACTGCACTGGTAAGTCGAGCATACAGCGGATGCTGTTCTTGACCTTTGGCATGAACTTTGTCAAACATCTCAAAGCTGACGCCGTAGTTGGTCGTGCAGAAATTCACAATCTCTTCATTGCTACCGGGTTCTTGCGCTCCAAAGTCGTTGCAAGGGAATCCTAGAACGCGCAATCCCTGATCCTGGTACTTTTGGTTTAACTGCTCTAATCCTTTGTACTGAGGCGTGTAGCCGCACTGGGAAGCGACATTCACGATTAAAAGTACCTTTCCGCCGTACTCGGAAAGTTGCTTATCTTCACCGTTGATAGTTTTTACTGCGATATCAGAGACTGTACTGCTCATTAATTTCATTCCTATACACCCTGATTGAGCTGTGTTTTCCCTTATCTGCGGTTAGCGATATTGGATTCTTCTTCGTTAGGGATGGGCGTTTTTTGAGGGGCTGGCTTGTAATATTCTTGCCAAATTTCTAGGCTGAGGATACAGGTCATCAACCACACAATCCCTGCTGCATAGCCAGCGACGACATCCGTAGGCCAATGGACGCCAAGATAAAGCCGACTCAGACCAATACCCGTAACCAATAGCAGTGTCCCGCTAGCGATCGCTATATGCCATTTACTCAACTGCTTGACCAGTAAATAGCCAAGTGCGCCGTAAACAACCATTGAAATCATCGCATGACCGCTAGGAAAGCTGTATTGACCCACATCAATGACCCGATCCCAAAGCGCCGGACGGGCGCGACCAAATACCACTTTGAGTAAATAGTTTAAGCCAACTGCACCCACTCCAGCGATCGCAAGTGTTATGGCTTGCCCTCGCCGACCGTCTCGGTACAGCCAAATCCCGAAGCCCAAGCAAATGACCAGCAACACCGTGGGTTCTCCCACAAATGTGAATCCCAGCATTAGCCGATCGAGCAGCGGCGCGTGCAGGCTTCTGATAACCACTAGAATTGCCGTATCAATGGCTTGGGTTTCTTTGTCTAAAACTTCGTCAGCAATTTGGGCAAATCCCCACATCCCTAGGGCAGCAACGAATAGACCCGCTGCTGGAATCGTAAATAACAAGGGCAATATGTGCGATCGCCACCACTGCGGCAACGCGGAGATAACTCGCTTGGCAATTTCGCGCATGATCTGGCGGTTCTAATTTGCTAGAGGCTAGCCCAAGCTTGGGCAACGATGTCGCTAAGCCAGTGTCTTTGTGCCTGATCCAGCAGACTATCTTCTTCTAGCACTTGAGCGGTTAATTCGTCTAAAGACTGCCCCTCTCGACGGGCAATTTGAACGACTCCAGCGATCGCTGCTGCCACTAATTCTTCATCAACGGGCTTTTGCCGTAAGGCGACAATTTCTTGAGGACTGGCTGGGATGGGATAATTCATGGCGTAGGTCATAGTCTATGGGCGGGTTTAAAGGATTCATCGCTCAGGGCTTTCGTCGTGAGCGGTTCCCCGCCCGTCCAACAGTTGCACCCCTGTACATTAAGAAAATGAGAATTGTGTAAAGTTTTTTAATCGATTCTAAGCAATTCGTATCCGGAAGTTTAGCGCACTTTGACCCCGGTTCACTCTGTCTTTCTCAGGAATAGGTTCCCTAATGCAGATCGCCAATATGAGAGAAATACTTTACTTAGAAGTTCCTACCCCGGATATAGCCGCCGTCCGCGCCTGGTTGCAACAAGAGTACGATCCAGGAGCAGGGGAGAAAATGTTCACGCCTGACGGTATCAGACTGCAATTTCCCAATCCTGAGAGTCTTAAAAAAACGGATACAACCCAAAATCCCGCGATTCCGCAACCCGAACTCTCAATTTTTATTTGGTCGGTGCAGCGAACCACGTATCTGAAGGTCTTCCGTTGGGCACAGCAGGCTATCCCCGGTGAAAGAGAGATCCTGAAACAACTTACCTCGAATCTGAGAAGCCGGTTTCCCCAACAATATCCAGAACCACCGGCGATTGATTTGTCAAAGCAATCTATCTTTGAAGCTTTGGCTCACGATTACCCGGAAACCGTCCGCTTCTTTCAAAAAATGCCGAACGGGGAATATGACCTGAATCGCGTCTATTGGTGGGAGAAACGTTGGCGCGAGAGCGTTCGCAATCCGAAACAGCCAGCGCAGGTTATCTTCCGAAGAGACAGGGAAATCAGGAATCAAAAGGGAGATGAAGCCTTCACTGACTCTTCCTCCCTCCCCTCTGAGTCCATCCTTCGGGAAGGCGAAGCGCCCTCAGCCCTAAACCCTCAGCCCTCAGCCCTCAGTCCTCAGTCCTCAGTCCTCCCCCCTCAGTCCTCTTCCTACGACCTGATTTATGTAGGTGGTGCCTTGGGCGTCATCCACGCTGCTGTCATGGCTCAACTCGGCTACCGAGTGCTATTGCTGGAACGGCTCCCTTTCGGGCGCATGAACCGGGAGTGGAACATTTCTCGCGATGAATTTCAAAGCTTGATTGATTTAGGCTTATTTACCCCGGCGGAATTTGAAAGCATTATTGCCGCGGAGTATGTAGACGGGTTTCACAAATTCTTTGATGCCAATAATCCACCCAAGCTAAAAGCACAGGTATTGCATACCCCAACGGTGCTGAATGTGGGATTGGACGCCGAGAAACTACTGCGTCTGTGTGGGGAAAAACTCACCAAAGCGGGCGGGGAAATTTGGGATGAGACGGAGTTTATCCGAGCGGATATTGAGCGATCGCAAGTTACCGTGCAAGCGAAACATCTGCCCAGCCAAACTCAGCGCCAAGCTAGCGGACGCCTGCTAGTAGATGCGATGGGCACTGCTTCGCCGATTGCGTGGCAGTTGAATGGGGGTCGCACTTTTGATAGTGTTTGCCCAACCGTTGGGGCTGTGATTGCCAGCGGGTTTGAGCCGGGGGTGTGGGATGCCCAATACGGGGATGTGCTGAACAGTCACGGCGATATTTCGCGGGGACGGCAGCTGATTTGGGAGTTATTCCCCGCTGAAGGTGAAGAAGTGACCTTCTACTTATTCCACTATCATCAAGTGCATCCCGATAACCCCGGCTCGTTATTAGAAATGTATGAAGATTTTTTCAACATTTTGCCGGAGTATCGCCGCTGCGATATGGAGAAGCTGGTGTGGAAAAAACCGACATTTGGGTATATTCCGGGTCACTTTAGTGTTGGAAGTCGCGATCGCACGGTTGCTTTCGATCGGCTAATTAGCATTGGCGATGCCGCCTCTCTCCAATCTCCCCTCGTTTTTACCGGCTTTGGTTCCCTGGTTCGCAATCTCTCCCGTTTAACCAACCTTCTCGATACCGCCCTCAAACATGACTTGCTCCAAGCCCATCACTTAAATCAGATTCGCGCTTATCAAAGCAACGTCTCCGTTACCTGGTTATTTTCTAAAGGCATGATGGTTCCCACCGGCACCTACTTACCGCCGCAGCGAATTAACTCGATGCTGAATACCTTTTTCGGGCTTTTGGCGACAGAACCCCCAGAGGTGGCAGACACGTTTATTAAAGACCGAGTGAATTGGCTAACCTTCAATCGACTGGCGCTAAAAGCCGCTTGGATCAATCCAGCTTTGCTGTTATGGATTTGGCAACTTGCCGGTGCTAAAGATATCTTCCGCTGGCTGGGCAGCTATTTCAGCTTTACACTTCATGCCCTAGTTGTTTGGTTGCTGGGGGGTTGGTTTCCGGGTGCCCTCCGGCGTCTACAACCTTCACTAGAAGAACACTATCCTGCTTTGTGGTTATGGCTGCTGGCTCAGAGCTATGCCCTCACTGCTGGGATGGGGCGTCCTCAAAAGAACCATCAGCTTTCTACGCGGAAAGAGCAGAGGCAAACGTCTTCCGAGCGGGTCGCGATTAAAAATTAAAAATGCAAAATTAAAAAGAACAATGTTTAATTTTGTATTTTTAGGACTTACGCCGAGATCCCCCTTGCATCTCCCTTAAAAAGGGGGAACCGGAAAAGCCCCCTTAAAAAAGGGGGCTAGAGGGATCTAGATTTCAAGCTTTCAATGCGTAAGTCCTGATTTTTAATTTCTACGCGCCAGTTTTTCTGGGAAACGTTGGCAATTCTATCGACGCCAAGGATTTCCGCCCTTTCGGGGGACGTGTCGGATAAAGGAGAGGGGAAGGCCAGTTTGGTTGGGAGGGGATGGCATCAGGGCGCTGGGTGGGCACAGCAGCCGGAAATTCTCTGCGGGATATTACCTCCTCTTCTTGCTCAGCATTGTCTCCACTCGCATCCTCTGACCAGATTGCCTCTGGTTCAGAAGGCTCAAAGATGTACGAGGCAGGAGAAGCTGATTCGGCATTTTCTAGGGCATAGATCGTTCCAGCTTCATCGTTCTCATCTGGCTCGAAACTGACAGCCAGCAGCAGGTCTTCCAGTTCGTTCTCAATCGCGATACTTTCCTGGGTAGAAGCGATCGCTAATTCATCGCTGAAATCGTCGTTACCAGAGATTTCCAGCTCAGGGGGCATGAGAAAATCATCCATGAGCGGATCGGAGTCTGAGTCTAGCATTCCCCATTGCCATATCTCCTCTTCATCGGTGGCTTCGAGGCTCTCAGAGGCGGGTATTTCTTCTAACGGCTCCCATTCCCTCGAAACGAAGGCAGTTGGCTCTGTAATCGGTGCATAAGCCGGAGATGGTACTGAAATCTCCCAATCTTCCTCATTCTGGGCGGGGTCTTCCTGAAATGCCGGTTGCGCTGACCAAGGTTGAATAGGCGGCGCTTTGGGGAGGAGAGATTGAGAATCGTGGGCGTTTTTAAGATGGCGATGCGCCCAAGTGGGAGAAGGTCTGGTATCTGGTTCGATTTGGGTGGGGGGAGGCATTTCCAGACACTTTTCTAACGCCGACTTGAATTGCAGGGTTTGGCGCTGCTGGCGTTGCAAACGGGTACGGAGTTCGCGGATTGTATTTTCGCTTTGCAACAGCGCGTGAGATTGTTCGTTATAGCGTTGCTGGGTGAAGGCACATTCCCGTTCTAGCTGGGCGATGCGTTCTTGGCTGTTTTCCAGCTGTTCTGTTACGGTTTCAATTAAGATCTGTTGGCGCTGGGCAGCTTGATGAGACGATTCTAGTTCTCGGAACATCCGGGTGACTTGTTCTTGCGTCCCGTTGAGTTCCTGGGTTGTAGAGGTGAGGATATTTTCTTGAGCTTGCGATCGCTGTCTTTGCAATTGCAACGCCTCCTGACAATCCCCCAGTGCCTTCTCTAGGTGATTCACTCGGCTGACTAAGTCCCGATTGCGCTGACGCATCTCCGCCAACAGTGGAAACAAATTTCCCGCCTCTGCTGGCAATGACTGCGGCTCAGACTTTTCCCGATGCACCCCATCCCCATCATCAGTTGTCTTTGCGGCATTCGCCTCATCGTCTACTAGCGCGGGTGAACGATGCACTAAGCTGACGACTTCTATTACTTCCACGAGAGTCTCGTCCTGTGCCGGTGCTGTCTCCTGTACAGGATCAAGGTTAGGATCTGTTTCATCCTTCACCGGATCTTCCACAGGATCGTCCATTGGAGAATCGGTTGATTGGGGGAAGGACTGGGACTGGTTAGCTTCTTGGGGGGTGTCAGCTTCACTCATTGCTCTGATTTAAGAGAAGGTCATGGGTGCTTGGAATGGACTAGCTGTAGCTTTATCAATTCACAGCTTTAGTTGCGCCTAGATTGCAATAATTCTAATAAGATTATTCCACGACGCTCTCGGAGTCACTCTACCATTTTCAAATTTCGCATCGACGAGGAAATCGAACTCAAATTGCTTGAGGTGCGACACGCACAAGAAGTTTATGCTTTGGTTGATTCTTGTCGCACCTCCCTACGGGAATGGCTTCCCTGGGTTGATGGCTCGAAAAGTCCTGAAGATACCAAGTTTTTCATTGAGGCTGCATTGAAACAATTTGCCGCCAATAATGGATTTCATGCTGGCATTTGGTATCAGGGCAAAATGGCAGGAGCAATTGGATGTCACGAAATTGATTGGGAAAATCGAGCCACTAGCATTGGGTATTGGCTGGGCGAGAATTTCCCAGGATGCGGGATAATGATTAAATCGTGTCGCACTTTGGTAAATCATACTCTGGTTGAGTTGAAGCTGAACCGAGTTGAAATTCGCGCTGCCGTGGAGAACTCTAAAAGTCGAGCGATTCCAGAGAAACTAGGATTTACCAATGAAGGAACGCTTCGCCAAGCTTGTTGGTTATACGACCATTTTGTAGATTTGGTTGTTTACGGGATGTTGGCACGCGATTGGCAAAGGTTAGCCCCACAATAATACTTTTCAAACTTAGGGCAGAAGGCGTTGCGCTCCGACAGGACTATTTTGCCCCTAAAGCATCACTCAACAAATCCCGATGCATCAGTGCCCGATCGACTAAAGATTGTATTTGATGGGGTGACAGGGGGTCGCCGTTGACGTAGTGTTCTAACCAAGTTTGACTAATCAAGTTGGGGTCGTCAGGCAATTGGGTTAAGTCCCACCCTGGCATATTGAGTTCTTCCATCAGCAAGCTAACTTTGGGGTCGTAGCTGAGGGCGAAACAACGGCATTCTTGTGCTGCCGCCATAATTAAGCTGTGGTAGCGCATCCCGATTGCCATCTCGACACCCTGAAATAATCCTTTCAATTCTCTAGGGTCTTGAAGAGAAAAAATATGGCTGGCACCCGTTAATTGCGGTTGAATTGACTGAGCGATCGCTAGATCCTGACTTGCTTGAAATGGCACCAGTAAAATGCAGGTCTGAGTAGCTTTTTGAAAGTCAATCAAGGCGCGAGTTAAGTTATCAAGTCGGGCGGGAGTCAGATGGGGATGCGATCGCAAGGTGACGGCGACTCTGGGTGCTGGTAAATCCCACAGTCCCTTCACTGGCTTCGCGTCTAACGCCCAAACCGGGTCTGGGGCTTGGATATAGGGGATTTTCCAATCCATCAGCAGGGCAGCAGAGGCGCGATCGCGCACGCTGACGGCATGGCAACCCGCGATCGCTTTTCGCGTTATCCAGCGAGTCGAATTGCGGTTCAAAGGGCCAATTCCCTGCGCCCAAGCAATGGTTTTTAAGCCCCGCTTCTGGGCTAATCCCATCAATCCCGCGTAGTAGAGGGGACTTAGGGCACTGGTGGCGTCTTGCATCAGACTCCCACCGCCCCAGATGAAAACATCCGATTTACGGAGTGCTTGCTGCACTGGGAAAAAAGCTTTGCGCGAGCAACTTTCTACGCCATAGCGATCGCGCGTCTTTTTCGGATTCCCAGAAAGCACAATCGGCGTCACATCAGCCGGTAACATTTGCAGCAACGATGCCAGCAATGCTTCATCGCCTGCATTGCCCTGCCCATAATATCCACACAAAACCGCTCGAATTCCCATGCTCAAACTTTACCAGCAAAGCCGAGCGGTACTATAAGAAAAAGAGTGATGAGTTTTGAATGATGTTAGCGAAGCGGTGCTTAGCACGGGTTGAGTTAAGACTTCTAATTCAAAACTTCAACCTCGACCCTCAAAAACTTCATTTATGCACGCACTCTCAATTCCTACCTGGATTATTCACGTTTCCAGCGTCATCGAGTGGATTGCCGCTATTTGGTTGATCTGGATTTACGGCGAAGTAACTCACAATCGGGCTTGGTGGGGATTATCCTTTGCCATGCTACCGGCATTAGTCAGTGCCATGTGTGCCTGCACTTGGCACTATTTTGACAACCCAAAATCCTTAGAATGGCTGGTGACGCTTCAGGCTGCGATGACTTTGCTGGGTAACTTCACCCTTTTGGCGGCTGCTTGGTGGATTTGGCGTTCATCACCCGTGGCTAATCAAAAAGACGATGCGCCAATTATCTCTCCAAAATCACGGTAATGTCTAAAGAAACCCTTTTTGCACTCTCTCTATTCCCCTATTTAGGCTTTCTCTGGTTTCTAACGCGAAGCGGGCAGATGCCGCGTTTAGCTTTAATTGGTTTCTACATGACCTTGGTTTTTGTGGGCGTCACAATTCCGGCTGGAATTTATGCCCAAGTTGCCTATGGGGAATCCTTAGCAAATGTCGATTGGCTGCACGGTGGCGCAGAGGTTTTTCTGACGCTTTCTAATATTCTGATTGTGTTGGGATTTCGGCAGGCAGTGATTCAAAAACGCCAAGTCATTAAGTAAGGGAAACCTCACGCTTTCTCCCTTTTAGAAGGTAAGTTTCCATTTCTCCTTTGCCTTTGACCTGAATCGAGCCTCTCTGCTCCAACGCATATCGATTCTGTAAGTATTCGTAAGTTGTAGCCGTTACTTGAATTTCACCTGGCAATCCGTGGGATTCCATCCGGCTGGCGATGTTCACGGTATCCCCCCAAAGGTCATAGATGAACTTTTTAGTGCCGATAACTCCAGCAACTACCGGGCCAGTATTAATGCCAATGCGGATACTGAGTGTTTGATGATGTTTGGCGTTGAATTGGTCAATTTCTTTTTGCATATCGATTGCCATTTGGGCGATCGCTTCTGCATGATCGGGTCGGGGTTCGGGAAGACCTCCTACCACCATGTAGGCATCGCCAATTGTCTTGATTTTCTCCAAGTTATGCCGTTCGGTGAGGCGATCGAACCCGGAGAAAATTTCGTTCAGCAACCAGACAAGTTCTTTCGGTGATATCTTTTCTGAAAGCTGAGTAAAGTTAACCAGATCGGCAAATAAAATCGTCACTTCAGCAAATCCATCGGCAATGTTACTTTGCCCGTCTTTGAGTTGTCTGGCAATCGGCTCTGGCAAGATATTAAGTAACAAGTTGTCAGACTTCTCCTGTTCTACCGTCAGTTGCTGATTTGACTCCCGCAATTGCGCCGTGCGTTCGATGACGCGCAACTCTAGCTCCTTGGAAGTTTGGCGCAGCCTGCCGATCACCAGAGCAATTCCTAACAGCCCCAATAGAGATAGGAGCGCTAACATTACGAAAGTTCCTCGCAGTCCTGCATGAGTTTTTGCCATGAACTCATCCAGAGGACTGGAGATTTCCAAAATCCCTCGAACATCCCCTACTTTCCAGTCTTTTTTAGGGCTATCCGGGTGAGTGTTGTGGCAAGCAACGCAGCTAGCCTTCATGAGATCGGCTTGTGCATATCGCAATGACAAACGCCCTTGAAACTTCTCCAAGCGAACAAAGGGTCGATCGGGATGTTGCCTCAAGGCGCGAAGCGCTTCCCACTCAAAATTGTCTTTGGGGCCACCTGTCGCTTGCCGCTGGCGAAAGGGATACTCACTATAAAGTCGGACTGACATCCCAGGGTTTTTTTGAACGAGGCGGTGACTGAGTTCTATCAAGAATGTCGCTGGTACGGGAATTGCCTTTTCTAGAGCAGTGTAGTTGTCGGTAATGGTGATTTCAGGAACTGCTTCTATCCGCTTCAGGATCTCGGAGCTGTAGAGAGTGCGTGCTTCCTCTATCGCTTGGGCATACAAGGCTGCATTCTGAAGTGCTTGTGATTGAATTAGGTTTGACGAGAGATGGGACATATTCCACAAAGCTCCCGCTACTCCAGCACACAATAGGAGTGTCAAGACCAGAATTGTCTGTTTATTTAGCAGTTGAATGATTTTTGCTAGACTTTTCGCAATTGACTGGCGAATTGTACGCCTATCTACACGGGAGCCTTGCAGCGTCATCGAATCTCTCCTACTGTTTCCTATAGCGATACCTTATATTCCAAGCAGAACACCCTTTAGCTTCTGTTTTAAGCTACGACAAGCCTAACTAGACTACCGCAGTCAGGCTAAATTTCCGGAGACTTTGCAAAAGAGCAAAAGTTTGAGGCTTGTTCTAGCGCCACGCTGAAAAAATGCCTTATGTCAAGGTTTTACACCCATTTTTTTATCTATCTTTTATCTAAATTAGGATTAGATTTTACTGACTAAACGTTGGCACGCTTTGAATTGACTTAAATAATATAAATTTTCAATACTATTATTAGTAGACAAGTTCTTATTTATTAAATTTATTGTATCACAAAAACTTTATTACAATCTAGATACTAGCAATAATAATTTGAATATCGCCATAAATAAACAATTTTAAAAGTTCGCATAAAATACCTAAGATTGACGAGCGTTATTATAAGCGATCGCCCATTAAATCTACATACTACTTGAAGAATTTTGATAAACATTCAAGACAAAAATGTTACGAGTTTAAGGTTTTATATCCTCCCAATAGAAGTAGCCAAACCACCACAATTAGCCAATGAATTGCCACGGGCATCCATAGAGAGCCACTTTGAAAATAGGCAAGAGTACAAATAACACCTAGAAGTGCTGCCAAGAATAGAAAAACTGGATTAAAAAAAGTTCGGAGTCCATCGGGATAGAAAGTTACGGCATTTAGCGGATGGTAGATGATAAACATTGCTAAACTAATACCTCCCCAAAGCCATAGAGTAGTAGGGGTAGCTTTTTCTGTAGGGTGAGGAAGTAGTAAGATCCGAAAAAATAACTCTTCAGATATGGCGGGAGACAACAGACAACGGGCCATTACACCAATAATCATTTCCCAGGATGTTTCTACATCAAGTTTTAAAAAACCAAATTTGAATCCAATAGGTAGTGAAATTAAGGTATATATCAGTACCAAAGCAGCAGAATATAGCCACGCTTTGGCATCAGGAGTTGTAGAGGCGGCTGTAATTAAGCGAGAGACAATTCCCAGGCTTGGCGTAAGCGCGATCGCATCTACGGAAAGCTCAAATAGCCCTGCGATAACTGGCACATTACTCATATATACGTTAACCATTAAAAATATTTCCTCAGATAGATATTTTTTGAAGATAAAATTATACTACCGATAGCTTTTTCGTTAAGTTCAGTAATGTTTCAGTGTCATTGACGATAAGACTTTATAAAGCTTTCTTATAAAGGGCAAAAATTGCCAATACAATAAAAAATCATCTAAAGAAAAAAGGTAGCACAAGAAGTACATACGGGAAAGTTTAAACTCTGGGTATGTCTGCGTAAACCTTTGCACCCTTGGTGTTGAAAAACATATTGTTAAGCAAGTTTGCGAAGCTTCTTCTGGATGAGAAGCTCTACCTGTTGGAAGAGATATTGACCAAATTCCTGTGACAAACTTCTAGAATTACGACAGCTTTAATAAATGAAATTCTCAACTTAACTTTGGAGGGACATTATGGGAATCGGCGATATGTTCAGAAACATACCGGGTTTGAATAGGGAAGGAGGCGATCGAGATCAGGAGTACCGCGATCGCAATGAAGATCGGGAGTATAGCGATCGCAATGAAGATCGGGAGTACCGCGATCGAAATCGGGAGTATAGCGATCGCAATGAAGATCGGGAATACCGCGATCGCGATAGATATCGTGACGGAAATGATGATGACGATGATGACGATCGCAAAGATAGATATCGTAGTGAACATCGCGATGATGATGACGACGATGATGACGAACATAAGCACAGCCATCGCCGCAAACACCATGACGATGATGACGACGATTAAAATGGTCGGGTTGGATTAACCATCCACACAATCTGCCAAAGAATTAAATGGCGTTAGCTCAATAGCTGACGCCATTCCTGCTTAAAATGAACCCAGGCAATACTTTCGAGCTTAAAAGCTGTCGTAGACAGGAAAAAATAGATGCAGAATTCATCACCCCCGACGGGGCAAATCCGCGCCCACGTAATCGTTTCAGGAACCGTTCAGGGAGTTGGTTTTCGGTTCTCAACGTTGGATGAAGCAATCCAGCTAGGCGTCAACGGTTGGGTGCGGAATCTCCCCGATGGGCGTGTAGAAGCTGTTTTTGAAGGAAGCGAGGCAGATGTTGAAGAGGTAATTCAATGGTGTCACAAAGGGCCACCTGCTGCTGTGGTGAAAGCGGTGGCGGTTGAGTACGAAACGCCAGAAGGATTGCGCGGATTTGAAATGTGGCAATAGAGGCAATTTTAGCAGGTCGCGATGACTCCACTTCTACGGCGATCGCCAGCGCCGGTTATTAATCCTTCCGAATTTTCCATGACACTATGAACGCCACCAAAAAACATATTCTTCTGTTTCCAAAAAATCAATTCATTACTACCTGGAAGCATCAGATTTTTAAGTTCTTCTTCGCTAAAGCCGGGTTCAAGATTAAAAATATCACTTTCCCAATGAACGCGAGGATGATTTACTGCTGCATCAACGTCCATTTTAAAATCAATAATATTAGAAATAACTTGTAAAATTGCAGTTCTAATTCGATTCGAGCCACCAGAACCTAAAACAATCTCTGGTTGATTATTCTTAAGTACAATAGTCGGAGCCATCATTGAAGAAATCCGCGTATTTTCTTCCCAGTTATGAAATCCATGCGGATTTAAATCAGCTTCTCCTAGCATATTATTCAGCATAATCCCAGTTCCCGGAATCACATAAGAAGAACCCTCTCCGTTGGAAGTGGTAACACTCGCCGCATTACCTTCGCTATCAACCACACTGATATGAGTAGTGCTTCCCCATTTATTGACAACTTCAGTTAATTGATCTTCATAAATAGCCAAATGTTCAGATGATAAGAAAGTTTGGGCAATCTCTTCTGTATGAGTATAAGCGTCATATCTATCCGTTCTGGCTTCATTGGTTAGGCGCATCACATGAGCTAATATTCCTAAATGGCCAGAACTGCCAAACTCTATATTAGTTAAATCAACTTTTGAAAGCAGTTCTAAAGCAAAATCAATCAGAATGCCTCCAGAACTGGGTGGAGGATTTGTTAAGAAGGTGTTCCCCCGGTAATTCATCACCAGCGGCTTTCTCTCAATTACTCGATAATTCTTAAGGTCTTCTAAGGTTAAATAACCTCCATAATATTGGCAATCCTTGACTAAGCGTTGGGCAATTTCACCCTCGTAAAATTCTCTGATTCCACTTTCAGCTAAATAAGTTAACGTATCAGCAAAATCACTCATCAAGACTGTTCCTCCAGGCTGGACAAGTTTCCCGTCTGGGGCAAAAACCTGCTGCATCTCTTTAGAGCCTAGCAGCATGGGGCTGAGGATTGTTAAACAGTAATAGGTAAAATCGTTTAGTTCGACACCCGTTTTTGCATAACGGATTGCCGGTTCAGCAACCACATTAAAAGGTAATCTCCCTAATTTCTGATGAACGTAAAAAACGCCCTTGAGGTTTCCAGGAACAGCCATTGAACCAAGCCCAATATGGAACTCTTGGACTGCATCGCCAAAATTAATTGCAACTGGATAAAAATTAAGCTGTTCCTGACTTTTTTTCTGTTGTGGCGTTTGAGAAAAGAAGTCGAACAAAATATTTTGATTATCCTGAGTATGGGCTAAAAGAAACCCACCACCCCCCGCAGATGTCAGCGCAGTTTCAGTAACGCAAGAGGCTAAGATTGCAGCCGCCGCCGCATCAAATGCGTTCCCTCCTAATTGAAGCATCTCAATTCCAGCTTCGGCAGTTTTTTGATGTCCAGCAGCGATAACACCGTGAGTTTTTTTATACATAAATATTGAGTACGAAAAGCTAGAGTGAATAGAAGCTAGGTTGTCAGTATGTAGGGCAATCGCGCTTTCTTATATTTGCATGATGAGAGTGCCACGAGCGCCGGAGCGCGATTGAATATAATAAAATTGGCAGGACAAACGAAATGATATTACCGACTTTACTAGAGATCGAGGATTCTATCTGTGCCTTATGCCTCGAAAAACAACAGTGGTTGCTGAAAGGTATCCCTTGGTAAGGGCAAAACAGGAGATCTACACAAGATAAACTCGTTGATTTAAAACACATGAAAAACTACCTGAGAGGGCTAGCACTCCAAGCATCTCAGCAAAAATCGCGGAAATCGATGAGGAGTTGCCGTTGCTGAAATAGATGGTTTAGCAACCCGGAGAGATTCAGGGAAGCGATCGCTCTCAGCTTGGATGAGGGTGCATCCAGGTAGCGATCCCTTCCCTAAGATGTGCTTCGGGGAATCCTTGCAGCTAGGGTTCAGCGTTTTTATTAATTTTTTTATCTAAGTTAGATGAATTTTTTCACCCTGTCTATAACATTACATTTGGACTTCAATCCCTAACGCATACAAAAACCAGGAATTATACCCGATGGAAACTCAATTATTCAACACTCATATTGAAGAATCGCATATTCTCTTAACTCCAAATGAAGTTAAATCAAAATTACCTTTAACAGATAAGGCAGAAAAAACCGTTTTAAACTTTAGGAATGAAATAGAGGATATCCTAGATGGGAAAGATAGTCGAAAATTTATTGTAGTTGGCCCTTGTTCTATCCATGATATAAAGTCGGCTGAAGAATACGCCTATAGGCTAAAAAATCTCTCCGATCGAGTGAACGATAAACTGCTGCTGATCATGAGAGTGTATTTTGAAAAACCAAGGACTACTGTGGGATGGAAAGGATTAATTAACGATCCGGATATGGATGATTCTTTCCACATAGAAAAGGGTTTATTAACTGCACGGAGTTTATTAATCAAAATAACTGAATTGGGATTACCAGCTGCTACAGAAGCTCTCGATCCTATAGTCCCACAATATATTGGCGAATTGATTGCATGGTCTGCAATTGGGGCACGCACAACCGAATCGCAAACTCACCGCGAAATGGCAAGCGGACTTTCAATGCCTGTAGGTTTTAAAAATGGTACTGATGGTAGCGTTCAAGTCGCTTTAAATGCTCTGGAGTCAGCTAGAAAACCTCACCATTTTCTAGGGATTAATGCAACGGGACAGGTGAGCATTTTTAAAACGAAAGGAAATGCTTACGGTCATATTATTTTACGGGGCGGTGCCAAACAGCCTAACTTTGATGCTGCAAATGTAAAAATTGCGGAGGAAAAATTAAAAGCAGCTAATTTACCTCCAAAAATTGTCATTGACTGTAGTCACGGAAATTCAAATAAAGACTATAAAAAACAGTCAGCAGTTTTTGAAAATGTTATTCAACAAATAATGGAGGGGAATGCTTCTATCGTTGGCATGATGCTGGAATCAAATTTGTACGAAGGCAATCAACCCATTCCTAGCCAATTAGAAGAATTAAAATACGGTGTTTCGGTAACAGATAAATGTATTAATTGGGAGGAAACAGAAAGAATTATTTTAGCTGCCTACGAGAAGCTAAAGTAAAAAAACAGTTTTTTAAAAGTGAGAACTGACAAGTCAGCGCAACGCTCTCGCCTGTGCTTGTAGTATCGGTGAATGTAGTTTCACCGATACTAAAACTAAGTGTTTTCTCCTTCTACTTGGAATGGATGTTCGCCTACACCTAGCTGCTTTTTTGAAGCTTCTAACTGTTTCCAAAGCATTTCAAGGTCTTGGAAAGCTTTCTCTAGAGGAATTTTGCCATTGCTTGCCAGACAACTGATATAAGTTGCTTTTTGAGCAAATTCTTGTAGATTTGCATTAAAAACTAAATTTTCTGGTTTTACATCGCCATAGTAACGGCTGTGAGAATATATAAAATTGGAAGTTACTAACATTTTATTTATCTCCGCTTGTGAAATTCTGTATCTTAATTCTTACTATGCACTGCAATCTCTGTCGGGATAAGTGATAGCTGTCTACAAAAAAAGTGACGCATATCAACCTTATGAGTGATGAAACTAATCAATAAGAGTTAAAGTCGCACTCGATTGAGTGACAGCAATCTTAATAAATGCGATCGCTATCTTCCACTTATGTGATGCAAATCACAAAAAGCAGCTTCTTTGTATTTTGCTCGTGGCAAATTTTAGACAAAGCGATCGCAAAGTAGCATCCCAGAAACCCTAAGAATCGCGGGTGCTACTTTACCAATTTTGTTCAGTTAGTGAGTGACGAGATCGTTTTCCCCAGCTCTGGACTAAACTAGCGATCGCACAAACTTATCTAATCTGTCCATGCCTTTCTCAATCGAGGTCATATCCGTCGCGTAAGATAAACGGATGTGGTCATCGGCACCAAAAGCAATCCCTGGAATGGCAGCAACTTGCTGAGATTCTAGTAAAGCATCACAGAATTCTAGAGAAGTTAAACCCGTCTTGCCGATATTAATGAACAAATAGAAAGCACCGTCAGGCTTGGCACAACTGAGTCCAGAAATAGCGTTGAGACGCTCTAACATTACCTGTCGCCGTTCGGCAAAGGCGAGGCGCATTTGTTCCACGCACTCTTGAGAACCTTCCAAGGCAGCGATCGCGCCAAATTGTGCAAAAGTACACACATTCGAGGTGCTGTGCCCTTGGATGGTACTCATTGTTTTAATCAATTTTACGGGACCCGCGAGATAACCAATTCGCCAACCCGTCATTGAGTAAGCTTTTGCAAACCCATTGCTAATGAGGGTGCGCTCAAAAATCTCTGGTCCCAGCGAACCAATACTAATCTGTTGCACTCCATCATAGATAATCTTTTCGTAAATCTCATCGGAGACAACCAGAATATCTTTCTCTACCACCACCTCTGCCAATGCTGCCAACTCTGCTGGCGTATAGACGATGCCGGTGGGATTAGAAGGGGAATTGAGGACAAAGAGCTTCGTCCGTTCGGTACAAGATGAGCGGAGTTGCTCCGGCGTAATTTTATAGCCGGTGGAGGCATCTGTCTGCACAATCACCGGAGTCCCACCCGCTAGAACCACCATATCCGGATAACTGAGCCAGTAGGGAGCGGGGATAATCACCTCATCCCCCGCCTCAATCAGCGCCATGTGCAGGTTATAGAGGGAATGTTTGCCACCGTTGGTAACGATGACATTTTCAGCCATGTAGCTGAGTCCATTATCAGTTTGTAGCTTGTGAGCGATCGCTTGCCTTAACTTCGGTTCCCCCGCCGCTGGCCCGTACTTGGTCTTGCCCTCGTCTAGCGCTTTTTGGGCAGCGACTTTGATATGCGTCGGGGTATCGAAATCCGGTTCCCCAGCACTCAAACTACAAACATCCATTCCTTCTGCCTTCATCGCCTTGGCTTTAGCTGCGATCGCCAATGTTAAAGAAGGCTGTACTTGCTCCACTCGTGCTGCCAGCTTCATCCTTACCCCACTCTTGAGACTAACTTAGAGAGCCGTTGCCAAAGTAACTTAGCTTGTGCGATCGCGTTGCGCTGACTTGCCAGTTCGCTCTTGGTAACTCTCTAGTCTTTCAGAGTAGCCTGCAATCAGGCTCCAGGTTGGCATTTTTTTTACTTTTTCAACGAATTCCTTGTTTTTACCTGCATCCTGACAATTAACCACTAAGGCACAAAGACACTCAGGAAACACAAAGTTTTCCTTTTTAGTGTCGTTGTACCTTAGTGGTTCTTTGAAAACACGCTTTGGCGCTTATGGATCTGGATAAACAGACCCCGCGCTCAAGCAATGGTTACATCTGGTGAGAGATAAACATCTTGGATGGCGTTAAATAGCTTCACTCCTTCCTCAAACGGACGCTGGAAGGTTTTACGACCGGAAATCAATCCAGTACCCCCAGCCCGTTTGTTAATGACGGCGGTGCGGATTGCTTCGGCAAAGTCGTTTTTACCTGACGCACCTCCGGAATTAATCAATCCAGCGCGACCAGAGTAGCAATTCAGCACCTGGTAGCGAGTGAGGTCAATCGGATGGTCGGTCGTTAGGTCGGTGTAAACTCGATCGTGGGTTTTGCCGTAACTTTGACCTGCGGCTTTGGCAACCGCAGCATATCCGTTGTTGCATTCAGGCAGCTTTTGTTTAATGATGTCTGCTTGAATGGTCACACCCAAGTGATTTGCCTGAGCCGTGAGATCCCCTGCCAGGTGATAGTCTTTGTCTTGCTTAAAAGCGTTATTCCGGAGATAGCACCAAAGGATGGTTGCCATCCCATATTCGTGGGCAAGTTCAAAAGCTTGGCTGACTTCCTGAATTTGGCGGGTAGATTGCTCTGAACCAAAGTAAATCGTTGCCCCGACCGCAGTTGCCCCCAAATTCCATGCTTGCTCGATAGAGGCAAACATTATCTGGTCGAATTGATTGGGGTAAGTGAGCAGTTCGTTGTGGTTAATCTTGAGAATGAAGGGGATTTTGTGGGCATACTTGCGAGAAACCATGCCCAAAACGCCCAGCGTGGTAGCAACGGCATTGCAACCGGCAGCGATCGCGAGTTTGACGATATTCTCAGGATCGAAATACATCGGGTTGGGTGCAAAAGAAGCACCCGCTGAGTGTTCGATTCCTTGGTCTACTGGCAGGATGGAAAGATAGCCAGTATTGGCTAAACGCCCGGTTGAATACAGTTGCTGGAGACTCCGCAGCACTTGCGGGTTGCGATCGCTAGCAGCAAAAATTCGGTCTACGAAATCAGGCCCTGGCAGATGCAGTAAATCTTTAGAAATCTTCGCTTTGTGAGTCAGAAGGTCTTCTGCTTCTTGACCAAGATTCGACTCTAGAAAACTGGGCATAGATAGCGTAGTAGTCATAGCCGTTTTCCTAAAAACTTGAGTTTTGGTGGGCAGTACTGATGCAGGGAAGAGGGGTAATCAATCAAAAGTTTTGTTAGAGTAGCGCGTGTTTAATTCTGAGTTTTGAGTTTAAAATGCTTTATTCAAAACTCATCACTCCAATTCCAATTACCACCCGTCTTTAATCAACGAGAGAACTATCCTTAAAAGCTAGCGTACCGCTTCAAGTTTCAAGTTGCTCTTTTGGTGGAAATCCGTGCTGTTCTCTACCCGGTGGCCCGTCGTACTTCTTTGATGTTTTGTAAAGTTCAAAGCGCCCATCAGCCGCATAGGTTGCATAACGCGATCGCACGGCTTGCATTTCCTCTGGAGTCATCGGCGTGAAACCCCTGGCAATATTCAAGTTCTGGCGCAGCACTTGTAGCGAGTCAATCCCACTCACTGTCGTTGCCACGGGAAGACTCATGGCATAGCGTAACGCTTCTTGAACGGTGACAACGCCTGCTTTAATCGGTTCGCCCTCACCGCCGAGACTTTTCATGCCAATGGCGGCAATCCCGCGTTTGTTGAGTTCTGGGAGAACTTGTTTCTCAAAGCTGCGAAAGCTGGCATCAAAACAATTCAGTGGCAGTTGCACCGTATCAAAGGGGTAATCATAGGAAAGCATTTTCAGGTGAATTGCCGGATCTTTGTGACCTGTGAAGCCAACAAACCGAACTTTACCCTGCTGCTTGGCTTCATCTAAAGCCTCGATAACACCCCCTTTGGCGAAATGCCTTTCCGGGTCGTTGTCGTAAACAACTTCGTGAACTTGCCATAAGTCGATATAATCCGTCTTCAGACGCCGCAAAGATTGCTCTAGTTGCTGCATGGCGACTTTGCGATCGCGTCCGTGGGTACAAACTTTGGTCATCACAAAAGCTTTATCCCGCCGCCCTTGCAGCGCCTTCCCCAGCCGTTGTTCGCTGACACCTTCGTTATATTCCCAGGCGTTGTCCATAAAGGTGACACCCGCATCCAGCGCTTCTTGAACAATCCGAATCGCTTCGGGTTCGTTGGGAACTCCCAAGTGAAAGCCGCCGAGTGTCAGCGCGGAAACTTCTACGCCAGTGCGTCCGAGTTTTCGGCGGGGAATCTCGCCTGCTTTGATGGGCGTCGCCTGGGAAGTTGGCGATAGATTCGTTTCAGCATTGACTTGTTGGTGTGGGTGTAGCAAAATCCGATCGGCGATCGCGACTCCAGCTCCCAAAACGCCGAGTCGTTGCAGAAACTGCCTGCGCTTCCAGTTCAGAATTTCTTGGCGACGATTCTGGGCTGCGGTATCATCATGTGCATCTGGCATGAACTGACCCTGCTGATTTCTTTTATTTCTTCCTAGAATTAATAGTTTTGTTAGTGTATTTCACCCGTCTCTAGATAGGTTATTCACTTCTCTTAAAAATCCAATTTATTAAGGCTTAACCTTTTTTCAGGTGATTCCTAACAAATATGCTTTTCCAATGCACCGCCGCACTCGTCACTTTAGCAACCGTTGACCTTGAAGTTCTAGTGCTTTTCTATACCAATCTGCTCAACCAAAACCCAAATCCCTACATCCCGAATATTTACGCTGAATTTCAGTTGCCTGGATTTCGCTTAGGAATTTTCAGACCTAAAGAAACGCACTTATCAGAGTTTGAATCAGCTAAAAGTGGAATGAGCTTGTGTTTAGAAGTGACTGACTTAGAAGGGGCAATTTCTCACCTAACTGCCCTCGGATACCCACCCCCAGGAGAAATTTTTATCGCTTCTCATGGCAGAGAAGTCTATGCTTACGATCCCATAGGAAATCGGTTAATTCTTCACCAAGTATTTGCTATTTGTTAAAATTTTTACTTATTTTTGAAGAAAAGGTATCGCTTGATAATTTTAAATTTGCATGATTTAAAATTATCCAATAGTGTGTGAAATTAGATTTTGAAATCTAAATTTGAAACAGGATTACTTGAGGTAAACGGCTAAGTCAGAAAAGCTACAAAAACTATAGATTAGTAACAGGATGGCGAGAATCTGCATCACGCGCAAATGGGGCGAGGGCATGAGAGTTTCGCGTACCCACATTGACATCGCAGCTCCAATGGCATAGCTTGAACTTAAAAGCAGATAAGGCCAGTCTTTGGTAATTTCCCAGCTCATCAGTAAGCCGATAGCTAACCCGGTCATCAGCAACTCAACGAACCAAGGTGGATTGTACTGGCTAGAAAAAACTAAAGTGCGCCACCAAAATTGTATAGGTCTCATCGATCGGTTGTTATTTTTTAAAAGAGCCATTAACGATTAACTAACGGTTAATCGTTAATAAAAAAATCAATCTAGGACTACTAGTTAAGATAATCAAAATTAAACAGTTTGGCTATCTGCTTAGAGGTGCATCTGGAGGAGTTCCAGGGAAAATCTGCTGATTGTGCTGTTGTAAGTCAGCGATCGCTTCTTGTGTCTCAACTTGGGGAAATGCCTCATAGAAGCGACTGACACTGAGGAAAGGATCGGGTGTTTGGAGAATAATCACGCGATCGCTCCAAGATAATAGCCAATCGCCTAATCCTATCGGTGCCACCGGACTACAAACCCAAACCGCAGCAGGTTCTTGGGCTTTCAAAGCGTAAGCGGCGGCTGCCATTGTCATGCCGGTAGCAATGCCATCGTCAATCAAAATAGCGATCGCACCGCGAGGATTCACGGACAAGCAGCTAGGAGAAAGCTGACTGTATAGCGCCGCAGCTTTTTCTTGGGCTTGGTGCAACGCCGCTTCCCGTAGCTGATTATTTTCGGGATCTTTCCGCGATCGCTTTGCCTGGTACCAGATAACGTGCCCATCTGACGTGACGGCACCAATCGCCAGTTCTGGATTTTCAGGACGGGTAATTTTTTTAGCGACAACGATATCCACCGGGCAACCCAGACAGCGTGCTACCGGCACAGCCACCGGAATACCGCCGCGAGGCAGTGCATAAACGATAGGCTGAACGCTCAAACCTTGAGCCTGGAGCTGCTTAATCTCTGCCAGAATAGGCTGAGCTAGCTGCTCGCCAGCAGTAATGCGATCGCGGAAAATTGGGGCTGATGACATGGCACCCTCCAGAAGTTGGCAGTGCGCTCGCCTCTATAATGGCTGATTTTCGCCAGATAAGGCAGAAATCGAGAGTCCATCCAAAGTATGAACTATCAAAGGGCAAGTGTGAACCCACCTTCAGCCTAAGAGTAACCGGAAGCTCAGAGAACCTAAGCCTCACGCTGACCTAAGTCGGAAGAGTGAGCTTCCGACTTAGGTCAGCGGAGGGTCAATATTGTTAGGATTATTTCGGAAAAACCATAGACTATCCGCCAAATTCATGCCAAGCGAAGACCAACTCAGCCTTTTTGACACCTCAGGGATTAGCGAATCTACCACAGCCCAGCCTCAAGCACTAGAACTGATTCCGACAAGTGCCAAAATTCCTATTCCTGCTGGCACCTATCAAACAATGGCTCAGATGGCTGAGCATTGCAACCAATGCTATCGCTGTCAATTGGGCGAAACCCGCACAAACGCTGTAGTTGGACGCGGCAATCTCCAGGCACCCATCATGATTGTGGGGGAAGCGCCCGGTCAAAATGAAGACGAACAAGGCAAACCATTTGTCGGTAAATCGGGTCAGTTGCTAGATAAAATACTCGCGTCGGTGCAGCTAGATACCGAACAGGACGTCTACATTGCCAATATTAATAAGTGCCGTCCCCCCGCCAATCGGGTTCCCACCCCCGATGAAATCGCTGCTTGCAAACCGTATCTGTTAGAACAGATCCGCATGGTAGACCCGAAAATTATCCTATTGACGGGCGCTACAGCAGTGAAAGGATTGACTGGCGATAAAAGAGGCATTACTAAGATTCGCGGCACTTGGATCGAGTGGGAAGGACGCCTGTGTATGCCGATTCTCCATCCAGCCTACCTGCTGCGGAATCCTGCCCGTGAAGCGGGCAGCCCCAAATGGTTAATGTGGCAGGATATTCAAGCAGTACGGGCAAAGTTGGATGAAATCCGCAGTTCTCCAGCGTAATGTTGTCGGTTTACACGAGTCCTTCCTGTTCTAAGGTTTCAATCAACTGAAGACCTCTGGGATCGCCGACTCTCAAAAGCGCAGCTTTTGCATCTTCTCGGACACCCATCTCTTCATCTTCTGCGAATGCTTCAATTAATCCATCAATGGCACCGGCGTAGACGGCATTAGAAGGCATTTCGCGGCAGAGTTGTCCTAACGACCAAGCACAGTTGCTACGGACTGCGGCGATCGGGTCTTGCCTTAGAGCTTCAATCAGGGGTGGAATTGATGCCACAATGGCTTCGTAGCCCAGTTCAGCCATTTGAGCTAACCCACTGGCTGCCCACAGACGCACGGCAGAAATATCGGTTTTTAAGGCGTCGGTGAGGGGTTCTAGCGAGCGGCGATCGCGGCAGTTTCCCAAAGCCCAAACAACGCCTTTGCGGACGTAGCCATTCCAATCGTTGTTGAGCTGGGTAATCAACGGCACTACGGCGGTAGAACTGGGATTGCGCCCCAGTCCATAAGCAGCACTCACCCGCAGCAACGGGCAGGGGTCACTCAGCAAGTGAATTAAATGAGGAATCGCTCGTTCATCCTGGAGTTCGCAGAAAGCTCGTGCTGCTAGCATCCGTTGCTGCGTTCCGGGAGCCGTTAACAGTGCCAGCATCGCATCTGGATCTGGTTTAGGTTGGCTCTCTGCGTCGGCATCAAGCGGCTCTATTTGATCCAGAGGGCTTTCTAGCTCTATCTCTGGATCGAGTAAGCTCAAATCGTCATCGTCGTCATACATATTTGAATAAAGTACCACTACCGCTCCCATTCCTCTAGTCTCTACTGGCAATGCCTGCTTGAGAGAGGCACGAAAGTTAAGAAAACTAACATTATGAGTTGCTAGACCCGATCAAAAAGTTGAATTTGGTATAGTACACGACACCAAGAGCCTTCTATTGTGATCCTTGATAACAGGGGGAGTAATGTGACAGACCACCTAGAGCCATATCGCCGGATGGTTCGTTCCATTCGATTCGTTCCCGCCTTGGGACCTACCCACCAATCTCAGCAGCCGGTGATGCCATTGCCGCAGGTCAATTTATCACCGTCAGTGCCATCTACCCCTCAACCTGCCCCTCAACCTGCCCCTCAACCTGCCCTCGATCCGTCCGAACACGTTAGCGGCTTGGTGCGAGAGGCAGTCTCGAAACCGACGGTGCTTCCCGTGACCTATGCGATCGCGGAAAATCTCGGCGATCGCATCAGCCGACTGACTGCTGCCAAACCAACGCGATCGCAACCGCCGGAAATTATAGCATTCAAAATTCCCCAGCCTGACCCCAACTGGAAGCCTGCCCCTCCAGTACCTGGTTGGGAGCAGCCAGTAGACGCGAGTTCTACGGTTCCCTCAGATGTCGCGGCACCGGAAGTTGAGTCACCATCCAGCTCAGTGCCAGGGACAGAAGCCCAAACTCCAGTCGCGGCACCGGAAGTTGAGTCATCACCCAGTTCAGTGCCAGAGACGGAAGCAGCACCCATTCCCGAACCCGTCAAGGAGACGCCCAGCGCCCTTCCACAAGCAATATCTGAAACTCCAACGGCGGCACCGGAAGTGTCAGTTCAACCGACTGAGGAGACGACTGCTGCTGAGGCTGAGTCGCCAGAGGCGATCGCTCCGATAGAGGAACCAAAAGATACCCAACAACCCTCTTTATTAGACAGGGCGGCGGCGGCGCTTCAGGCAGTGGTATCTGTTTTCGACAAGCCAGATGCCGACCAAAAAGAGCCTGCTGTAGAACCAGCACCTCCAGTCGAAGCCGAAATATCAGCGGCTACATCCGTTCCAGTCGAAGAGATCCCCAGCGAATCGGAAGTCGAAACCGAAACACCAACAGCCGAAGCTCCAGTGTCAGTTCAACCAGACGAGGAGACGGCTGCTGAGTCTTCGGAGGAAGCGATCGCCCCCAATGATCAACCAGACGCCCCTCAACCAACTTTATTAGATAGAGCTGCATCAGCGCTTGAAGCAGTGGTATCTGTTTTCAACCAGCAACCAGAAGCAGACGACCAGAACGAACCCGCGGTAGAATCAGCACCCGCAGCCGTCCCAGAAGCCCAAGCAATAGAAACACCTCAGATTAACTGTCCAAAATGCGGCGCTACTGAGGTTCGGAAAAATGGGCACTATAAAAACAAGCAAAGATATGTTTGTAAAGACTGTGGGAAACAGTTTGTTGCCGCTGATGCTGGTGAAGAAGCTGAGCCACAAACGCAGACAAAGCCTGCTGTAACATCTGAAGCCCAGGCATTGCCAAAGACGCACAGCGTTCCTGCCGTACCGGAAAAAACTTCTAAGGGCAAAGGGAAGAAACAGGCAAAAGGTTTTGGACGACCCAAAACAAAATAGCTGGCTTGGTCTTCCTTATGGCTGCGGTGTCTCAGGAAACAGCGGTTTCAGCATCCACAAAGACTGGGTTTGGTAGCCGAGGCTGCGGTAAAGATTCAACGCGGGTTGATTGGTTTGAAAGACTTGCAGACCCATTTGGCGATCGCCTCTTGCCCGCGCCCAGTCTTCGGCATGATTGACCAAAGCTTTTCCTATGCCACGTCGGCGGTGTTCTGGCAAGACATAGAGTAAAAAAATGTGGGCATGGCGATCGCCTGTCACCTGATCCACGGCATTTCCCAACCAAAGACAAGCTACTTGGGAAGGATGATGAACGGATGAGCCAGGAATTGAAGAATCTGTTTCTTCCTTTTTTCTTCCTTCTTCCTTTAGTTCAACCCACCACAAAGGCGTTTTTTTAGAAAAGTATTGCTCAACCGTTTCCGCTAGATGAGAAAAATCTTTTTGTTCTGGAAAAAGCTCCTGGTAAGTCAGCTGCATGAATTTCACGAGACTTGCTCGATTCAGACTCGATCCTTCGCGCAGCTGATACCCCGGCAATAACGGACAAGGCATTTTAGACTATCGATTTTAGATTGGAGGTCAATCCTAAATCCATCATTTCTAAGCCAAAATCAGATGCCGGTGCCTGAGCGTGTTCTCCAGGAGGATTGACTTCCTCAATAGGTGCGGGTGCTGCCATGTCAGAGGGTAAAAAGATGCGGGCGCTAACTGCCACCAGCGCCACAAAAAAGATCAACACCACGATCAATGGAACAATGTACTGACGAAAGATAGCCATAGAGAAAGACTTTTCTAAGAATTGTGTTTAAGATTTGTTAAGCTCTCTGTTTCTATCCTACAACTGTTGAGAGTCATCGTCTTCATCATCTAGTACCTCTCTAGGCATTTCTGGCACGGAACGCGAATTCCAAGGAGCAAAAATAGGCAGCAGCAGTAATCCAGGCAAGGCAGCGGCGATGCTAATTAGGAAAAAGGAAGGCCAACCAGTGGCTTCTGCGATTCGACCCGCCGGGGCAACTAAAATATCGCGGCTGACTGCCATTAAGCTGGAGAGTAAAGCATACTGGGTTGCCGAGAAGCGCTGGTTACAAAGACTCATCAAAAAGGCTACAAAAGCGGCGTTTCCGAGTCCAGCACAAAAGTTTTCAATATTAATAGTCAGTACAAGTAACTGATAGTTTTTCCCGACTTGTGCAAGGAGAAAATAAGCAAAATTACTCACTGCTTGCAAAGCACCGAATACCCAAAGTGAGCGATTAATACCGATTTTGCTGAGAATTGCACCGCCTGAAAGAGCGCCAACAATGCTTGCCAGTAATCCCATGCCGCCCTGAATTGCACCAACTTCTGCGGAAGAGAAGTTTAAGCCGGTCTTCTCCAACAAAAAGGGCGTAGACATATTATTAACAAGCGCGTCACCCAGTTTGTAGAGAACAATGAAAACTAGAATCAAAAATCCTTGGCTCTGACCATTGCGTTGAAAGAATTCAATAAATGGCAAAGACACCGCTTCTGATAAGGAATCGGGTGGGCGATCGCGCTGTATGGGTTCCGGTGCCCAAATTGAACTCACGAACCCAATTGCCATCAACAGCGACATCAACAAGTAAACTGTAGGCCAAGACAATTTTTCCGCTAAAATCAGCGCCAAACCACCCGTAATCAGCAAGGCAACGCGATATCCTAAAACAAAAATCGCTGCCCCGGCTCCCATTTCCCGTTCTTCCAGGACATCTGTGCGATAGGCGTCAACGGCGATGTCTTGAGTCGCGCTGAAAAAGGCAATGAATAAAGCATTGACGGCTAACAGTTGCAAAGCTTGGGAGGGCTTTTGGAGCGCCATTGCTGCGATCGCTAACAACAATGCCGCTTGCGTCAGAACTAGCCAGCCACGACGACGCCCCAGAAACGGCGGCACAAAGCGGTCGAGTAAGGGCGACCAAATAAACTTGAGCGAGTAGGGCAAACCTACCAAGCTGAACAACCCAATCGCACTTAAATTCACGTTCTCGACTGTCATCCAGGCTTGCAACGTCTTACTCGTCAAGAACAAGGGCAAACCTGACGCAAAGCCCAGAAACAAAAGAGCCGCCATCTTGCGGCTTTGAAAAACTTGAAAAAAAGATTGGGTTGCTTTCACGACTGACAAAGGCTCCTTACGAACTTTGAGCCATTAGTTTGCTGTCCTTGGTAGTGGGTAATCGGTAATCGGTAATGCCTTGTATGAATTACCAATTACCAATTACCGTTTCTCCAATTCCTAATGACTCAGGAGAATGGCTCTTTTGGTCTTGAGATATCATCCCATAGAGAGAAACCTTTTCCCGGAGACTTTGATAAGAGGAACGCGAAGAATGCTATCGCCTTCGAGATCCCGATTTCATGGAAGCAAATTCATAGCCGCGCCAGACGCCGACCAACACACCTTGCACCTCCACTTGGTTCGCCTTTACCTTAATGGGGTCGTATTTGGTATTGGCTGGTTTGAGCGTAATTTGCTCTCCCTGCCGGTGATAGCGTTTCAAGGTCGTTCCGTGTCCTTCGACTCGTGCTGCCACAATCGTGCCATTTTTCACGCGATCCGGTTCGGGTACGGGTCGCATGATGACCATATCGCCTTCAGCAATTTGGTCATCAATCATGCTGTCTCCGACCACCCGAAGGGCATAATAATCCGGCTGACGAAACAGGGCAGCCAAATCCAGCTGTTCGACCGTATCGGTGAAAGGTTCGACAAGACCACCGGCAGCGATCGCTCCTAAAACCGGCACTCCACCCGCACCAGAGCGCACAATCCTAATCGTGCGGGCTTTTCCTTCCGTCCAGTCAATATAGCCTTTCGCACGCAAGTGTTCCAGGCGGCTCTGAACCGGCGCAGGCGACTTCAGTTCCATTGCCCGCATCATCTGCCGAATTGAAGGCGCGTGTTGATATTGACTGATATATTCCACCAGCCAATTATAAAGTTGCTGCTGAGCATCAGTTAGGGGTTCCATAAAACAATAGGGGAATACTAATCTACGTCCTATAGAACATTCGTACTACTAAAATCCACGTCTGTCCAGTGGTTAATGGCTAATGTTTTTTAAACAATTAGCCATTTGCATTGGCGATTAGGGATTAGCAAATTATCAATCTGCTCCCAAAAGACTCACCAACAAAGCCTTCTGCGCGTGCATTCGGTTTTCTGCCTGATCCCAAACCCGCGACTGAGAACCTTCGATAACAGCATCGGTAATTTCTTCCTCTCGATGAGCAGGTAAACAATGCAGCACAATTGCATCAGGATCGGCAATACTCAACAGCTGCTCATTCACTTGGTAAGGTTGAAAAATTGGAATTCTGGCATCTGCTTGTTCCTCTTGACCCATACTTGCCCAAACATCGGTATAAAGCGCATGGGCACCTTTGGCGGCAGCTTCAGGGTCGTTAGTAATTGTCACCTCAGAGTTAGCCTGTGCAATCTTTTTCGCTTGCTCGACAATTGCCGCATCGGGTTGATACTCCGTAGGTGTAGCAATTCTCACATTTATCCCCATCAACGCGCAGCCCAAAAGCAGCGAGTTTGCCATATTATTGCCATCTCCCAGATAAGTCAAAGTCAGCCCATCTGGCGTTCCAAAGCATTCTTGAACAGTTAACAAATCAGCTAAAACCTGACAGGGATGTTCTAAATCCGACAGCGCATTGATAATCGGAATCTTGGCATAGTTCGCAAAAGTTTGCAGATCCTCCTGCTCAAATGTCCGAATCGCTAAGATGTCTAGATAGCGATCCAACACTCGTGCTGTATCGGCTAACGGTTCTCCCCGGCTCACCTGGGTAACATTAGGATTAAGGTCTATCACCTGACCGCCTAGTTGGTACATTGCCACTGAAAAGCTGACGCGAGTCCGTGTAGACGCTTTATAAAACAACAGCCCTAACACCTTATTGCAGCGCAAATTTAGCTGATGCGTCTTCAGCTGAGCTGCCAAATCCAAAAGTTCTTTCATTTCCTCAGCACTGAGGTCTGCCAGACTTAGGAGATCTCGTCCTTTCAATGCTTCCATTTTTATCCCCGATGAGTGAAGTAAAATGCGTTCCCGCAGCGTGAGTCTTAACGGAGCGCGTCGTTTAGACTCTACTTGGCTCTTGTTATACCGTTTTAAAACCCTACCAGATTTTTATCAACTTAGCTGTGGCAGAGAATTGTAAGGACAAGTTCATGAGTAACCAGAAGTGTTTCCAGGTACATCCAGGGTAAAACTTTCGGGATAGCAACCCATTTTTGCAGAATTTAACGGGTTTGAAGGGAAAATGTTTTTTCTGTTCCAGCAGCTTAATAGAGAGTTATTGATCCCAAATTTAGGCTTCTCCAGTCTCTTTCAACCCTAGTCATCGAAAATATTTTTTCAACCGAGAAATAAACCACTATAAAGTCAAAATAAACCTTAAAAAAGGTATTGATATGGTAAAAGTTCCTTTTGTATCCTTTCAGCAAAAAAAGTAAGCAAAAGCTCAGCCTGTTTCCCCTACCTAGAAAATAGGTTGCAAGAATTAACAAACTGATGTATACCGCTTAGGGGGGTTAGACTTAAAATTTTTAGTATAACCTCAAGCCATTTAAGGATATTTACTAAGATAATCGTTGATTCATAAAAATAATTAGAAATATCACAGAAATATAACTTTTCCAGAATCCCGAATATGAAATTTCCCTTCGCGGTGAAAATAGGGCTGGCTATCTCGCTTCTTTCAGTTGGAGTCACCAGCACTAGCGTTTATTTTTTCTACTCAAAAACAAATCAAATTGTTTTAAACCAGATGTCAGAGCGGCTTAAAGATGTAGGTCGTCAAGGAGCATCTTCGTTAGAGCAAGACGAAAAACAAACAATTCAGCAGCTTCGTCAGTCTCTTGAAAAAAATTCTCTGCCTGTCAGCGAAAAAATCAGAACCCTAGAACCTGGAGAAATTACGGCTTCTTTACCACCTAAAATTGCTCAAGAATATATAAAATCCCCGGAGTATCAAGCTCTTGTAAAAATTTTGATAAAAATTAGAAATAGCAGCCGGAGAAAAGTATTTCCTGTGAGATTTTTGAGGCAAAACTCGGAAGCAAAAGACAAGATTCCCCTCATTCGCTCAACCTATCTTATTGTCAGCATTCCAGAATCGCCGAGATATCGAATTGTCAAGTTTATAGCTCATGACAATTCTCAAAGAACACTAGCTCAGAAAGAAAAATTGATTGGGGATTTATACGCAACTGAGCAAAATGAACTACAGCAAGCTTTTGAGGGGGAAGCACAAGCTGGCAAGAAATTTTATACAGATGAAATTGGCACTTTTCTCAAAGCAGCTATTCCCATTAAAGATGAAAAAGATAATGTTATTGCTATTTTAGTTTTAGAATACGACGGTACCCACGAAATCAATCAAATTCAGAAATTACGATATATTTGCATCAGTATTATTAGTATTAGTTTAGTCCTGTCACTGCTCGTCGCATTTTTGCTGGCGCGTTGGTTGGGAAACCCTATCGAAAAATTATTAGAAGGTGCTCAAAAAGTATGCGATCGCAACTTTGACATCTTTATAGATGTTAAAAGCAAAGATGAGTTGGGACTGTTGGCAGATGCCTTTAATTCGATGGTAGCGGAAATACGAGACTATGCCCAAAACCTAGAATCCAAAAATAAAGATTTATTACAAATCAATCAACTAAAAGATGAATTTTTAGCTAATACTTCCCAAGAGCTACAAACTCCTTTAAATGAAATAATCGGTATCACTGACTCTCTTTTAGAGGGAGCTGCTGGACAACTGTCGGAAATTCAAAAGCAAAATTTGTTAATGATTTTGCAAAGCGGTCAACGGCTAGCAAATATGGTTAACGATATTGTTGATTTAGAAAAACTTAAGCATAAAACACTGGGGTTAAAACTCAGACCAGTAGGAATGCAAGAAATTGCCGATGTAGTTTTAACTCTTGCTAAACCTTTCGCAGATATCAAAGGTTTGCGCTTGGTTAATCGAATTGAACCTACTGTACCAATGGTATGTGCTGATGAAAATAGAGTTCAACAAATCCTGCATAATTTAGTTAGTAATGCGATTAAATTTACTGATACAGGTAGTATACAAGTTGTTTCTTCAGTTGCGAATAATTACATGGAAATCACGGTTGCAGATACCGGAATTGGCATTCCAATCAATAGAATAAATACCATTTTTGATGCTTTTGAACTTACCGAAGAATCTATTTCTAGACCTTACGTAGGGACGGGCATCCGCCTTGCAGTTACTAAACAACTGGTGGAATTGCATGGCGGCAAAATTTACGTAGAATCCATTCTTAAAAAAGGTTCGCGGTTTACTTTTACGCTACCGCTGGCAGGAAAATTGGAAAGTATACAACAAACGCTTTCCAAAGAACTCAGTTCAAAAGAGGTTGAAATTCAAAACTTTCAGTTTGAAAGGTTACAAGATTACCTACAACCTGCACCCCAAGAAGGAAAATTTAAAATTTTAATTGTAGATGACGATCCGGTTAATCTTCAGATCCTTAACAATTATCTCTATTTGGAAAATTATACGGTTTATCAAGCGAGGAATGGAATCGCTGCTTTAGAAGCCATTGAGCAAGGTCTAAAGCCTGATTTAATTTTACTTGATGTAATGATGCCAAAAATGTCAGGCTATGAAGTTTGCAAAAAAATTCGCCAAACTTTCCCTGCCAATGAATTACCAATTGTGATTGTGACAGAAGCGCATAGCGTTGCTAATTTATTAGAAACCTTTGGGTCAGGAGCCAATGATTATCTAACTAAACCTATTTCAAGACACGAATTGATAGCACGAATAGAGACTCATCTTGAGCTTTCCAAAATAAATATTGCTTATGGTCGATTTGTGCCCCGTCAATTTATTAGTTTGCTGGGAGAAGAAAGCATTGTTAATGTAAAGCTAGGCGATCAAGTGCAGAAAGACATGACAATCCTCTTTTCTGACATTCGCAACTTTACGAGCCTTTCAGAGGCGATGTCACCCAAAGAGAATTTTAATTTTATTAATTCCTACTTGAGTCGGGTGAGTCCCGTTATCCGGAATAATAATGGTTTTATAGATAAATATATTGGAGATGCGGTGATGGCGCTTTTCCCGGAAAGCGCTGAAGATGCTTTGCGGGCAGCGATTGAAATGCAAAAACAAGTTTCGCAGTACAATATGGAACGCCGAAGAAGCAATTTACCTCCTATCGCTATCGGCATTGGCATCCATAGCGGCAGTTTGATGCTAGGCACGATTGGAGATGAACAGCGTATGGAAGGAACAGTGATTTCAGATGCAGTGAATCTGGCGTCTCGTCTGGAAGATTTGACCAAAGCCTACGGAGCTTCTATTATTATTAGTGAAAAGACTTTGCTGGGTTTAGAAGATCCCACTCGATATAATTATAGATTCTTGGATAAAGTTCATATTAAAGGTCGTAAAGATTTATCGCCTATTTTTGAAGTTTTTGATGGTGTTATCTTAGAGACTTTAGAGCTAAAAAGCAAAACCAGAAGCTCTTTTGAATTGGGAATTCATCTCTATTACAGCCAAAAATATGCCTCTGCGGAAGAAATTTTCAAGAACGTCTTAGAGCAAAATAATCAAGATAAAGCGGCTAGCCTCTATGTTAAACGTTGCCAGAGATTGCAAAAACAGGGAACCGATGAAAGATGGGACGAAATTGAGTCTTTCGAGGAAGCCTTTTAGGCAAAACAACAGGGAGGGATGTTTAAAGAGTGGGTTGCCTTTGCAACCTACATCGCCGATTACCAATTCTGCGATTAAACGCTTGCTTTTAAGCCTTCCAGGTCTCTGTCTAGGAATGGTTTTACCTTCTGTAACGGCTTTGATGCCGAGTCGGGTTTTGGCTGCGGAAAAAATATTTATTTCCTATGGACCGATACAGTTATCCCTTCCGGTTTCGGCACTGGAAGAATATGCCAGGGAAGGCAAAATCAATCAGGATTTAGGGTTTTATGCTCAATTTTTTAAGCCGGAACAGCTAGAGCAGTTACGGAGGATTTTGCAAACTCGTGCGAATGTGAGTCCGGTGGCAGTGGCTCAATTTCTCTACACGCCGCAGGGGGAAATTCTGCTGCGGCGGGTTGGCGAAATTATTCAAACAAAAGCGTTTCAACCGGGTTTTTATGCAATTCGAGCTGCTTTAATTCAAGCTGCTGCCGATCCACAAGGATTGACGCCACTGAATGTACTGCGAAAGTTTCCGACTTACGCAATTCGGATTAATTCGGATCGGGGCTTTGAGATTATTGATGAGCTGAGCAACCTAATCGGGAAAACCCAAGGAGCGATCGCTGCCGTTGAACAGGCAGCTTTGGCTGAGATCTCAGCTCAGTCATCCACTCAGATGCCCTTTCAGCCATCACAAATGGCAACACCGTCTAATATTCCCGCAGGGCGAGATTTACAGCAACCAGGGCCGCTAAGCTGGGAAATGCAGACCCTGACGCTCAATGACCTCAGCCGCAGCCGTACCTTCCCAGTCGATGTTTATCTGCCGCAGTTGAGCGGACGAGCCGCACCCGTAATTGTAATTTCTCACGGGCTGGGAAGCGATCGCTTGTCCTATGCTTACCTGGCGAGACACCTAGCTTCTCATGGATTTGCAGTAGCTCTACCAGAGCATCCAGGTAGTAATTCCCAGCAATTGCAGGCTCTAATTAGCGGTCTGACAAGCGATGCGGCTCCTCCCAGCGAGGCGGTTGACCGTCCTCTGGATATGAAGTATTTGCTAGATCAACTGGCAGCTACTTATAGAGGACGACTAGATATGCAAAACGTCGGCGTCCTTGGTCAATCGTTTGGCGGCTACACAGCATTGGCGCTGGCGGGTGCAGAAATTAATTTTGAGAACCTGGAAAAAGATTGCACTGCCATCAATAGTTCGTTGAATCTGTCGCTGTTGCTCCAATGTCGGGCGTTGCTGTTGCCGCAAATTGATTATCAGTTGGGGGATGACCGAATTAAGGCAGCGATCGCGATCAATCCAGTTGATAGTAGTATTTTCGGAAAAACTGAGATGAGCGGCATCAAAGTTCCGATAATGTTATTTGCCAGCAGTAACGATACTGCTGCACCTGCTTTATCAGAACAAATTAAACCCTTCACCTGGCTGACAACTCCCAACAAATATCTGGTTTTAATGAAAAAGGCAACGCATTTTTCCACTTTGGGAGAAGCGTTTGAAGGCACTGGCGTAGTCAAGATTCCGCCGCAAGTTGCGGGACCAAATCCCGTGACTGCTTTTGGATATGTGAAAGCCTTAAGCCTAGCTTTTTTTAAAACCTATGTTTCTAACGAGCCAGAATATCAAGGCTACCTGAATGCTTCTTACGCTCAATATATCAGTCGAGATGAGATTCCTTTAGTTTTGATTCAGTCTTTAACAGAGGAACAATTGCAGGGAATCAGCAATACTTCTACTGCTCAGCCAATCCCATCTCCTACACCCAATACTTTTCAGTTAAGCTCTCCCCCAGCCCTTCCCCTGCAAGGGGACGAGAGGAATTCTTCCCCATCTCTCCCAGGGGATAGGGTAGAGGCGTTAGGTGTGCCTTACCCGAAAAATATTGCTCCTACACCTTAACTAGAATATGCAATCGGATGATTTGAAATTAGCTCAAATAAGACAAAAACTAAGCAGTGTTAGGCGTTCAGCTTGGAAACCTATCGTTCAAGAAGGTGATGGAGATTTAACTGCATCAAAGTTTGCTGGAAAACCTTGGCTGAGTGCCAATGAGACTTGGCCTACTTGTCCTAATTGTCAAAAGCCAATGCAGCTATTTTTGCAACTGAATCTTGACAAGTTGCCTGAAAGCTTGAATGGAAAGTTTGGCAGCGGTTTATTACAATTTTTTTATTGTACTAGCTACGACGAGCCTCTTTGCGAGGTTGATTGTGAGGCTTGGGAACCATTTGCAAAAACTAAACTTGCGAGAATTATTCAACCAAACACCACACCATCAGAGATGGACATACCAGGAATAGAAGATTTATTTCCTGCTAAGTTAATTACGGGATGGGAACAAAGGGACGAGTACCCTGACAGGCAAGAGATAGAGCTAGATAACAATACACTAGATAATAAAGCTTTTGATATTGTCTACCAGCGCCCTCCAAGAGAAGACAAGTTGGCTGGTTGGCCTAGTTGGGTACAAGATCCTGAATATCCAAATTGTCCAACTTGTAACCACGAAATGAATCAATTCATTTTTCAAATTGATTCAGGAGATACTAACAATAATATTCTTTATAACTGGGGTGATATGGGAGCAGCATATCTCGTCCAATGCCCAGAACATAAGGAACAAGTTGCTTTGGTGTGGCAGTGCCACTAATTAAAAACTTATAGGATTAAATGCAAGGATTTCTTAACTTAAACAAACCAGTTGGATTCACTTCTCACGATTGTGTCGCCAAGGTGCGAAAACTCTTGCGCCTCAAGCGCGTGGGACACGCAGGAACTTTAGATCCGGCTGCGACTGGCGTGTTACCAATTGCGCTGGGCAAGGCGACGCGACTGTTGCAATATCTGCGGCAGGATAAAGCTTATCGAGGGACGATTCAGCTGGGGGTAAGGACAACGACTGATGACTTGGAAGGAGAAATTATCAGCGCCCATCCAGTACCAGGATTAACCTTAGAACAAGTGCAAGCAGCCTTAAAGAAATTTGAGGGCAAAATTCAGCAAGTGCCGCCAAATTATAGTGCCATTCAAGTTGAGGGAAAACGCCTGTACGATAGAGCACGGGCGGGGGAAATTATTGAAGTTCCAGCGCGAGAGGTGGAAGTTTATAAGCTAGAAATATTGGAGTGGAGAGAAGGAGATTTTCCCGAATTAGATGTAGCGATCGCTTGTGGCCCTGGAACTTATATTAGAGCGATCGCTCGCGATTTAGGTTCAGCGTGTGCAACTGGCGGCACCCTTGCCGCCCTGACTCGCACTGAGAGTAGCGGTTTCCAGATAGCAGATAGTCTGACTTTTGAAGAATTGGAAGAACAGCTCAAACAAGGAACGTTCCACCCAATTCTAGCGTCGGCAGCTTTGGGGCATCTCCCAGCTGTCACCTTACAAGCAACAGACGCTAAAGCCTGGTGCCAAGGTCAGCGCATTCCTTTTCGCCCCCTTTCCTTTCCTGCCTTGACGGACGCTGAAGAGGGAAAGTTGCGGCTGAACGATGAAGAGGGTCGTTTTTTGGGCATAGGCTGCCTGCTTGCCTCAGAAACTGGCTATCTCCTCGTTCCTCTGATGGTATTTGAGCCACTTTGAGCCATATTTAGAGGAACACCCGCTTTCTCGCGTGCGCGATCGCACCGACGCCTCTGCCATCCGATTGTCAGGATAATCGTTTTAGAGTTAGAACTGGCAGCATGATAGCTGTCTGCGAGCGACTTAGCTGCTTTTAGAGAGAATTTTGGATGCGATCGCTAAAATCAACGTTAATTTATATTGCAATTATTCTTGGATTTATTTCGAGCTACGCGAACAAATCATCGGCTCAAGATTCCGATTTCGCCACTTTAAGTCGAGAAATTATTAGCAGACTGAATGGCAATTGTCAGGGTTCTACGCAAGTTAGCTATCAATCCCAGAAACTAACCTCACCGAATGGGATCAATTCAATTTATCTGAATATGAATATTCGGAGAGTTGGTCAAGCCAACAGTCGGGCAAACAATAACTTGTTTATAAAATGTAATCCCAATACTGCTGATAAAATTCTTGGAGAATTAGTGATTGAAAAGGATGGACTATCAAGTACAACAAGGCTGGGAGATATTCTGGGCTTAAGTAACAATATTCATAACTACGTTATTGCTAATCCAGTCTCTTTTTCCCCGGATGATAGATATTTAGTGTTAAGATTAGATGTTTTTGATGGATTAAATAATTCTTGGGTTAATCATTTAGTTTTAGACACTCTTAATCGCTATAAAATATTGGCTTTTTCTAATTGTGAAGGATTTGAAAGCAATTCCTATTTAGGATTTATTTCATCTTCTGAGATAGTTTTTGCCTGCGAGAATCCTAGCGAACCAGGCCCTATAGAGGTCTTTAATTTCCAAAAAAGGTCGCGACAGAAGATTTCTACCCGGAAACCTTCAAGGGAATTAGTAAAAATTTTTGACAAAGTTCGTTCTTACGGCTCAGTTTCTTCAGGATTTACCATCGTCAACGAGCAGCAGTTTCCTCCTCAATAGAAGTTAAGCCCTTGGATCTAAAATCTTACTAGAGTTTTTTAGTGCTATAGAGTTTGTATAGCAGACATCAATAATTCGTGAAGGCGAGATCCCCGACTTCTCTAAGAAGTCGGGGATCTGAAACTCTGGCATCTCAAAACTTAAATATAATTGCGATGAATATGCAACATTTCGCATTTTCAAAAAGTTTCTGTCTGCCCCAAAATTACTGAATCCTTAGCATGGATTCAAAGATATTGAAACCCAACTCTTCTGCTGGGTTAAAGAACGAAAACTAACTGACAAAACTCCAGTAATCTAATACTCGGAAGATAGTAGTTTAGTCCTAAAGTATATACATTCATCAATATTTGGTTGTAGAAGTAAAAACATGATCCAAGCACAAGTAGCACCTTATGGTTCCTGGAAATCGCCCATCACCTCTGACTTAATTGTTTCTGAAACGATTGGAGTGGGGCAGATTGCCTTTGATGGCGAGGATATTTACTGGATTGAGGGGCGACCCGCAGAAGCGGGTCGGAGTGTCATTGTGCGACGTACCCCAGATGGGAAAACCATTGATGTCACGCCACCTCCCTTTAACGTCCGCACTCGCGTCAATGAATACGGCGGTGGTGCCTTCTGCGTCGCTGATGGCACCGTTTATTTTTCCAATTTCGCGGATCAGCGCCTTTATCGGCAGACTCCAGGTGCAGAATCGCAACCGCTGACACCAGAAGGAAGCTTCTGCTATGCGGATGGAATAATTGACCGGAAACAGCGGCGGTTGTATGTTGTGCGCGAAGACCACACCACAGGCGATCGCGAACCAGTCAATACCTTAGTTAGCATCAACTTGGAAGATGGGGACGATATTCGGGTGCTGGTGTCTGGAAACGACTTTTATTCATCTCCACGCCTCAGTCCTGACGGTTCTCAACTGGCTTGGTTAACTTGGAATCATCCAAATCTGCCGTGGGATGGAACGGAATTATGGGTCGCAAAGATAACAGCGGATGGTTCCTTGAGTGAAAGCCAACGGGTTGCTGGTGGCGTTGATGAGTCTATTTTTCAGCCAGAATGGTCGCCGGATGGCATTTTACACTTTGTTAGCGATCGCAGTGGGTGGTGGAATCTCTACAGATGGCAATCTCGATCCTCCTTAATCCCCCTCGAAAAAGGGGAAAAAGAGATCAAACCGCTATGCGAAATGGAGGCTGAATTTGGGCTTCCACAGTGGATTTTTGGGATGTCCACCTATGCTTTTGAATCTGAAGAACGGATTATCTGCACCTACACTCAGCAAGGCATTTGGCATCTGGCAAGTCTCGACACGGAGACAGGACTGGAGCAAATTGAGACGGACTACACTGAAATTTCATCCCTCAAAGCATCTGCGGGTCGTGTGGGATTTATTGCTGGTTCACCGACCAAATTTAGCTCGATTATCCAAATGGATCTGGCTACGCGGCAAATAGAAGTGTTGCAGCGATCCAGTAAGTTAGAAATTGACGCTGGGTATTTGTCTGTCCCGCAACCGATTGAATTTCCAACTGAGAACGGATTAACCGCTCACGCTTTCTTCTATCCGCCCCAAAACCGCGACTATACGGCACCCGATGGTGAGTTGCCGCCCTTAGTCGTCAAAAGCCACGGAGGGCCGACAGCAGCCACCTCTAGCCAGCTGAACTTGCGGATTCAATACTGGACAAGTCGCGGATTTGCTTATCTAGATGTGAATTATGGGGGCAGCACCGGCTATGGACGCGCCTACCATCAACGGCTGGATGGGCAGTGGGGCATTGTGGATGTCGATGATTGCGTGAATGGGGCGCGATATCTTGCCCAGCAAGGCTTGGTGGATGGAAACCGGATGGCGATCGCTGGTGGTAGTGCGGGTGGCTACACGACGCTGTGCGCCCTGACTTTCCGCGATGTCTTCAAGGCAGGTGCGAGTTACTACGGCGTCAGCGACTTAGAGGCGCTGGTCAGAGATACCCACAAATTTGAATCGCGCTATCTGGATCGGCTGATTGGCCCTTACCCAGAACGGCAAGATATTTATCAAGAGCGATCGCCTATTTACTTTACGGAGAATCTCTCTTGTCCGGTCATTTTCTTTCAAGGGCTAGAAGATAAAGTTGTCCCACCCAACCAAGCAGAAATGATGCTAGAGGCCCTACGTGCCAAAGGGTTGCCCGTTGCTTATGTTCCTTTTGAGGGCGAACAACACGGTTTTCGCCGTTCGGAGAATATTAAACGCGCCATTGATGGGGAATTTTACTTTTATTCTCGCGTCTTCCGGTTTGAGCTTGCCGATCCAGTGGAGCCAGTTGCGATCGCGAATCTTCCTGAATCATGACCAACCCTCAGGCTGATTACGATAGCCCTTGGAAGGAAGCTTTGGAGATTTATTTTACTGACTTCATGGCTTTCTTCTTCCCGCAAGCTTATGCTGACATCAACTGGTCGCAGGGCTACGAATTTCTCGACACCGAACTTCAACAAGTCGTCCGCGATGCAGAACTGGGGAGGCGTCGAGTCGATAAACTGGTAAAAGTCTGGCGACAAAACGGCGAAGAAACTTGGGTACTGATTCACATCGAAGTTCAAAGCAAAGTCGATGCTAATTTTGCTGAGCGGATGTATGTCTATAATTACCGCCTTTTTGACCGGTACCGGCGGCAAGTTGCCAGCTTAGCAGTTTTAGCAGACGAGCAAGTGTCTTGGCGTCCGCAGAGTTATGGCTATGAAATTTGGGGCGCAAGAGTTAGTTTGCGGTTTCCCACTGTCAAACTATTGGACTATGAAGCGCAGTGGCAAAGTTTAGAGCAAAGCACTAATCCTTTTGCTGTCATCATCATGGCTCATCTGAAAGCACAGGCAACGCGCCGCAATCCCGAAGGACGGTTAGATTGGAAATTGAGCCTAGTTCGAGGGCTATATGAACGAGGCTACAGCCGAGAAAACATCCTAGAGTTGTTCCGGTTAATTGAATGGATGATGGTGTTACCAGAGGAATTACAGTTTGGGTTTGAAGAAACACTAAGTCGTTACGAGGAGGAAAGAAGAATGCCCTTTATCACGCCAATTGAGCGGAGAGGCATCCGCAAGGGAATCGTACAGAATTCTAGAGAGAATGTCATCGAAGTTTTGGAGACACGGTTTGAAACGGTGCCCAGCTCGATTGCTGAGAGTATCAATAATCTCGAAGATTCGGCAGTGCTAAAACAGCTTCTGAAGCGGGCAATTACCATTAGCTCCTTGGAAGAATTTCAACAAGCGATCGCCCAGCTTACCTCTCAGGAAGAATCGGGAACAGTCTAAAATTACAATTTTTAAACGGAGATGAATTCATGCCTGAAGAACCCATATTCAACATTAACGAAGAAATGTATGAGACGCTGCTAGAATTCCAGCAGCAAATTGAAGCAGGCGAAGTCGAATCACCAGCGGGAACCACACAAGAACAAGAGAATCTCGACACGGCTAGAGAATCTCTAGAAAATGTTTACTTGGCTGAGAGTGATTCAAAACACCCTCTTGAGTAAAGCCAGTAGTAGGATGCGATCGCGCTTGTGAGGGATGGGAAGAGCGAACCGACAGGTCGGCGCTTCGCTATCGCATCCTTCACTTCTTCATTCGTCTCGTCTGTTGCGTGCGTAAAATCAAGAGCAAATTGTCCTGATGATGCCGTGCAATAAATCTAATTCAGAAGTGCCAAAAATCTAGCAACATGATTTAGTATTTTTTGTTGAAAAATATTTTATTAAATAGAAAATGCAGAAAAAACAAAAATTTCCCTACTTAGTTGGTTCCAAATGGACAGCCCAGCAAAAAACGTGGGGATGGCGACATTTTCAGGTAGTGAATCGCAAAAACCAAGGCAAGTTTGTTTTTGCAGAAATGGTTGCTTCCTGCGACCCAAATGTGCGTTTCTGGATTAACGCCAAGCTGCTAAAAAATCCCTCCCAGTGGCAAGCAGGCTGGCAATCTTTGCAAGAAATGGAGGAAAAGGAAAATAGCGAATTAAATATTGAAAGTCCAATCATTTCTAATTTTTAATAATTCCTATGACTGCTGTTTCCCTTGAGAACGTCCGCAAACTCTACAACAAAATCCCTGTCGTCAACGACCTCTCCTTTACGATTAAATCTGGAGAGATGTTTGGACTCCTTGGCCCTAACGGTGCAGGGAAATCTACGACAATTCGGATGCTAACCACATTGACAAAACCCAGTGAAGGTCAAATTGAGGTCGCTGGATATGATGTGGTACGACAACCTTTGCAGGTAAAACAAAATATTGGGGTGGTATTGCAACAAATCAGCGTGGATGCCGATTTGACGGTTTGGGAAAATATGGAACTGCATGGGCGGATGCACCATATTCCCCAGCACCAGCGACAGCAGGACATCGATCGATGGCTGGAATACGTGGAACTGGTAGACAGGCGAGATAGCCTGGTAAAAACCCTTTCAGGTGGCATGAAGCGCCGATTGCAGATTGCCAGAGCCTTATTGCATCAACCTTCTATTCTTTTTTTGGATGAGCCAACGGTGGGATTAGACCCGCAAACGCGCCGCCGTCTCTGGGAAATTATCCGAGATTTGAATAAGCAAGGGATGACGATGCTGCTGACGACGCATTACATGGATGAGGTGGAATATTTGTGCGATCGCATTGGTATCATGGATGCCGGTCAATTGATTGAGCTTGGCACCTTGCAACAGCTGCGCTCTAAACACGGCGAAGGGTTGGTGATGAAACAACAAGGAGATCGCTGGGAATACAAATTCTTCCCCAATCTGGAACAAGCCAACGCTTATCTTGACGCTGCACCGGATAAAACTGGTATGATGGTTCGCCCGTCCAATCTAGAAGATATTTTCGTTGAACTCACAGGACGCCAGCTAGACTAACCCATTTAGTCATTCGTCTTTTATTCAGAGTCTCTTCCCCATGACGAATGACGAATGACGAATGACTGACTAATGACGAATGACTAATGATGCCTCGCCTCGCCTCGAAAATTGAAGCCATTCTTTATCTCAAGGGTAAGCCGATCTCGGTTAGCGAAATTGCCGAATATGCTGAATGCGATCGCGATAACGCCGAAGATGCCCTGATTGAACTCATGACTGACTATGCCCACCGGGATAGCGCCCTAGAAGTGGTGGAAACGCCTGAAGGCTTTACCTTACAATTGCGCTCGCCCTTTCAAGGTTTGGTAGAGGCGTTAGTGCCGCTAGACTTAGGCGTGGGAGCCTTAAGGACGCTGGCAGCGATCGCCCTCAAAGGCCCCATTACCCAATCTGAGTTGGTCGATTTGCGCGGTTCGGGAGCTTATCAGCACGTCCAGGAACTTGTCGAACTGGGTTTTATCCGCAAGCGCCGACAAGCCGATGGTCGTTCCTACTGGTTACAGGTTACGGAAAAATTTCATCAATATTTTGAAGTCGAACAACTCCCCCAACTGACTCAGCAGGATGTACCGTAAAACCAGCCATTTGGTGTTTCACAGAGCATATTTTTCAAAAAATCTCTCTATCGGCTTACATTTGATAACCAATAGTATGGAGTAGCCAAACAACACAATCGTTTACAGTAGAAGGAAAGCTACTCAAATCTTTTTATTCCAATGGTGTTTAACCCTGAATTGTTCGACCGCGAGCCTGAAGATGCACAAGTCAATCAGCTCCTCCAATATATTCAGCACCAATCTCCAGAAGTTTTAGCGCGAGTTGCCAAATCTGTCACGCCGGACATTAAGCAAATCGTCTCGCAGAACGTTCAGGGACTGGTGGGAATGCTTCCCTCAGAGAATTTTAACGTTCAAATTACGACCGACAGAGAAAATTTAGCAGGTCTATTGGCATCAGCCATGATGACTGGCTATTTCTTACGCCAGCTTGAACAACGGATGCAGCTGGATGAATCGTTGACTGGTTCTTCCCTGTCTCACAAACCTTCTAACAGCGAAAAATTCGCTGATTAAATTTAGTCAAATTCTCAGCGATATGTCATCTGCGATCGCAATTCTGTCTCTAGCTCAAGAGAGGATATTGTTTCGATGAGAAGTTATCGCCTATTTTTGGCATTTTAGGCGATCGCTTCGGTTAAAGTTGCTCGTTCCATTACCAACTTGCGATCGCATAGTTGGCAACTAGCCAATTGGCTTCCTGTTTCAGGGAATTTCCCATTTGAACCTAAAAATAGTCTTAGCCGCCAGCCGCAAAAGCAGCCAATATCAAAATTGACAGTAAAAGACCCGGACTAAGCATCAGCGCTAAGGTTAACAGTTCATTGAATTCCATTTTCTTGCACCACTACTAAAGCTCATCTAATCGATAGCGATCCTAACACGGCAATCGTTTCTTCAGAAGCAATAAGCAGAATGAATTATGATTTCAAAATGTAATGAATTAGCTAGATTAAATATTTGAAATTTAATCTAGCTAATTCATTACATTCTCTTCCTGCAATTCCCGAAACCTAACCAGGCTCCCCAAGCCCGGTTGGATTACTTTATGATGAGACGGATTTGACAGGGAACATTTTTACTTAATGCCAGTCCTGAAACACCTTATATTTTAAATCTTATTACAGCCATTTTCTATGAAGCATTTTTGCCTGATTTGCAGTTAAAGCTTTCAGTTCCTTGAAAAAAATTTCCTATAGTTTTGTCAAAATGCCTTTGTTAAAGATTATTTTGCGTTTAATAGGATTGAAAGTTCCCAGAAAATAAATTTTAAAAAATACTTAGTAATCAGCCAATACAGGAAAAGAAAATCTTAGATTTTTTCTAGCATTTATTGTCAAAGCTAATGATTATACTTTCTAAGTAATTTCACCTATACAAATAGGCATAAATTCCCCCAAGTGTAAATACTTTATCTATAAAAATTTGCAAATGTTAAAAATTATTGTTAAATTTCAGGGAACGCCATAGAAGAATGATACCCAGCGATGAATAAGTTCTTTTGGATTATTCCGTCACCGCCAACGCTGCAAGCCCAATCTCGTGTTTATGACCTGAAAGCGCGGCTAGACTGGGGTGAACCGGCTTTGACGATTATTGATGTAAGCGATCGCAGCCAATTTAATATTAGCCACATCATGGGAGCTATCCCCATGCCGATGAACGAATTAGTTGATCGCGCCCTCACCAAATTGGAACTCACCCGTGATATTTACATTTACGGTGAAACCGATGAAGAAACCGCAGTTGGTGCTACAAAACTGCGTGCGGCTGGCTATCAACAAGTGTCTGAAATCAGAGGGGGGGTAGCGGCGTGGAAAGCAGTAGGTTTTCCAGTTGAGACGGTTCTGACTGCTAGCTGTTAATGAATTGTGAATCAGTAATCGCTAATAGATGAGAAACGTAGATTTAACCGCTATTTCTTGTGTAGGGGTATGGCATTACCATGCCCCTAGAGGACGTGAATTTTATAAGTTATTGTATCCACGTTTTTAGTGTTCAAAAATATCTTTATATTGCAGCAAATCCAAAGTCACAATCGTGGGCAAACATTCAAAACATTGCTGAGCAACTTCCCACCGCCCTTCGCGTTGCAGCATTGCAATTAGTTTTTGTCGCACGCTGAGTAGATAACGAACATCATTCGCTGCATAGCGGAGTTGTTCTTCGGATAAGTTTGCAGCATTTCCCCAGTCTGAACTTTGAGCCGTTTTGTCAAGTTCTACCTTCTCTAGCTCTTGCACCAACTCCTTTAAACCGTGGCGGGAAGTATAGGTGCGAGCAAGCTTGCTGGCAATTTTAGTACAAAAAATTGGAGTTACATGGATGCCTAAATTTTGCCGTAGTTGGGCAACATCGAAACGGGCAAAGTGGAATAGTTTTAGGACATTGGGGGCTTCCATCAGTTGTTTTAATTTGGGAGCGTCTATCTGTCCTTTGGCAATTCGCACGACTGTAACCCGGTTTTGAGCGTCACACAGCTGCACCAAGCATAAGCGATCGCGTTGGGGTATCAATCCCATTGTTTCAGTATCCACAGCGATCGCTGACTCTTGCAGATATTGAGACAATATCTCCTCGGAAAGGTCGCGATCGTATACTTGAAAATCTTCCAATTCTCTCTCCTTAGCGGCGTTTAATGAATATTTGAGTTAAGTAATACTCGCCCTTTGCGTTCTTAGCAACACCTACCCCAGTTAAATCATACTGACCTTGAATATTTTTCAGATGACCGGGGCTTTTTAGCCAACCTTCTACTGCTTGCTTGGCTGGATCGCTAAAGCCTTGATTGTATGCCACATTTTCAGATGCACCGCCATAAGAAATTGATTTACCAATTGCCTTCGCTCGCTGCTCAAATCCATTATGGCTGAAAGGAACCGCACCCTTTGCCATTGCCTGACTGTGTGCCCTTGCCTCTTTGCTAATTCGAGGATCTAGCGTCAGAGGTGGCAAATTTTGGGACTTTCGATATTGGTTGATGAGTTCGTGAGTATACTCTTCCAAGGTTAGGAAATTATTGGAGGAACTAGGCGTGGGGCTTGGGGCGGTTGGTGATGTTTCATCTGGCGAAATTTCACCATCAGGGCTAGGGATCAAATCGCAGCCTCCAGCGCCAACAGCCAGGACAAGCATTCCGAAAACAAGCCCCGCAGCTAATTTTTGCATGAGTTCTGGATATATTTGAGAATCAATTTGGCAATTTTTTTAGGATGAGAATATAAATTTTCACTGTAGCAATTCTATTTTTTCAGCTATCTCTTCAGATTCCGGGTTCTTTTAAAAAGTCCGGGATCTCGCCTTCACGTTGCCAAGAATTCATACAGAGCGAGATAAGTTTCTTCTGGCGCTTCTTCGGGTAGAAAGTGACCGCAATTGATAGCCTTACCTCGTACATCAATTGCGCGATCGCCCCAGGTTTCTAAAACATCATATTTGCGCCCAATAATTCCTTTTCCGCCCCAAAGAGCTAGCAGCGGACAGAGAATTTTTTTCTCCATATCTAGGGTATCGTGTTCTAAATCGATGGTAGCAGCGGCGCGATAATCTTCGCAGGTGGCATGAATCGTAGCGCGATCGCTAAAGCACCGAATATACTCAGCCAAGGCTTCCGGAACAAAGGCAGAAAAATCTTGACTCCATCTTTCTAAACAGGTGCGGAGGTAATATTCAGGATTAGCGCCAATCAAGGTTTCGGGTAAGCCATCGGGTTGAATGAGAAAAAACCAGTGGTAGTAAGCCGTGGCAAAATCTCGATCGGTAGTCGCGTACATTTTATGGGTGGGCGCGATATCTAATAATGCTAGTTTCTTAACTTGGTTAGGATGATCGAGAGCCATGCGATGAGCGACTCTTGCACCTCTGTCATGACCGACTACATAAAATTCTTCATAACCTAATTTTGACATCACCTCGACTTGATCTTGCGCGATCGCTCGTTTTGAATAATTCCGATGATCTGGTTCGCCTTCCGGTTTAGAGCTGTCGCCGTAGCCTTTCAAATCCGGTGCCACTACTGTAAAATTCTCAGCGAGACGAGGTGCTATTTTATGCCACATGACGTGGGTTTGAGGATAGCCGTGCAGCAACAGTAGTGCAGGGCCAGATCCCGCCTTGACTAAATTGATTCTTGCTTCAGGGGTATCAATTTTAGTCACATCAAAATTAGCGAACATAGTCATTTTTGAATTAACGCAGTGCCCAATCTAAAAATCGCTCAGTATGATAGAGCGCTAACTGGTTGCTCAGCCCCTGGAAGACAGCATCAAAAGCGTGTTCAGCCCAAGGAATTTCCAGCAAAACCGATGTATTTCCATCTGCAAGCAGCCGTTGGTGCATTTGCTGGATAAATTTTAATTGCACTAGATTATCGCGGCTTCCATGTACAAATAAAGTTGGTGGTAGCGATCGCCTAACATAACTAATCGGTGAGGCAAGACGATACCGATCGGGCATGGTCGCAGGCGTTCCCCCCATAAATGTTTCTAAAACCGCTCGCGTATCGATGGGATCGGGGCGTGGCGGGTTGGCATAGCCTCCAGGCAGATCCACTGGGCCATAATAGCTAACCACTGCTTTTACAGGCAGTGCATCCGGCTCATAAGCCGCTAACATTGCCAAATGTCCGCCAGCGGAACGTCCCACGATGGCAATCCGTTCGGGATCGGCCTCGTACTCGGCGGCGTGTTGGTGGATGAAGGCTAAGGCAGCACGCACGTCATCTAGCTGCGCCGGAAAACGGTAGCGCGGCGTGTGTCGGTAATCAATGGCAAAAACACTATAGCCCCTCGCAGCCATATAACGGCTGAAATCAGCGTTTTGGGTTGGGTCGCCGCTCCGCCATGCCCCAGCGTAGATGATAATTAGCGCTGGATAATTGCCGACTTGCGGCGGTCGGTAAAGATCCATGCTCAAGGGGACACCATCTGGTTGTGAAAAGACGATGCCAGAGGTATAACGACTCTCACCGGGATTGATGCCTCGAAACACATCAGCCAACACGAACGGTTGTTGGCGCATCCGTTTTTGCTGAGAACTGGGCAAATTTACGCTGTAGTCGCCAAGACCATCGCGCATTGCTGCTGCTAGATGCTGTTGTGTCGCTGGCATCTGCAAAAGTGGCAAAACACTCAAAAGCAGTGCTAGCAAACTAGCAGCCAAAGCCAGAAATTGCCACGGAGTGCGACGGATCGTTACCAGCACCAACAGACTTGCGATCGCGTTTATCATCACCAACCAAGGACTGACTTCCGGTGCCCCTACCCCTAATGGCAGTAAGGACATTGTGGGCGCTGGAACCACAATCCAGGAACTTAAGAAAAGTGCCGCGCCACTCAAGAGCAAAACTAACGTCTGGGTAATTACTGCTAACCAATGAGACACAATCGCTGCTCTATTGCCCCAGGTAAGCTTCTAAGACTTGTGGATTGCGCTGAATTTCAATCGGAGTCCCCACAGCAAGATTGCGACCTTCAGCGACAACCCAGACGCGATCGCACAAAGACATGATTACGTCCATATTGTGTTCAATAATCAAAAAGGTCATGCCCTCCTGATTCCATTGGGTGATGTAGTCGCAAATTTGTCTAATCAGCGTCGGATTCACTCCAGCCGCCGGTTCATCCAATAAAATTAGCTTTGGCTGCGTCATCAGCGCCCGTGCCATTTCCAGCAGCTTGCGTTGCCCTCCAGAGAGCGCCCCGGCGTAATCCTGCGCCTTCGCGGCCAACCCTACTGATTCCAGCAGAATCGTGGCTCTTTCTCGCTGCTGCCGTTCTTCCTTAGCCACCAGATGGGGTTGAAAGCAAACTTTCCAAAAATTTTCCCCCGTCTGTTTTTGAGCTGCCAGCAGCATATTTTCCATCACTGAAAGCCGCGATAGCACCCGCGCGACTTGGAATGTGCGAACCATTCCCATCTGAGCAATTTGATACGGCTGCAAAGAATGAATCGGTTCGCCGTCAAAAATCACCCGCCCTTTGTCTGGATGAATGAAGTTTGAGAGGAGATTAAATAGCGTCGTTTTGCCAGCACCATTCGGGCCAATCAGCCCCGTGATACTGCCTTGCGGTACCGTAATCTCGACATTATCGACAGCCCGAACTCCGCCGAAACTTTTACAGAGTCCGCTGGCAGCGAGTAAAGCGATTTCTGAGAGTGGGGGTTTTGGGTCTGCTTCGACTAAATCGGGGCTTTCTTCGAGATGCTTGCCGCCCCCGTTTAAAGACCCCTCAGACAACCGATTGGGCGGAATGTGCGAGTTATTTGCCAAGGGTCAGTTCCTCTTTTTTCCCTAAGATACCTTGTGGACGCCAAACCATCAGCACCATCAGGATTAAACCAATCACCATGATTCTAAATGCCCCTTCCCGCGAGGCATCCAGTTGCACCAACTGAGGTAAGTAAAAGCGAGTCAAACTATCGTAACCCCAGAAAATCACCGCTCCCAGGATTGTGCCCACGTTGTTACCCGCACCGCCCAAGACAACAATCGTCCAAGCATAGAAAGTCGTCAGTGGCTCAAAGTTATTCGGGTAAACCGTTGTCGTCTGCCATGCCAAAAAAGCCCCAGCGACTCCGGCGATCGCGCCTCCCAGCATGAAAGATTGTAATTTGTACCAAAAGACATTTTTTCCTAATGCTTTAGGAATTTGCTCATCTTCTCGAATCGCTTTTAGCACTCGACCCCAAGGCGATCGCACCAACGTCTCCAGCAGCCAAAACGTCAACCCCAATACCAGCAGCGACAACACCATCAAACCAAGCTTATCTCCTGGTGGCAAGGCATATCCATATACCCCAAACGATCCTTGCCGAAATTCTTTGCCCATTGGCAATGGCTGATTATTGACAACTAAACGGAGCAATTCGGAAACGCCGATGGTCACGATTGCTAAGTAATCCTCGCGCAACCGTAGAGTTGATAATCCGATTAACAGTCCTAGCAGCGCTGCTAAAACAGCACCGATAGCCACCCCGAAAATTAGGGGAACCCCCTGCAAGCTCAACAACACTGTGGTGTATGCACCGACTGTCATAAAGGCAATATGCCCAAAATTAATCAGTCCGGTGAAGCCCCACTGTAAATTTAAACCCAAGCTAAACAGGGCAAAAATTGTCGTAGAAATTGTCAAAAAGATGAGATAGCCAACCATGCCACGCTTGTGAGACTCAATAAACTATAAACTCTAAGCTCTAAGCTTTAGATTGTCCAAGATCCCTCTAACAAGAAGGCTCTAGGGAATGTTACGTTGTTCGCCAGTGTTTAATTATGAATTTTCTCAGAGGTCGATTACAACGCTTAACTGCTCAGCTACCCGATTTAATCGATCAACTCGCTGATGACAACTTGGATGACGCCTGGAAAGTTCTACAACAGATTTATTATGACCTGTATATGCTCAAAGCCATCCAAGAGTCGAAGCATACCGTACAGCCGGGGGAAACCCTAACTCGCGAAGAAGCTCTCCGGATGTTGCACTTCCCCTAAGTTTTCCCCTGTTCGTCGGCTGAATCAAGGGGTAAAAATCGCTTTTAGTCAAATTTCGCAGTAAAAAGAAAAAGTATCTGCCATTTGGAGTAAGAGCCAGTTGCCCTGTGAAACTAGAAGTGCGCTATGCCCGGTCTTTTCTGCGAGACCTGAAGAACTTAGAATACGCAGCTAGAGAGCGGATATATGAATTCGTCTTTGAGGAGTTCATGCGGATCGAGCGAATTACCGATTTGCCGGAACTCCGGGGAATCGGGTCTGATAGTATCTTCTACCGCTTTACGATAGATGACTATCTGATTGCGATTGAAGTGACCGGGCATCTTGTTAAATTTCTGCGGGTTCTGCCCAAACCGCGTCTTTAAGAGGCTTTCGAGTTGAAAGCTGGTCGTTGTAAGACCGAATAGAGCGGTCTAATTGAATTTTCCTGGCTATCTCAGATAAATCTAGCTGTACAGGACTCTAAAGGAATTCTGAATCTCAATTTGGGGTAGGAGAATTACCCAATTAACGAATTGACAGGCTAATTCGTCAAAAGTGATGCTGAAGCTTACCTTAAACTTGTGTTGACTGGAAACACGCTTATTGAGATTTACTTATGGATGCTGCTGCACTTTGGCAACGTTACCAAGAATGGCTCTACTACCATGAGGGATTAGACTTTTACCTCGATGTCAGCCGGATGCGGTTTGATAATGAGTTTGTCGAGGCGATGCAGCCGAGGTTTGAGAAGGCGTTTCAGGAGATGGAGGCACTGGAGGGAGGCGCGATCGCAAACCCTGATGAAAACCGCATGGTAGGTCACTACTGGCTGCGCGACCCGGATTTAGCGCCCACTCCGGAAATCAAACAACAGATTGTCCAAACTTTAGAGCAGATTGAAGCATTTGCCCAAAAAATCCACAGCGGCGAAATTCATCCACCCAACGCTCCTAAGTTTACCGATATTGTTTCCATCGGTATCGGCGGATCGGCACTCGGTCCCCAATTTGTCGCCCAAGCGATCGCTCCAGACTTCCCACCCCTGGCAATTCACTTCATTGACAACACCGATCCGGCGGGCATTGACCGTATCCTCTCCCAGCTCAAAGATCGGCTGAACAGCACCCTCGTCTTAGTCATCTCCAAATCAGGGGGGACGCCAGAACCCCGCAATGGCATGGTAGAAGTGCAAAAAGCCTTCGCTGAGCAGAATCTGAATTTTTCCCCTCAAGCTGTTGCCATTACCGGGGAAAGCAGCAAATTAGATCGGCAGGCAAACTCAGAAGGCTGGTTGGCAACCTTCCCAATGGAAGATTGGGTGGGAGGACGTACCTCGGAGCTGTCAGCCGTAGGATTGCTCCCAGCCGCCTTGCAGGGAATCGATATCCGCGCCATGCTTGCCGGTGCCAAAGAAATGGACACTGCCACCCGCCTGCCCCAAGTCAAGAAAAATCCAGCCGCACTACTGGCGATGAGCTGGTACTTCGCCGGAAATGGCAAAGGCGAAAAAGATATGGTGGTGTTGCCCTACAAAGACAGCCTGCTGCTATTCAGCCGCTATTTGCAACAGCTAGTCATGGAATCTTTGGGCAAAGAAAAAGACCTTGACGGAAATATCGTCTACCAAGGGATTGCTGTTTATGGCAACAAAGGCTCAACCGACCAACACGCTTACGTGCAGCAGTTGCGAGAGGGTGTCCCGAATTTCTTTCTGACCTTCATTGAAGTCTTAAAAGACCGACAGGGTAACTCCCCCTTCGTCGAGCCGGAAGTCACATCCGGCGACTATCTCTCTGGTTTACTCCAGGGAACCCGGCAAGCTCTGTATGAAAACCAGCGAGATTCTGTCACCGTGACGATTCCTCAGGTAAACCCCCGCATGGTAGGTGCGTTAATTGCTTTGTATGACCGGGCTGTCGGACTTTATGGTTTCCTGGTCAATATCAATGCTTATCACCAGCCAGGGGTAGAAGCGGGTAAAAAGGCTGCCGCCGCCATTCTCGACTTGCAAAGACGAGTTTTGCAGGCAGTACAAGAGGAAGGCGCTCCCCTTTCTTTGACTGAGTTGGCTCAGAAAGCGGGTGCCTCCGATCAAATTGAGGCAATCTACAAAATTCTGCGCCACCTTGATGCCAATCAGCGGAGCGTTGTTTTACAAGGCAATTTGGGCGAACCCAGCAGTTTGAGGGTTTCCGCCATTTAAATGGCTCTAATTATCATAAATTTGGCATTTTAGAGCGAAGACAAAGCTTCAACTCAAAGGATGCTGAATACGGCTCTAATCAAGGAAATTGAGATCTGTCCGCTAGCTTCTGCAAACAGGGGAGTGGCTAAGTTTTACATCCCCTAAGTTTAAGTAGGGGCACAGCAATGCCGTGCCCCTATGGCTAATACGAAAGTTTAGAGACTCTACCTCCCAATGCCGGGACGCTCGTTCAAGCTGCTCAAAACAGTAACTAAAAAAGCACAGCTAAAACTGAGAAATTCGCTCTTTCTCCTTCTTAATTTGTCAATAAGCTGGGACAAGTCAGAACAAATACGTCCCTTGTTCCTTCACCATGAAATAGTGGCTGAATGGGAGTTGTATAGTGAAAAAATTCCCGATCGTTAACTAATAGCAGTTCGCCCGGATGAAGAACTTTAGAAAAAACCGGGTCATGCTTTTTGGATTTGTAGAGATGGGTTTCTCCACCTTGAATATTTTCCCGTCCTACAGAAAATATGCCGACAAAATCAGTCCCATCCCGATGAATCCCTTCAGGGGCAGGGTTCCCATAATTATCTGGCGAACAGGTCGTTCTAATTTGATGAACTCCTATTTCAACGGCTTCTGGGTCGAGTTGGCAGTAATCAATAAATGCCAAAACAAGTTTTTTGAAATCTTCAAGCTTCGTAATGGCATCATCTAGTTCGGCATACTCTCGCTTGATATCGCCGACTAATGGATTGTATTGCTTGCTTTGAAACAAGTAACCATGCGGTAGTTTGACTAAGTCATTTCCAAACACTTTGAACCGAGATAATCTTCTGAAACGATAATTATTCTTGATGTAAGGGTCAACAGGAAGATCGCTAAAGAATGGCTTAAAACCTTCTATCTTTACGGAATGGACTTTGTGTAAGGTAAACATCATGGCATAAGCCAAATCCGTCGATCCCGGTAGCGTTTGCATCGCTTTTTCTCCAGTACGCTTCGATCCCCAGTTTTCCTTCCTACTTTAGGAAGGCTATTCTTTAAGCATAAACTTAGAATTTTTAATTTGGTTGTTTATAATACAAAATTAATACAAATTTTTGATAAAGATTCCCTCCCAATGACTCAGTGAAATGTAAAAATTTAGATATAGTTTTACATATTTCTTCCTTCTCTGGGATTTTACTGAACTGGCAGCCTTAAGTTCGCACTGCTTTTACCAAAGCCTCGCACGCTCGCAGGAAAATACCGACATCCACACCGAGAGTTATGTACTGAACTCCGGCATCAATCCACTGCTTCGCTGTTTCAGGATTATCGGCAAATGTGCCCGCAGATTTCCCAGCCTTGCGAATCGTGGTAACGCATTTTTGCATCAGCTCAATTACCCGCGAGTCTTGCACTTGCCCCGGAATGCCCAAAGACTGCGACAAGTCATAAGGGCCGAGGAAAATGACATCAATGTGGGGCACGCTGACAATTTCTTCAATATTTTCGACGCCGCGAATCCCTTCGACGTGAACGACAATCAGAGATTCTTCGTTGAGCTGATTTGTAATTTGCGTCCCTGCTGCTGCGTACACGCCAGCACGGGTGTAAAATGAAAGTCCGCGCGAACCAAGAGGGCTATATTTGGCACCACGCACAACATCCGCTGCGTCGGACTGAGTTTCTATCTGAGGCACTTGAACACCGGCACTGCCGATGTCCAGTGCCCGTTGAATTTGCGGTGCGTCGTTCTTGCGGATGCGTACAATCGGTGCCAATCCCACGCAGTCGGCTGCACGGCACAGGTCTTCGGCAACCAGTGTGTTGAGGGCACCGTGTTCCATGTCAATCACGGCAAAGTCAAATCCTGCGTGTCCGCAGATTTCTATAAAAGCCGGATAGGCGCAGTTGATGAACGGGCCGAGGACAACCTCACCTCGCTTGAGTTTCCGTTTCAGTTGATTTTCACGCATTGGTCAGTTTTCACCTTAAGAGGCAGAACAGTGTTCCCACTTTTAGGATGGACTTGACCTATTCTAGGGGTTATGTACGCTCTTCCTCTGTGCCCATGCCTTTGCTCATCGTGGTTGCCGATGACGATCCAGGAATTCGGCTTTCTATATGCGATTATCTGGAAATGTCTGGCTACTCAGTTATTACAGCTGAGGATGGTCAAGCAGCTCTCAGTTTAGTTGAGTCATATCATCCTCATTTGCTGGTAACAGACATTATGATGCCCCGGATGGATGGCTATGAACTGGTGCGGCGTCTCCGTCAACGCCCAGCGTTTCGTCTATTACCAGTAATTTTCTTAACGGAGCGTGCAACGACCTCAGAACGGATTCGGGGCTACCAATTAGGCTGCGATCTGTATCTGCCCAAGCCGTTTGAGTTGGATGAGTTGGGGGCCGTGATTCGCAATCTTTTAGAGCGATCGCAGATGATTCAAGTCGAATGGCGATCGCTGATTCATGCTGTTGCCACACCAGAGAAGGAAGTGGAAGCTCCTGGGCTTCCCCAACATACTCCTTCAAACTCATTCAACCTAACTCAGCGAGAACAGGAAGTTCTCGATTTACTCACTAAGGGTTTATCTAACGCCGACATCGGCAACGAGTTGCACCTCAGTCCTCGGACGGTGGAAAAGCACGTCAGCAACCTGCTGAGAAAAACGGAAACTAGCAACCGAGCCGAACTGGTGCGTTTTGCCTTAGAGCATCATCTAGTGGAATAGTCAATTGCTAATGGCTAATTATTGAATCGAATTAGCCCATTAGCGATTAGCCTGACTAACGTGTTGTAGCAGACCCTCACAGGCATCTAAAAGTAAATCGATGACTTGGTTAAACCCCTCCGGACCACCGTAGTAGGGGTCAGGAACCTCAGTCCCAGTATGGCGGGTGCAAAAGTCACACATCAGCCGCACCTTGTCCCGATACTGCCCTGATGGGTCAAGGGAGAGGATATCGCGGTAATTCTCCCGATCCATTGCCAGAATCAGGTCAAAGTCCTCAAAGTCAGACCTTTGAAACTGCCGCGCTTGACCTTGGAGTTTAATTCCTTTGTGTCCTGCGGCTACTCCCATGCGTCGGTCGGGGGAACGACCAATGTGATAACCAGCTGTACCGGCAGAATCGCAGATGATCCGTTCCCCTAAGTTTGCTTGCTCAATCAAATGGTTCATGATGTTTTCTGCCGCAGGCGACCGGCAAATATTACCCAGGCAAACGAATAATAACTTGTAGGACATTTGATGCTAAGATGTCTAGTTTTGTACGTTTAATGATTGATACACTTCCCCATTCACAAGTCTCTAATTCCGCACCAGCATTAGAGGAAAGCCAATCGGTATAACTCATTAATCATAAGTGGTCATCTACCCCGGTGTTAAGTTTAGCAACGAAATTGCTGCATACTGGGATCGCAGTGGGATAACGAATGCCGGGATTGAGTTAATCTTTACTTTTGTTATTCTGCCTGACTCCACCGGCAACTCATGAAAGCGAAAGGCAAGCATTTAATCATCCCTTTTTTGCCTTTTACTTCCTTTGTTCGTTGGTCATTTGAGGTTCATTACTTGATGTTTAAAAAGTCCCGCTACAAACCTTACCAAAAACGCCGCCAGCCGCCTTCGCTCCTCATCCTACTCCTAGCTTTGCCCCTCATTTTGATTCTCTTGGAACTGCTTGCACGGGTTGCTGTGAGCGTTGCGGGCAAAAATGCTGAATTGGCAGCCTATGAAGGTGAACCGACAGAAGTTACCGCCTACCGCCTTAAATTCCTCGATCAAAACCAGCAAACCTACGGGGGTTTACCGAATTCTGGGCGTCTGGTTGCCAAACGGCGTTTATCAGTGGGATATCAGCTGGCAGGAAATCAACAGAGCAAATTCTGGCGCATTAACGAACAGGGTTTTCGTGATGACCAGCCGGTTTCTCAAGCGAAACCCAAAGATGAAATTCGGATTTTCATTTTGGGCGGTTCTACAGCTTTTGGTCAAATGAGTTCCAATAACGCAACCACGTTTGCCCATAAGCTCGAAGGTAGTCTGAATATACGGGTAAAGCAGCAGAAAGCTTCTCCAGAGAAATTTCGCCCGGATTTCTTGCCCTACTACAAGCCAGAACGGGTGAAAGCACTCGCCTTGCCGCTACGGATTCGGGAAGGCAACTATCGTGTCATTAACGCGGCGGTTCCTGGCTATACTTCGGGGAACGAACTGGCTGGGCTTGCCCTCCAGATTTTGCCTTACCAGCCTGATGCGATTGTGGTTTTGAACGGGTATGCAGACTTAATGCTACCCAGCACTGAAAATGAAACGGATATCCCTTATATAGAAAACTTTCTGAACAATGCAGCAGGGTATCTGTGGTTTGAGCTGACTCAGGACATGAATCGCTGGCTCAATCAGACCTATTTAGTGAAAGCAACACAGTATTGGGTGTTAAAACCACAACCGTCTGTGGACCAGCTGACGATGGCAGTGAGTGAGGAAAGCGTCCCTTTAGCACAACGTCTGCCAGCTAACAACACTGAGCTGGAGCGTCGGGTTAAGCGTTATCAAAATCACCAGACACAGATGGTTCGTCTGACAGCAGCGGCGCAGATTCCATTGGTTTTGGTAGTTCAGCCAGAAATCACCGGGCGTTCAGCGAATAATCTTTCTCTCAGAGAACGGGAGCTTTTAAGCGAACTCGGTTCAACCTACACCCAGCGAGTACAAGCCGGTTATGGACAAATAGACACAAAGACTGGGCAGTTACAGAGAAGTTTTCCGGAAAATGTGAAAGTGCTGAATTTTTACAAGCTTTACCAGAATTTCCCAGGTCAGGCTTTTTCAGACGCCATTCACTTGACGGATGAAGCCAATACAGTGCTGGCAGATCGGCTCTACAAAACATTTTTGGAGTTACCAAGGCTACAGATACAGCCAGCAAAGCAGCCGCAATAGGCAGGAGAGCCAGGGAGCAGAGGAGAGAACAAGTAGTGTAGAGCCAAATTCTCCTCTATCCCTGAAGTTATTATGCCTATCTTATAAAGATTGCTAAACCTAGGAAATATTCCCGCAGTTTTGCCTGCTAGCCGTCTCTCTACGATAAGTAAGTGGCAGGCGAGAAGCCTGCCTAAGAAGAGCGGCAGATATTGATGCCTGGGAAATCCCTTAAGGGTTACAGTGGCAGGTCGAGTCCACTGGTGAGGTCTTCCATCCGCGATCGCATTGTTGCCGTGGATTTTTCGTAAGCATCTTTCATTGCCGCTGTTACAAGTTCAGCTAGAGCATCTGCTCCCTGATTGTAGGCGTCTGCTGAAATTTCTACCCGCAGAGGTTCTTGATTGCCGCTGAGGAAAACCTTAACGCTTCCACCGCTGCTCTCTCCCCCAATCTCCATTTGCTCCAATTCTTCTTGGAGCCTTTTGGCACCTTCTTGAACCTGCTGGGCTTTTTTAAAAGCTTCGGCTAGTTCTTTCATTTTGCCTAAGCCAAAGCCAAATCCTTTCTGTGTCATAACTATTAATGCCGTATGCGATAGACTTGCAAGCCAATTTCAATCTTAGTATCCCTGGCGTCTGGCGACACCTTTAAGCAGGCTGAAACTCACCTAAGATTTTCACTTCTGGTTCTAAGCACAGAGACCAATGCTGTTCCACTTGCTGCTGAACATAGCGAATCAAATGGAAAATATCGCTTGCTTTAGCACCGCCACAGTTGAGGATAAAGTTGGCATGGCGTTGGGCGACTTGGGCACCGCCAATCTGGTAGCCTTTGAGTCCGGTTTGTTCGATCAACCAGGCAGCTTTGTGAGAATCGGGATTGCGGAAAACGCTGCCGCAACTTGGCAAATGGTAGGGTTGAGTGGTTCGCCGTTGCTCTAGATGTTTGGCAGTTGTTGCCATAACTTTAGCTGGGTCGGCTCCCGGTTGGAGTTGGAAGGTTGCCTGCGTCACCAAGCGATCGCCTCCTTGCAGAATTGAGGTGCGGTAGGCAAATCCCAGTTGTTGTGGTGTCAAAATCTCAGCTTTTCCGCTGGGTGAGAGGGCTTGGACGTTAACTAAAATATCAGCGGTACAGCTGGTGTGAGCGCCTGCATTCATCACCACTGCGCCGCCGACTGTACCGGGGATGCCAACAGCCCATTCCAACCCTTGCCAACCGCGTTCTGCTGCCTGCCATGCGAGGCGGGCGATGGGTTCTCCGGCACCTGCACTCACCTGACCCGTTTCGGGGTCGAAGCTGGTGTGGCGGAGATGGCGAGTACAGATGGCTAAACCGGGAAGACCTTTATCGCTCACCAGTAAGTTTGAACCGGCTCCCAAGAGGGTGATCGACAATTCTTGATACCGCGCCCACTCAAAACTAGCTTGCAGTTCTTCGGTACGGCGGGGAGCTACATACCATTCGGCTGGTCCTCCCACTCGAAAAGAGGTCAGGCTGGAGAGGGGAGCTTGCGATCGCACAATACAATCGGTTCCTGGTAGGTAAAGCGGGGAAGAAGACTTGGTGGATTTTTTCTGGGGGGAAGAAGCGTTTACAACGCTGGCTGGATCATAAGAGAGAGTCATATCAATTCACAAATTTGAATGCCGAGACAGCTGAGGCCACAACATGAGTTTTGAGTAATTTTGAGTGAATCTGTTAGCTGGGAACTTCTTTACTCATAAGTACGACTTCAATGCAGCTAACGGATTCAGTCATCACCGATTACTTGAGACTGGCTTCGTCAGTTTTTTGATAGAACGCCATGACCTCAGGAATAATCTGATTTAGATTCCCCGCCCCCAAAAACAGAGCCAAATCGCCCGGTCGAAGGGTATCTGTAAGTAACTTACAGATGGACGGGAGAGACGGTTGGTAATGCACGTTCGGATGATTACCCGCCACTAATTCCGCGACTTGTTCACCGCTAATTTGCCCCAAATTAGGTTCTCCGGCGCTATAAATATCGCTGAGAATCACAATATCGGCATCTTTAAAAGATTGAGCAAATTCCGGTAAAAAAGCGAGCGTCCGGCTGTAGCGGTGTGGTTGGAAAATAGCGACAAGCCTTCGCGGCGGCAACACTTGCAAGCGAGCTGCTGACAGGGTTGCCAGAAGTTCGCTGGGATGGTGGGCATAATCATCCACAAAGTAGATGCCATTACGTTCGCCCCGCAGCTCAAATCGGCGGCGGGCACCCTCGAAGGTCGCGATCGCCTCTGCAATTACCTCAAAATCCATCCCCAGCTGACGACCCACAGCCACGGCTGCTAGGGCATTGCTGAGATTGTGCTTGCCTAGCAACTTTAAGGAGAGCTTCCCCAGAATTTCTCCCCGTTCCCAAACTTGTGCCTCTGTGCCATCCGCCCGATAATCCACCCGATCGACCGTATAATCAGCCCCAGAATCTCGCTGCAAGCTATAGCTGATTGCGGGTTGCAGAGAATCTCTAACTACAGCACAATCAATGCACCCCACCAAGGTTTTACAGCGTTTAGCGAATATCTGGAAGGTGCTAATCACCTCTTCGAGCGATTCATAGTGATCTGGATGATCCAGTTCAATATTTGTAATCACACCAATTGCGGCTGAGAGTCTCGATAACGACCCATCTGATTCATCCGCTTCCGCGACTAGATAGGGACCGTCTCCTAACCGTGCGTTGCCTCCCCAGGCATTCACTTCACCGCCTACCACGATTGTTGGGTCTAATCCTGCTTGTAGCAGTAAATACCCAATCAAACTGCTAGTTGTAGTTTTCCCATGAGTACCAGCGACAGCAATACTTTGGTAATCCTGAATCAAAGCTGCTAATAAATCAGAACGATGAAAAATCGGACAGCCTAATTCAATAGCTGCCCGATATTCAGAGTTTGCCGGATTGATTGCAGTTGAACAAATCACTTGGGGCAGAGCCATTGCCCTTAGGTTCGTAGATGACCCTCGATTACTCGACCGAGTTGCTCCAGTTTCTACAGGTTCCCTGGAGGGTTCCAGGCGATCGCTTATACCAATGACTGCCGTTGGTAATGCTTCGTAGGCTGAGTCCTCGGTTGGTTGAAAAAATTCCAAGTTTGCGGCGTCTTGACTTCCAAAAACATGAGTGCCAACGGCCTGCAAACGTTTAGTAATATGGCTGGAATGAATATCCGATCCAGATACAGGCAGCTTACGCTTGGCTAGAACGTAGGCGAGAGCTGACATTCCAATTCCACCAATGCCGATGAAATGAAACGGCCTCCCGGTAAAATCAACAGTATTCGGCATCTTAGCTCCTTACACACCACACCACACCAGGCTGCACGGATAACACGCGCTATCATATCAAGAATTGATTTTTCTTGATACAACCTTGCCAAGATTTACAGCACAATCCCAGAGCGCGATCGCAGAATCCGCTTTCGGTCGCTATAACTGCACTTTAGGTCATTCCTAAATAGAGCGGCTTCTATCATGGGATGGTTTTTATCTTTACACGTCAAAATGCATTTCAGTCCGGAAACTTCCTGCAAAGACTAACACCAAGACAGTAGCAGATCATCCGCATTTTTACTGCTTAACCTAGAGAATAGGAAACAAGCCACAACGGATCTTGTATGCAAAACTTGGGAATTTTGGGTGGAACCTTTGATCCCATTCACTGTGGACACCTGTTGATGGCGGAAACTGCTTTATCTCAAGCGGCTCTAAACCAGGTCATTTGGGTACCGAGTCGCTGTCCTGCCTACAAAGTGGCGGTGGAATTTGAGCATCGCGCTCAAATGGTGCAACAAGCGATCGCAGACCATCCAAACTTTGTTTTCTCGCCTCTAGAGACAAATTGCACCCGTCCAGATTATGCCATTAATACCCTTTTAGACCTCCAGATTCTCTACCCGAATAGCCGCTGGCACTGGATTATTGGCACGGACGCTTTCAGAACCTTACCTCGTTGGCATCGACGGCAGGAACTTGTACCCGCTTGTGAATGGTTGGTGGCACCGCGTCCAGAAGAACTGCCGATCCCGGTGGATGATAACCGAGAAAATTTGCTCTGCCAGCAGATTGTTCAACAGCTTGTCGCCCAAGAGTTGACGATTCGCTGGCAGTTGTTGAAAATGCCGAAAGTGGGCATTTCATCAAGTTTGATTCGCCACTATTGTCGCCAAAAACACTCGATTCGTTATTTAGTCCCAGAAGCTGTCAGAGTATATATTTCCATCCACAACCTCTACGGAGGCGAGATTTTAAATTAATTTGGAATTAAAATAATGATTCAAAATTATGAGCCGTTTTAATTTTGAATCATTATTTTAATGATTCTTGAATGCTTCAGAACGTCCCGATTCAGGCAGAGCATTCCCTTTGTCAAACAACGCTAATAGGTCATTTGGCTGGGGTTGAATGGCTGCATCATAGTTGGCGAGTGGGCGATCGCTTCTTGATACTGTCCTCTACTAAGCCTGTAGCCTCGTAAATACCAGGAGATGAAGTCGTCTCGGCTTTAAGTTTTAGCACTTAGTCAAAAGCTGGTAGCGCTTCTTTGTACTTAACCTAGCCTCCGTAACTCGCAAGCGAGGTTAAACAACTCAATCAGTGCTTTTAACTTAAGCAACCAGTTTCGGGGTAGATATGGAACAACCAGTTAGACTAGGCGCTGGAATGAGATCGAGTACCCTAAAACTTGCGATTTCTGTAGTTCTCAGAGTACCTAATGCTCCTACCGTCAAAAAATTGAAATTCTTCACTTTATGCTTTTAGGCACTATTCGTACCAAACAATAGCTACAAGTTTTTACAGGGATTAATAATAAGAAAATAGATTTAATTAGCAATTAAATCGCCTAAATCGGAGAAAAAAACCAATAAAATAATTATCTAGGCCAAAATTCAGCTCGCAAAAGCCTCAAAATCGGTTCACTTCCGCTTCGACTCGCGCCCCTTCCCATAGCCTCTAGCGGTAGAAGTTGTGCCACGCTGGAAACGAGCACGTCAGCGATCGCGCGGTTTCTCTAGATTTTGTCCTTTTTCCAGTCAAGAAAGATTCGTTTCGATCCACAACGGATTCGATTTAGGAGAATCGCTGCAAACCACTAGGTAGAATTGTTCAGCCTTTGCGATATGATTGGGGTCATTAACAGGAAAATTCTGTAGGTCACAAGACAGAGGGCAAGACGCTGTGATTAGAGTAGCGATCAACGGTTTTGGACGCATCGGACGTAACTTTATGCGATGCTGGCTGGGTCGGGAAAATAGCCATATAGAAGTCGTCGCGATCAATGACACTTCTGACCCAAGAACCAACTCCCACTTGCTGAAATATGATTCCATGCTTGGGAAGTTTAACGCTGATATCAGTTACGATGACAACTCCATCACTGTTAACGGCAAAACGGTCAAATGCACATCGGATCGCAACCCAGAAAACTTGCCCTGGAAAGATTGGGACATTGACCTGATTATCGAATCAACTGGCGTCTTTACCAGCAAGGAAGGGGCATCCAAGCATATAAAGGCTGGAGCGAAGAAAGTTCTGATTACCGCTCCCGGTAAAAACGATGATGGCACCTTTGTGGTAGGCGTCAACGATAAAGACTACGACCACGACAAGCACGTTGTGATCAGCAATGCCAGCTGCACCACCAACTGCCTAGCGCCTGTTGCCAAAGTGCTGCACGAAAACTTCGGCATTATTAAAGGCACGATGACCACCACCCACAGCTATACCGGCGACCAGCGCTTACTGGATGCTTCTCACCGGGATTTGCGGCGGGCACGGGCAGCAGCGCTCAACATTGTTCCCACTTCAACGGGTGCTGCCAAAGCAGTAGCTTTGGTGTTGCCAGAGCTGAAGGGCAAGCTGAATGGAATTGCTTTGCGGGTGCCTACTCCAAACGTTTCCGTAGTGGATTTGGTGATTCAAGTCGAGAAGCAAACCTTCGCGGATGAAGTGAACCAAGCGCTGAAAGCTGCTGCTGAAGGCCCTATGCAAGGCGTTCTGGAATACAACGAACTGGAGCTAGTCTCCAGCGATTATCGGGGTACCGATGCTTCTTCCATTGTGGACGCCAGTCTAACGATGGTTATGGGCGGAGACCTGGTTAAAGTTGTCTCTTGGTACGACAACGAGTGGGGTTACTCTCAGCGGGTTGTAGACTTGGCTGAACTGGTGGGTCAGAAGTGGAAAGCTTAAAAATGCTGAAAGCTTTGGCTTAGGGTGAGTTGTTGGTCGGGATAGACGCCGGTAGAGTCTCCTAACAAGACGTTTGAGCCGATAGTAATTTTCCCGACCACAGCAGCTCCTTTGCCCAGTCGTTTGATTAACGCCTGGGCTTTTTCTAACGGTAAGCACAGCACCAGTTCAAAATCTTCACCACCGTATAAGGCCCAATTCAGAGCTTGCTCGGCAGGCACGAGCTGAGTAAGGGCATGAGAAAGGGGAATTGCGCTGCGCTCGATATAGGCACCCACTCGGCTGCACCGGCAGATTTGCACAATGGCGTCTGCTAGACCGTCGCTGCTGTCCATGCCAGCCACGGGAATTTTAGATTTTAGATTTTGGATGTGGGATGGAAAATCTAAAATTTCCCACAAAAGCGGCAATACATCTAGCCTAGGCTTGGGACGCTGGTGAGCTTCGATTAAAGATGCTTTGTCAGTTTCACTGAGGTGTTGACCAAACTCTGGATGAAGCAGTAATTCTAGACCAGCTCGTGAGGCTCCGTGAACGCCGGTGACGACAATGGCATCCCCTACCTGAGCATTTGAGCGCCGAAGGATCTGAGTTGGTGAAGCTTGACCAAAGGCGGTAATCGCGACGGTAATCACCGATGAGCGGCAAATATCGCCGCCGACGATCGCTGTATTGTATTGTTGCAGGCATTCGGTGAGTCCCTGATAGAGTCGCTCAACCCAGGTGACAGGTGTATCACCCGTGACACTCAAACCTACAGTAATGCCCAGAGGCAGTGCCCCCATTGCGGCTAGATCGGATAAATTGGCAGCAGCAGCACGCCAGCCAGCGTCTTCTGGGGAAGTGGTGCGATCGCTAAAATGAGTTCCATCTACCAGTAAATCGGTTGTCACTACCAATTCTTGACCAGGCTGAAGGGTCATCACCGCCGCATCATCCCCCACAACTTCCGGCGGACAAAAGCGCTGCAATCGTTCTAATAAACCTTGTTCTCCAATATCTCGAATTTTCATGCATCTAAACTATTCAGTGTCTGATAGTTTAGCGGCTAGAAGAAACGCGATCGCTAAAATCGACTTATCCAGCAACATATCTGTCGTAGCTACCAGCAATTGTCCAAGCTCAGCCTCAAGATGACATTATCTGGCGTTTGGCAGTCTACCTCACCCGCAATCTTTTCTAAATTGGCAAAAAATCAGGACTAGAAGCCTTGTTCAGCATCTAATCCCGATTAATATATGCATTGTTTAAAACAATGGAGAATTAGGACTTAGCAGCTTGACGGCGGCGGCGAGAAACCACTAAAGCACCTGCTACCATTCCTAAACCTGCAAGGCTTGCTGGTTCAGGCACGCTCACGTTTTGAGCGAATACCTTATAGTCAGGCCCGTTAAAGCCCTTGTGGCTTGTCAACCGGAGACCCATAGCCTTCTTTGACGCCTTCAGACCATAAGAACCAACTTCTTGAATTTCGTGGTCGGTTCCTTTGATTTCTTTGGTGGCGATACTGTAGCCAGTCTTAGTCCACATATATCTGGTAATCGTGAACGTTTCTAGCACTTTTCCATATTTATCCAGAGACTCAACCAATAGATCGCTGTTCCCAGGGCCTAGATCTTCTACCTTAGGATCTTTTGTAAAAGGGTTGCCTCTTTCAAAGAAGAAGAATGTGTCGGTTGCCTTCCCGAAGAAAACATCGATTATAGATGTTCCATAGTCGTCTTCAGTGTCAATGATGCTGTTGAGATTCAGGTTGCCTAAGCTAGCAACGATATCAGCAGCAGTCGGGTTTTCCTTTTTGGGGCCTTCTGGCAGGTATGAATCGCTGACAGTATCAACGCCGTGGTCGGAACTGCCTGGACCAGTTTTTTTCAGCTCATTTTTGACAATTTTGGCACCTGTAACCAGCGAGAAGTCTTTGACGACCTCGAGTGTAGGTTTAATAGTAACTGCTTCTAGCTTGATATCCTTCTTGGGGTCAGCAGGATTTGGAGAAAAGGTGGTGTCGAACGTGAATGGAGCGAAAGCCTGAGCTGAAGTCGCGGAAAAAGCTAGAAGGCTGCCAGCCAATAAGCTCATGAAGGCTGAAGTCTGTTGAAGTTTCATCTGGTTCACCTTAATTGATCCGAAGTTCAAGATTTTTAATGTCCGCATATTTAGGGATTGAGCCGTGTTGCTATTTTTTTGTTGAACCTAGTAGTTTGCTTGAGTGATACGGATGAGTGCGTTGAAAACTACTTAAGCACCTGATGAACGAAGACCAATTACCTAAGAGATGACTCTAACTTTTAGTAGCAAACTCAGAAGACCGCGTAAATATGCTTGGCTTTGTTCTTCCTAATATAGGGAATCATTCGAGGGGATAGCAATCATTCGGACGTATCTTTACTGACTCTTTAACATCAGCCGTAGTTTCTCCAAAAACTTGTAAAGTTGGTGTGAAGTAAGGCTTTAGAAGCGGGAATATATATGTATCCGGATTTTTAACGATTAAATAAAAACAATTTTTGGGATTTCCGGGAAAATACGGTTTACTAATTTCATACCATTTAAAAATAAATTAAATATACGAAGAAACACTGGAAAGTTAAAAATTGAAGTGCGGGAAATACTGAAAAATTAACTTTTAAACTTGCTAAAGCTAATAGTTATTACGAGAAAATACTTAAAAAATAAATGTGAAAACGGGCAAAGCCCTTTCCACGTTGGGGATAAACCCCTAGTTAAAGAAAGGAATGCTTCGCCCGTTTAATTTCCAGCCAAAAAAACGGCTCGTATCAGGCTATGGTAATTTTAGAGATACTTTAACCAGTTATTTAAGCGGATTTTAAACAATTTTGTGCTTCCTGGGCTACTTGCTCGACTTCATCATTCGCTAAAGCTTCTAATGTTGAGCGTGCTTCTGCTCCACCTAGACGCTTGAGGGCTTGTACGACCCGGTAGCGGATCTGCCAATCCGAATGGGTGGAGTAGGGAACAATCAGGGGAACTGCACGCGGATCTCCCAGTTCCCCCAGTGAAGAGATAGCAGCAGTTTGGACTAAGTCGTTCCCAGAGGTGAGGGCTTCTTCTAGAAGTTCAAACCCTCTGCTGTCGCCCATTTCTCCCAAAGCAGCAACAATGCTGAACTTAACGAGCCACTCTGGGGTTTGGTTGTAAACTTGCTGCAAGTCCTCAAAAGCTTCTTTTAACTGTAGCGCTCCCAAAGCATCAGCAGCGGCAGCTTGGACATCTGCTTCCGAGTCATTGAATAAGCGATCGCGCAAAACACTCAAAGATGTTTGCAAATCTTCCTGTCCCAGAGTATCCATCTGGCTGACAGCGGCATATCTAACGCGGGTGTTGCTGTCTGTCACAGCGGGTTGCACCAGCTCAAACGCGATCGCCCTTTCCAGCTGGCGCAGCTGGTTAATACCGCGAATGCGATCGCCAAAATTTTCTGAACCCAGTAATTCTTTAACAGACTCAGGGGTAATGCTCATTATTATTTGATTATTGATTAGTTTTCAGTTGTCACTCGTTATGAGTCATTAGTCATGAGTCCTTTGCAGCAAACTCCCATTGACTAATGACCAAGATTAATCCACCTCAGATGCCATTGCCCGCACAATATCCCCACGGGTGAGGATACCAATCACCTGAGCATTTTTATCAATCACCGGCAAGCGGCGAACATTTCGCTCGTGCATCAGCGCCGCTGCTTCCCGTAAAGGTTTCTCGGCTGTAATGGTAATGGCATCGTGGGTCATTACTTCTCCAACCGTTTGCCCCAGAGACTTGTGCAGGTCTCGTTCAAAGGTGGCTGGATTTTGCAGGTAAATCACGCTGTCTAGAAACATGATGTAAGCCGGGGGAGTTACCCCTTTTTCTTGCCACATCAAGTCAGTTTCCGAGATAACGCCCACTAATTTGCCAGTTTGTTCGACTACTGGCAGACCGCTGATGTGTCGTTCTGCCAAGATTTGGATGGCCTCTTTGAGAGGCGTTTCAGGCCGTACCACGATAGGGTCGCGGCTCATAACATCGGCTACAGTTTTGGGCATACAAGGCTTAACTGCTGTCACAGGATAACTGGCTTAATTGTAAGGAATTGCAGGGATCAATTGTCCTTTGTCAGTTATCAGTTGCTGTTGACGAATCGCTAAAGTCGGTTTCGCAGTAGGCGCGGAGGATATGCGTACAGTTTGCGATCGCGCCTAAATGGGCAATCTCATAGCCGTGCGTGTTTTGCGTCGGAAACGCCAGACACGCAGCACGGGCCACATGACCGAACTTCATCGCAATTGAGCCATCGCTGCCAAAACCGCTCAACGTCGCCAATTGCACGGGGATCTTCAGATTCTTCGCAACTTGCCGCAACTGACGATTTAAGGCTTCATCGTAGATTCCATAGCCATCTTGGGAAAGCAACACCGGCGCATTCCCATCAGCGATCGGGTATTCCGGAGCCAAAGGACAGATTTCCAGCGCAATCAAAGCATCCACACGCTGCTTCTGAGTAAAGTACATTGCGCCAATTGCGCCGACCTCCTCCTTCGCAGACGCCACCAGATAAATATCCACTGGGGGCTGTTTTACGGTTTCAGCCAGCGCTAACAAAATTGCGACAGACGCCTTATTATCCAGCGTGTAACTGGCAATCCAATCCTTCAACCGCACGGGACGCTTGCGATGCTTCCCCACTACCATTCGGGTTCCCGGTCGAATTCCCGCTATTTCTAGTTCTTCGGGCGTGCATTTGGTTTCCACCCAAGCATCTTCCCAGCGCACTGGTTTGTCTTCTTGCTGGGATTTTTGAGGAGATTCATGGGAGATGTGGCGCGATCCAAAAGAAAGAATCCCGGTAATTGTTTGCTCGTCTCCCAGTAAATCTACAGCGCCCTCGCCATAAACCCAAGGAAACGCACCTCCCAGCCTGCGGACTTCCACCCGTCCCTCGTCGCCGACTTGTTTGACAATTCCGCCAATTTCGTCTTTATGGGCGGTGATAGCGATGCCTCTGTCTTGCTTTTGACCGGCAATTTTCGCAATGACATTCCCGGCATTATCCTGCCAAACTTCGACTCCCAGCGCTTTAAATCGACTCATCAACAATTGGTCAATTTCTTCTTCCGCACCGCTAGGAGAATGATGCAGCACTAATTCTTCAATGGTGTTAAACAGATTGTCGTAATCCAACAAAGCCATGCCTAAAAGTATGAAGTGTGAAATATCAAGGATGAACGGTGAAATTTAGCCTTAATACGAACCTGTTCATCCTTGAGTCTTCATCCTTTATACTTCAGTCTTGATTGAGCTGGCTTTCGTCTGTTGGCGTTTCAGCACCAAACCCGCGCTTAAAGCACCAAACGCTAATATACCGAACGTAGAAGCCGGTTCGGGAACGCTTTTCTGGGAGTCGGACACCAGTACAGGTGTCAGCGTTGCAGAGGCGGATTGTCTCAATAGCTGATTATTACTAGCGATCGCAGATGCCTGAGTCTGTTGCCCTAGCACTGAAAAGGCATATTTTCCTAATATCTTATGAGCAGTCGTCGTCGGATGGATGTTATCCCAGAACAAAAACTTGTCTGCATTAACAGCACAGGCAATTAATTTGTCTAAACAAGCCTCAGTAACATTTCCTAAACCAAATTCCTTTGGATTAGCGATGACCCGATCGAAGAGAGAATTAACATCAAGGGAGATAATATTGATGCTGTCACCTAGGTTCTGGCTCAAACCATTGAGGCTTGCAGCTAAGCCGGAGTTATGAGTCGCCGTCAAGACACTGAGGTTGGCTGAATTCGAGCTTGTCCGGGTGTCCGGAAGTTCCCCCAAATCTGGCAAGTTGACCACCATGATATTTTTAGCGCCGAATGTAGCAAGCGACGTTACTGCTGTCGATAAATTTCCGACTGGTATAGCAGCATTGGTTACGCCACCACCGATGTAGTCATTGCCACCCGCCCATACGATGTATAATGCATCCGGATTAGCCGATAAATTGGCTTTTTTGAAGTTATTAATCTGCTGCTGCAAGCCTGGTAAATTCAGCACTACGCTAGGAACGATATCGTTCAAGACGTTACTGTTTCCCGTAGTTGCACCACCGTAAGCCAGATTAATATTTGAATTGGAAGTTAATCCTAAATATTGGGCGAGATAGTCTACCCAAACTGGACCGTTGGAAAAACGTCCATCAGAGTAAACCGGGCTTGGCGGAATATATCCTTTCGTAGCATCAAACAGATTTCCATCATCTGAAAGGCTGTCACCAAAAACATAAATTTCATTAAAATTCTGAGGCGATAAGCTTGCTGCTTTTACTGCTGTTGGCAACCCAGCGATCGCGCTGAGGGGTAACGCACTCACAAGAAATACTGCCCTCAGGCTAGAAAACACTTTTTGGAAGGACATTGTGTTTTTTCTGTAGTCAAGCTAGTGAATAAGTTTATTTATCTAGTCTTTTACTAAATTGATATTTGACAACTAAAAAGTTTTCCCTCTAAAGACACATTTTCTCTACCACCGCTCTTCTGTCGTTCTAGGTAGCAGACAATCGGAATTTTTCCATTTGTAGAAGTGTGGGAACGCCCAATGATTTTAGTTCTCTAATTATATGAGTAGCAATTTTAGGTTATTTACACTATTTCCAACTTGGATACGTTCTGCAAGGTTTATAGACTTCAAAAATTAACGGTAGGATAATTCTATTACTAATTGCGTAAATTATTGATAAGCTTATTCAATTTATTAGAAAGCATGTCATTTGAGTTCAGGAATTCTTAAAATCTCAAAAGTAGTAAGTATAAAATATCAAGGATGAACGGTGAAATTTGGCTTTAACAGGAACGCCTTCATCCTTGAGCATTCATACTTTATGCTTCAGTCTTTATTGAGCTGGCTTTTTCCGATTTGCGCTGCCTCAGCGAACCTGCTCCTAAAGCCCCGAAGGCTAATATCCCCAATGTCGAGGCCGGTTCCGGAACGCTTTTTTGAGGTTCGGATGCGGGTGTCAGCGCTGCAAATGCTAAGTCTGCCACTAGCTTATGACCAGCTGCTGTAGGATGGATTGCATCCCAAAACAAAAAACTGTCTGGGTCATCGCATACCTTGTAGTCCAAAACCAAGGGAGGAGCGTAGTTGGTTAGGCAAGAGTCAGTCACATTTGTGAAACCAAATTTCTCTTTATTTGCGATGACATTGTTAAATAAAGAATTGATATCGAGAGATTTGAGCTTGATTCCGTCTAATGACTTGCTCAATTCACCGAGACTATAGCTCAAGCCCGAGTTATGGAATTCGGTCAACTGGTTGAGACCGTTGGACATGGCAATACCGCCACTAAGACCGACAGGAGCCTTTCCCAAATCTGGTAAATTAGCTACGAGGAAATTTCGAGCGCCGAGGTTGAAAAGCGATGTTACCGCTGCCGATATATTCTTGACAGGCTCAGTTGGATCTGTAACGCCACCACCGAGGTAATCATTACCACCAGCCCATACTATATATAGAGCTTCTGAGTCAGCAGACTGCTTGGTTGCAGCCAAACCACTCTTAAAGAAATCGATCTCCGTTTGCAATCCCGGTAACGGACCAGCGACGTTTTTGGTTCCTGAGGTAGCACCACCAAAAGCGAAGTTAATACCGTTGCTAGAGTTAGCTCCTCCCGCAAGTTCAGTGACCAGAGCCGGAGCTAATCCCAACTTATTTGCCAGAGCATCTACCCAAATCGGGCCATTAGAAAAGCGCCCCTGATAGTAGGGTGGAGATTGGGGAGAGAATCCTCCTGTCAGATTGGACACATTGCCAGTATCGGAGAGGCTGTCACCAAAAACGAAAATTCTATCAAAGGACGCCGCCACTGCTTTAAGTGGCAATAGGAAAGAAAAAAGCACAAATCCTGTGGCTAGAATTTGCTTTTTCATGGTGATCTCTTTCTCCGTATTTTCTGCTACATTTTTCTCCACTCTATAAACTTTTCTACGAAGTTCTTACAAACTTCTGCCAAAATAGTGTGAAGTTTCTGTGAATTTAAGGCTAAATTCATTGAAAACACACGGGGGTAGTAATAAAATTTTATTTTCTTAAAATTTTATTAAATAGGTACTGACACTGCCTCCGCCTACGCTTCTTAAAAGGGAGCTGTTGTATTCCAAAGAATACTCGAAGCGATCGCTTACCCCCCCCCCAGCAAGGGATTTGCCTGATTGCGATCGCTTCATTGACTGTTTTTGACTGTCAAGTTATTGATTAGCAGAACTTGATGGTGTAGGCTCCGGCGTAGATGTCGGTGATGGCTGGCTCTGTTGACGCTGGCTCTGCAAAGCATCTTGAGCAGATACCCCTTCACCTTCAGCGCCAAAGTACCAGACTGCCGCCGCCGCCTCAGCCCTCGTTACGGGTTTTTTCGGCTGGAACAGCGTCGTATACCCAAAAACCCGCCGGATATTTGCCAATTCCCCATTTTGAAAATCTGCCAATACCGCCCGCAACGCCTTCGGCTCAGTTTTGCCTGCATCCTGAAATCCCCACGTTTCCTTCACCGCATCAACCGAAGCAGTGGGCAAAGTCTGGCGGGTATCTAGGGGCACTTTCCAGAGAATCAAGTTTTCGCGGGTAAGCGGTGCATCGGGGCGAAACAACACAGCGGTAGCATCACCCGTCAATCGGCTGGGAATTAAACCTGCTTCTGCTAAACCTTGAATGGCTGGAAAATCAGGGTCGCTGCGGGGAATATCCTGGAAAGCCGGTTGGACATCTGATGATGCTAAACGGATTTGCTTGCCTGGACTATTGCTATAAATCTGATTATTCGCAGCTACCAGCCAACGCGCATACTGGCGGCGGGTGATGGTTTTATTTGGCTCAAACTGTTCGCCTGCGGCTGAATTACTCTTGGAACCACCAGCGTTGAGCGAAAGTACCCCCAACGCTGCCAGGTTTTCTACGTACTGACGTAATTCTTGGGGTGCTTTGTTGATATCTGTAAATACAGAGGGTTGAGCAGGAGACCCAGGCTTGTCTGTCGTTGCCTCAGTCGTTGGCTGGCTGGCGACCTCTGAGTTACTGGATGACGGTGCTGCTGCGCTGCCGTCGCGGACATACTGAATGGTAAATTGTGTAGTACTAGCTGCACTACTTGTTGGACTATTAGCAGCAGTTGCTGGAGTCGGTGAGGGTGTTGAGATAAAGCTATTACTACCCGAACCTGACTGAATAGAGACGGTAACTTTCAGGTTATTCTGGCGAGCCACTAAGGTATCTGTTAGAGGAACAGTACCCTCCTCAGTCTCGGTTGGCTGACTGACAATTTCCCAATTATTCGATTGAAATTCCTTCTGGTAAAAGCTTTGGACAGAGTTGCTGGGGTCAGAAGTCGTCCAGCGAAGGGTCTGTCCTTGAGTGGTATCGGATGTTGGTGGCGTGACTTCTTGCAGCTGAGCCTCTGGATAGACGGGAATCTGCGATGGGAAATCAGAGGGGAGTGCAACAAGCGTTTCGTTCGGAGAGTTATTTTGAGATGGCAACCCAAACGCAGCCGGATTGTCCTTAAGTTTAGGGTCTGCTGCGAGCGATCGCTCTAGTGCTTCACTGTTGGTACTATTGGCGCAAGCACTTAAGGAAATCAGCAAGCAACCAATAAATCCGGTAAGTATAACAGGACGTTTAGACAACACAGGGCAAACTGGGAACACGTTTTACTTTCTACGCTAGCGCAGAAAGTAAAACGTGTTCCCAGTCAGTTCAATATCATTTTTTAGCACCTTGTCTAGATGTACCTTACCCAAACAAGGGGCGTTGCACATTGGACGGATGATAATTTCGCGCTCATACACTAAGTTTTTCTTTGCATATGAACGCGAAATAAACCCGAAAATCAACGGCGCTTACGCAGTTTGCTGCCCAATACCAGACCTACTACAGCGATACCAGCGATTCCAGAAGGTTCTGGTACATCCTTAAGATTTCCTTTCAGGACAACCCCATCATTACCGCACTCAATAAAAGTATTAGCAATGTAGTTACCGCCTTCAAACAGAGACTTGCTAAACTGGAACCCAATCGTCTGAGAACCACTTGCGGAGAATTTAGCGAAGTCAAGTCCAGCAGTACTCAATGCAGAGGCAGTGAGCATGGTAATGTCACCCACTTTTGTCCCTGAACCAATTACATTGAGAATGGAACCTTCCCCGAAGTATGCATAAGCATCCGTTTTGGTAGCCAAATCCGTGCCTTGAGTATTCTCCCGATCCCATCCAGAATTATAATATTGCTTCAAACTGCTATATCCGTCGTTTGTTGCAGTGACGCTAGCAGCTTGAACATTTTGGTAGACGCCAGTGCTGGAAACCATTGAATCATTAGTTGCTGCAAAGCGAATTCCAAACAAACTCTTTGCATCACTAGCAGCTTTAAAAGTTTTATCAGTGAAATTAAAGAATAAATCTCCCCAACCAATGTTTTTGTCAGCAGCGCCACTCGCGTAAGTTCCTGTCAAGGACGTACCACCAGTCAGAGCGACAAAAATGCTGTCACTGGTTTCCTTGATTGCTATCCCCTTAATCTCATAACCAGAACCACCAGAGCCATCATTAAAGGCATCAATTCCATAGTTCCAATCTTTGTAGATCGTTCCTGCGTTAGCCTGCTGCCCAGTTACAGATACCAAGCACAGAGCCGCCGCAGCGCCAGCCATTAAGGTTGCAAAATTACGCAATTTCATATTATGAAAGCTCCTTCTATTTACCCTAAATTAAATCCCCCTTAATTTGTAACAATAACCTTATGGATTGTCTCTAGATGATTTCTCGTAACTTTGAGATTTTGCGGAAATCCTAAAAGCAAGAAAATTTCATAAAGATGGATCTATTAAATCAGTACTTCTCTATAAAAATATAAAGGTAACTTTTTAGAGTCAGTAAACCTAGTTAAACTAGAACAAAGATAAGTTTTAAAGATTGAGAAATATTACACCCTCCTGAAATCCAATGGATCTAAACCAGAGGTCGCATGGTATCTTGGCTGAGAGCTGAAATAAACCAGACTATCTCTGTGGCTAACAACGCCAGATATTTTTAGTTGAAACTTCTATGGCATCTGAGGAAAAGGATTTAGCAGCCGTCAACGAATCTCCACAATTTGCTACCTCAAACTCGACCCAACTGGGACTTCCGTCTGAGATTCAGGCAGATGCTTCTTCCCAGGACGGAGTCAATCAAACTGGGGCAGTTGTTGCTGAGAAGACAAAACAGGGGCAACCCAAAGGCGTAGATTCCGGGGGACATAAAGAAAAAAAGGCAGCAGGAGGGGGAATATGGGAACAATTAAGAGAAAACCTGCAAATTCTATTGATTGCCCTATGTTTAGCCCTTTTTATCCGAACCTTTGTTGCCGAACCCCGCTATATTCCCTCTGATTCTATGCTGCCGACCTTGCAAGTGGGCGATCGCTTGGTAGTGGAAAAAATCTCTTATCGCTTTCGGGCACCCCACCCAGGCGACATCGTAGTTTTTGACCCTCCCCAAAAATTGCAAATTCAGGGCTATGCGAAAGACCAAGCCTTTATTAAACGAGTGATTGGCACACCGGGTCACGTCGTTAAAGTTCAAAATGGTAAGGTCTACGTGGACGACTCGCCCCTCCAGGAAGACTACATCGCAGAACCCCCAGAATATCAGTGGGGACCAGCGCTAGTGCCTGAAGACCAGGTATTAGTCATGGGAGATAACCGTAATAACAGCAACGACTCCCACGTTTGGGGCTTCTTACCCCAGAAGAATATCATTGGTCGCGCCTTTTTCCGCTTCTGGCCTCTTAGCCGGATTAGCCGCACTTAAGTCAAAGTTTTGAGTGATGAGTTTTATCTGTTTTCAATCCAAGGCTGAAAACTCATCACTTTTCTCGATAAGTTATTCAAAATCGCAAATAATGCATTAATTGGGCAGTTAGATTTCCAGGAAGCGATAGCCGTTGCTGGAAATCAACTAGGTTGCGGTACGACCCGGCAACGAGACGATTTTGCACTACTGTTACGGCGAGAACCGCGTCAATCAATGGAATCTGCATCAACTCTTCGACAGACGCCGTATTCGGGTTGATGAGTTGCGGCGTTGCCAAACTAGAGTCGTCGTAGTAACAAAATCGGATGACTGCCTCTAGAGGTTTTAGCCGAGCGGGTGGCATTCCTAGTGCTGCTGCAATATCCTCGATGCAGAAAAATTGAACGCCAGATCGAGCGAGGGAAACGAGCGATCGCGCTTGATGAATTGATAACCCTGGTAATCTCAGCCAATCGTCTACACTTGCCTGATTTGCATCAATCTTGATACCAAGTTCCGCTGCGATCGCAATTTCTTGGGTTGATTGCAGGCGGTAGTAGGGATCGTTCAAAATCCTGCCCCGAATTGACTGCAAATTCGGATTTAATCGAGCTGCGGGTGGTAGCCATTCAAACAGTGCCATAAACCAGTGCCATCAAAAGTGCCATAAATGTCAAGCGATGCGATCGAGCCATTGACGGCGCTTTTGCTCAAATTCATATTCTGAGATCAGTCCCTCTTCCCGCAGGCTGTCCAGTTGGCGCAATGCATCTGCGATCGCACCCACCCGATCGGGATCGACACCAACGGGAGAAACCGCCGGTTCCACGCCCAAATTAAAATTTCGGTCAAACTCATCCCCATCTTGGACTAAATACCAAAACCCTTCAATCGCGCTAGCAATCCGAGGAATCGGTGTCCCCCACGACAAGAGCAAATAAGCCAGACCCCATACCGGCTGTCCCATATAAAACTTGTGGAATCCAGCAACGGGTATCACTGCCCCCACCAACGCCAAGATAGCTGCAACTTTTCGATTTTTTGCCTTTGTTAACATGAACCGCACCACTCCATGACCCCTTGGCTCTTGCTTGCAGACTGATTTCCTGCTTCCTGAAGCTGCTGCCAAATTTTACTGCCAAATTTTCCGGAAAAAAGCTTAGGGAAAGCAAAGAATTTTTCTATCGAGACCATACTTGCGATGGAAGCAATTGTCTTCTTCCATAATATTGATTTTTTTCCTTGAGAAGGCTTGCAGATGCTGGGCGCTGATAATTACTGAGAAACTGGATAGACTTTCCTTAAAAACTTGTCAATGGTAAGTAGGCGATCGGATGCCATCTTGGACAATCGGTATTGCTATCAGACTCGGCTTCATTTTGCTGCTAGCTATTTTTTCTGGCAATTTCATCACTTAACAATCATCTGCCAAACAATCATCCGCCAAGGAAAGTAGACATCAGCGTCACCAACCCACAATTAAGCGACAAAACAAGCTGCTGAGACTGTTGAGCGGGGATAGGGCAGCTGCGGTGCGGCTAGTGGAGCGGTTAAAACAGAGGCATCCGGCTAAATCGGAGGAATGGTATTGGGAAAAAGCGATCGAGGATTTAGAGCGCGATCGCCGTTAATACGGAAAACCGAATATAACGGAAACATTGGGCTGCACTAAAATGATACTCAAAGCAGTAAACTTCTCCTTGGCGGGGAAGCCCATTAACGGGAAAAAGAAAAGGCTATGGGATTTTTTGATTCAGAAATTGTTCAGCAAGAAGCCAAGCAGCTATTTGAAGATTATCAATCCCTGATCCAACTGGGAAGCCACTACGGCAAATTCGATCTCGAAGGAAAAAAGATTTTCATTGAGCAAATGGAAGCCATGATGGATCGCTATCGCGTCTTTATGAAGCGATTCGAGCTATCTGATGACTTCATGGCTCAAATGACAGTACAGCAGCTACATACCCAGCTTGGTCAATTTGGCATCACTCCAGCTCAAATGTTTGACCAAATGAACCTCACCCTAGAGCGGATGAAATCCGAACTGTCCAAGCAACCCTAAAGATTTTGGATTTTGGAGTGAATCCAAAATCCAAAATCTCAAATTATGAGCGGGGTCGCTCAAATTTGGAAGGCGATGGGAAGTATTGCACGGGTTCGCCAGACATAGCCGTTGACATAAAATCGCGCCAAATCGGAGCGGCGTACTGGCCCCCTGTAACACCACCGCCTAAGCTGCGGTTGTTATCCTTGCCAATCCACACAGCCGTTGACATTTGCGGGACATAGCCCACAAACCAAACATCTTTCTCTAAAGAAGTCGTACCCGTCTTACCAGCCGCCGGACGACCTATCTGTGCAGCTTTCCCCGTACCGCCACTGATCACCCCTTGCAGCACTTGAGTCAGAGATGCAGTCGCCCACGGGTCTAACACCAGACGGGGTTTAGGAGTGTTATCGAGCAACACATTGCCTCGGCTGTCTGTTACCCGGACAATCAGCGTGGTGTCAGAATGCCAGCCATTACTGGCAAACGTGGCATAGCCGCCAGCCATTTCCAACGGCGTCACACCAATCGCTCCCAGAGGCAAGGAAATCACCGGCTCAATTGGACTCTTAAAGCCAATCGTCCGCAAGGTTTCAATTACCTTATCCAGCCCCACAGACCGTCCGATTTTCACCGCAGGCACATTCGCAGAGACGACGAGAGCTTGGCGAATGCTCATCGCACCGGAGTAGCCACCGCCGTAGTTTCTAGGAGAGTAATAGCCCCCTCCATCTCGATAGCTGACTGGCGAATCGTAGACCGTGGAATAGGGCGAATATTTCCCAGTCGCGAACGCCGTATAGTAAACAAATGGTTTAAAGGCAGATCCTGGCTGGCGTAGCGATTGGGTTGCTCGATTAAACTTACTTTTTTTGTAATTAACCCCGCCGACCAACGCTTTCACAAAATGCGTCCGAGGATCGACTGCCACCAGAGCAATTTGGTTGTTATAAACTCCCCAACCCTGAAGTCTTCTATGCCAACGACTGACCTTTTGTTCCGCCATCCGCTGGAATTTGTAGTCGATGGTAGTTTGGACTCGCATTCCCCCTTTTAGCACTGCATCCGGGCCAAAGCGCTCTTTCAACTCAGCCACGACTGCATCTGTGATGTAAGGTAGTTCGCTGGTTTGCCAAGAAGTCAGCTGACCCTTTTTAATGGTTAGCTTGCGGGCGGCTGCTTCCTCTTGGGCTGTAATCCACCCCAACTCTTTCATCCGACCCAACACCTGCGCTTGTCGCTGTTTGGCGAGCTTGTAGTTGGTGAAAGGGCTGTAGTCTTCTGGAGCCTGAATCATTCCTGCCAACATTGACGCCTCTGCCAAGTTGAGGTCAGCAGCTTTTTTGCCAAAGTAGCTTTCAGATGCGGTTTGGGCACCGTAATTGTTGTGACCCCAATACACCTGATTGAGGTACATTTCTAAAATTTGGTCTTTCTTAAAGATTTGCTCCAAACGAATTGCCAGCACAGCTTCAGCAATTTTGCGGCTAAAGGTACGCTTGCGAGAGAGAAATAGGTTTTTCACCAACTGCATGGTGATCGTCGAGCCGCCCTCAACAACCGAACCCTTCTGCCAGTTTGCTCGGACAGCACGACCAACGCTGTTGGGGTTGATGCCTTGGTGGAAGTAAAAGTGGCTATCTTCAATTGCGAGAACCGCCCGCTTCAGTTCAGGAGAAATTTGGTCAAGGGGGACGATTTCGCGATTGGCTTCGCCGTGGAGACTGGTGAGGTGCTTGCCCTTAACATCGTAGATGTAAGAAGTTTCAGTAGGCGCATAGCTGCGGAGAACGCGCACATCTGGCAGGTTACGGAAGCTAATTGCTAATCCAACCAGTCCACCAGCAGCTACCGAACTGGTAAGCATGGTGATGCCGAGGAGGGTTCCGCCCGTTGCTTTCCCGACTCCCTGCATGAACTTAAAAATCGGTGGGACTGGCTCTCGCGAGTGTTTGTCTTGAATAGTGCTAGACGACACGGGGATTTCACTTCCTCACTAAAAAATGTGGGACTTTGATGTTGTGCGACTGGATAGGGCTTTGCTGATTGAAATTACAAAGACTTTCCAGGGGCAGCCGGAGGGACGATTTTAAAATCTGTCCGGGAATGCGATCGGGAGGTTAGACCGGGGAGGAAACTGATCTGCTATAGCATCATAAGTGCAGCCTGTTCCTAAAATTTTGAAATCGGGCATGGAGATTTTAACAATTTTTGCAAATTATACTAATCTGATTTGCCTTGAACTTGCATTAAATACAAATATAGTGATTAGTTACCATACCCGATTGAGTTTTGGCAAAGCATGACCGCTAGTGTATCATCGGCAAAAACGCCTCCAGAAGCCCTCAGTTGGCTCTATCGCGGCGTCAGCGAAATTTTTCCCAATCAGCCTGATTCTTCTGACCCGGCGGAGAATTTGGCTCAACGGTTAGCGCAGACTGACCGACCTTTGCGGGTCAAGTATGGGATCGATCCGACAGGTGCAGAGATTCATCTCGGTCATACTATCCCCATGCGAAAGTTGCGATCGCTTCAGGATGCTGGTCACACGGCTGTTCTAATTCTGGGGGATTTTACGGCTCGGATTGGCGATCCAACGGGGAAGTCTGAGGTACGCCGCCAGCTGACAGCAGAGGAAGTGGCTCAAAATGCCCAGACGTATCTGGATCAGGTGCGTCCAATCCTGGATTTCGATACGCCGGGACGGTTGGAAATTCGTTACAACTCCGAGTGGCTGGGCAAACTAGATTTGGCAAAAATTCAGGAATTACTCGCCACGATGACGGTGGGACAGATGCTGGCGAAGGAGGGGTTTGCTCTCCGTTTTGAACAAGAAAATCCGATTTATCTGCATGAGTTTCTCTACCCATTAATGCAGGGTTATGATTCTGTAGCGGTAGAAGCGGATGTGGAGTTGGGAGGAACCGATCAGAAATTTAATATTGCTGTGGGGCGAGATTTACAGCGGCATTTTGGTCAGAAGCCTCAGTTTGGGGTGTTGATGCCGATTTTGATCGGGACAGATGGCGTCCAGAAAATGTCGAAGTCTCTAGGCAATTATGTGGGGCTATCGGAACGCTCGACTCCAATGTATCAGAAGCTGGAAAAGATTCCAGATGAGCTGTTGGAGCAGTATTTTGAACTCCTGACGGATCTGCCTTTGGATCGGTTGCCAGAAACTCCGCGCGATCGCCAGCAAGAACTTGCGTTCGAGATTGTGAAGCAGTACCACGGTCAGCAAGCAGCGGAGGAAGCAAGGAAGGGAAAAACTGACGATGTACCGGAATTTTCGCTTTTGAGCGTGCAATTTCCGGCTAAGTTTTTCTACATTGTCAGTGCTAGCGGTCTGTGTAAAAGTAGTTCGGAAGCACGGCAGCGAATACAAGAGGGTGGCGTGCGACTAGATGGCGATCGCGTTGACACGATCGATCTCGTCTTTGACACGCCCGAACAACTAGCCGGACGCATCCTGAGTGTGGGGAAAAAGCGATTTGTCCGCCTTGTAAGCTAAGGTGAGCGAGTGAATTGAAAAATTCACTCTGGTTGCCAAGTCGATTTTTTCAGCCTTACTCCTACCCGTGAACCCAAATCCTACTCGCCTAGAATCCCCTAAGTCAGTCACAGAGCGCATCATCGTGCCGCTAGATGTGCCGACAAAGGAAGCCGCGATCGCGCTCGTCGATCAATTGCCCCAAGTATCATTCTGGAAGGTGGGGTTAGAGCTATTTGTCAGCAGTGGGCCGGAAATCTTAACGGCGCTCAAAGCTCGGCAAAAGCGAATTTTTCTGGATCTGAAGTTTCACGATATCCCCAACACGGTTGTTGGGGCTTGCCGCGCCGCTGCCCGCTACGGGGTGGATTTAGTGACAATTCATGCAACTGCCGGTTGCGGTGCCTTGCAGGGGGCAGTAGCAGCGGCACAGGAGGGCGCACAGGAGGTAGGGGTGACACCCCCCAATTTAATTGCGATTACGCTGCTGACCAGTCTCACCTCACGCCAGCTAGCCTTTGAACTTAAAATACCGCTAGAACTGCCAGAGTATGCCTTACAGATGGCGCTGCTAGCCAAAGAAGCAGGGCTGGCTGGGGCAGTTTGTTCCCCCCAAGAGGCAGACCAGCTGCGGCAGACTTGCGGCGATGATTTTCTGCTGGTGTGTCCGGGTGTGCGCCCCTCTTGGGCAGAAGCGGGAGATCAGAAGCGATCGCTCACCCCCACCCAAGCTTTCCAAGCAGGCGCTGATTACTTGGTAATCGGACGTCCGATTACCGCCGCCTCTGACCCTGTTGCGGCTTGGGCAAGAATTTGTGACGAGCTAACAGGGGTTTCATGAACTCAGGTCGAAAGCGTCAGTTGTTAGAAGTTAGGCGGTTACTTCTGATTTCTGGCTGTTCGCTGTTCGCTGCATTCAGCACTCAACCGGGACAAGGAAAGTCCGCCCCTGCACTCAACAGTAACAGGGTTTCTCTGCCCCGGCAGCTTTCTGCTTGCCCCAATAATTTAGAAAACCTCACACTTCTACTCCTGCGGGATTTACCCAGTTATGCGAATCGGGTCAATCAACGTGCTCGACGCCGCAGCAGAAAAGTTGATATTTCTTCTAGTTCGGTGATTATCGCTGGACGCCCAGAGTTTGAGCCGCTTAGCCTGGGTCCCGGTCAATATACCCCAACGACTCCAGCCGAACTTGCCGCAGCCCCCAAGCAGCTATTCATTACCACCTTGGAGCGACAATATACAGCTGGCAAGGCAATTGAATTACAGCAGTATCACTGGCTATTTCTGGCTCAAACTGACAGTGGTTGGAGCCTAGCACTCATGTTTTCCCGTACTGGCCCTTCTCCGGGAGGACGACCCCCTACACCGCCGCGCGATAGCAGTAATGGCATCATTGGTCAGGCAGTTCGGAATTGGTTGCAAGATTGCCGGGTGGGAAAAGTGCGATCGCTCTAAATGTCCGAACTCTCACGCATAAGAAGCGAGCATTTTTTTGACACTTCCGTAACTTCAACGGGAATTCATCCATCTTTTACTTAAATGATGGTTAATTTCTAATGGGTCTCAGTAATTTTTTCTCAGTAATTTCATCATTATCTACAAGTTTTTACTTGAGTGCGTAATTGTAGCTTTTGAAAGTGCGATCGCTATCTATCTAAAGTCTTACTTTTGTAGGTAATTCCTTTTAATAAAACTTCTATATCTCTAACAACATTTTCAAGGTATCCGAAATTTTACGCACAGCAAGAAGCATTCTAATTTTAATTTCCGTAGCTTCAAGGATGACTTAATTAATCTTTACTCTTAGGATGAAATAGTGCCGATTTATCAAGGATTTAGCTAAAAGAACTAAATTATTTGAGAAAGTTGGCAGTTTAATTTAGATGAAATAGCAGAAAAGCAAAACTTTAGCTAAATGACTAAAGTTTTAGCTTAGACCTACATCGCTAAAGTTTGGGCTTAACGAGTTGCTGTGGATTGGGAGAATCTGTCACTGAAAACCTTCAACTAATACCTTTCAACAACGTTTCTACATGAGCACCTACCAGAGGATTAAAAGAATGAATTTTCAGCGTACATCAACTTTTCTATGCTTAGCCGTTGGAACAGCCTTCACGATTTCTAGTTCAGCGCAAGCTGCAAGCTTCCAAACCAACGTTAGCCAAAAAAGTAACTCCGAGGCAGATATTTGGCTTCAGTCGATTACCCAGAATAAAGTCACAATTGATAGTTTTAATCTGGTTAAAGAGGCTAAAATAATCTCCAATACTGCTATTAGTCTCACTGGCAAGAAGGGAGAAACTGCCAATCCAGAAGCCGGTGGCTACAACAATAATACGGGAGCTGCTAGCACAGATAGAGGCGATAAAGCTAGCAAACCAAACGGTGTTGAAGTATCTGGAATTAAAAACCCAACCAATACTGATATTGCTACTTATCTGGGCAACCAAAACCTCAACAACATTATTGATACTGAGGATAATGGTTCCATTAGTATCAACCTTTTCTTCAATAACCTAGTTCGTTCAGATAAGACAGGATTAGACAACCTCTTTTTCTGGGAACGGGGCAAGAACAGCGATTTAGGTATTCAAGCAATTGATAAAGCTGGCAACCTCATTGGTAATTTTCTAAAACTCAAGCGAACCGCTCAATTTTCCGCAGGCTATAGCATTGACACAATGGAAATTAGTGGAAGTCAAGAGGTTGGTTCTTGGGGAGTTAGCCTAGCGCAATTGGGAATTACTTCTCTAGCAGGTATCCGAGTGACAGCAGACGCGAGTTACAATGGCCCAGACTTTAAAGTAATGGCTAGAGAACAAAAAGTTCCTGAACCAGCCACGCTTGCTGGCTTGGGATTAGTAGTTGGATCGTTGATAACAATTCGTCGGCGTGGAAATAGCAAATCTAGCTAGTTTTTAGAGAAAATTTGCGTTCATAAAGACTGAGTGGAAATGAAAAAAGGGCTAGAAAGTGGATAACACTTCTAGCTTTCATTTTTTTGTCACTGATACTAGAATTCGTCTGGAGCTACACCTACTATTATTGCTCCTGAAGGCAAAATACCAGACTTCGAGGGAGAAGCTGGGTATCTGAACCGCTTGAATCTTACCACTCTTATAGGCTTACTATAGAGGTGCAAAAACTTAAAGCTGATTTACCAGAAAATAAGAGAGCAAAGGAAATAAAATTGCTCCTTATCTACTCCACACAAAAACGCGAACTGACAAGTCAGCGCTTCGCTATCGCTCTATTTCCTCACTTCACGCTAATTTCTATCTGAAGCAGAATCCCGCTTCAGCTTAGGAAAGCGGTAAAAGGTATCTCCATCAGCATCTACTTCTGGCAGCACCCCAAACATCTGCACCTGACGATCCAGGTATTCCTTCGCTAATGGGACATCTACTCTTGCTGCTGCTGTCAATTGAATGAGCGAAATACAACTATTTTGAGCTTCCAGCAATTGATAAAAAGCATTTTCTAGTTGCATCTGCTGCTGTCGTTGCTGGGAGGTACTGTAAACCAAAAAAACCGCCATCACACTGACAGTGATGACAAAAATTACCTCAATAATTGCCATAAATTTCCTAATTTTATAGCAGAGAGGGTGGGCGATCGCGCAATGCTGGCATTGCCGTCCCACCCACCCTATTAATAGCTCTTTATCGCCCTGTGATGTTTATGCGGCTTGTGGCTGGACTAAATTCTCCACGCCCTGGATTACTTTAGCCGAGACAATCTTGTCGCCTGCATCGAGTTTTTCCAGAACTTCTTTGCCTTTCGTTAAATAGCCAAAAACTGAATATCTCCCATCCAACAGGTTACGACCGGCTGGGGTTAGTTCTGGCTCAAACAGGAAGAAAAAGAACTGAGAAGAACCGCCGTTGGGTTCTGTTTCCGGACGAGCCATTGCTAAGGCACCATAAGCTGAGAAAGGAAGCACGGGTAGGTCGAGGTAACGCCCCGCGTCTTCTAAGGTAATGCCATAGGTGGGTTCTTTGTCGCCTCTCGCCAGCACTTCTAACGGAACCGCCCGGTATTTGCCAGTTTCTGGGTCAATAAACCCCTGATCTGGGCCGGGAGGATCTCCCACTTGCAGCACGTAGGAGTCTTCGGCGCGGACAAATTCTAGCCCGTCATAGAAGCCACGCTGGACTAAATCCACAAAGTTACCCGCAGTCACGGGCGCACTGTAACCGTCTACTACTAGGGTCAGGGGGCCTTTCTCGGTTGTCATTTCTATGGTGGCGCGTCCCTTGAGTTGAGGCAGATTACTGTACGCTGAGGGCACCTCGAAGGGGAATCCCGGCACCATTAGCTCTTCTAGCTGACCCACGAGATCGAGAACGTTGCCCCGTTCCGCCTGAGTTTGGTCTTTATCTTTGGCTTCTACGGTTTCTCGAAGCTTCCCAAATTGTTCTTCCATCTTCGCAATTAGGGCTTCTGCTTGAGATTTTTGCGACGGAGAGACGCCCGCGAGCAAGTCGGAGGAGCGATCGCTTAAAATTCGAGATGCCTTGCTAACATCGCTGGCGATCGCACTCCAACGCTTACTTCGCAGTTGTATGGAAATATCTTCTAAATCGGCTTGCATTTCCCGCACTGCTTGATTGTCAATGGGTAGGGCATACCGTAACAAAGCTTTACCATCTGTGATGGCATTTCCCGATGGCAATCCACTATCACGGGCAGTTTTGCCAGAATCCCACCAAGCAGCGCTGAGTCCTGCTGAGAGTGTCATCATCAGCACTACTAAGACGCCTGTTAAAGCCAAGCGTTTGAACCAATCGAGCGTGGAACGGTTTGAATCAAGCATAAATTAATTCCTGCATGCTGCTTTCCCGACTGCGGTTGAAGCTTTCACGCTTACCAAAAACTCCATTTTTAATCTTGCCACACGGGTGTCCCGACCCAGCGACATTAGACGCAGCCGATCGATCTACGAGTAATAGGAAGAACCTCCGCTCGCGGTAAAATGAGGTGCCGATTGTTCTCCCCTAGATAAAGATTCATGATTTCGAGTAACGACTTTAGAACTGGCGTCACCATTGAATTAGATGGAGCTGTGTGGCGGGTAGTGGAATTTCTCCACGTTAAGCCAGGGAAAGGAGCTGCGTTTGTCCGCACTAAGCTAAAAAATGTGCAGTCAGGCTCCGTTGTGGAACGAACCTTCCGAGCCGCAGAAACGGTGCCCCAGGCAAATCTGGAAAAGCGCACGATGCAGCATACCTACAAAGAAGGCGACCAGTTCGTGTTTATGGACATGGAAACCTATGAAGAAGCAAGCCTGAATGCGGTTCAGATTGGCGATCGCGTAAAGTACCTTAAGGAAGGAATGGAGGTGAACGTCATCAGCTGGGGCGAGCAGATCATGGAAGTGGAACTGCCCAACTCCGTAGTGCTGGAAGTGACGCAAACCGATCCCGGTCTCAAAGGCGATACCGCCACTGGCGGCTCGAAACCCGCAATCGTGGAAACAGGTGCCCAGGTGATGGTTCCCCTGTTTATCACGGTCGGAGAGCGGATCAAGATTGATACCCGTACCGATACCTACCTGGGTCGAGAATAATGCAAAAGTTTTTAGTCAGTGGTCAGGGGTCAGCGGTACAGAAGAAACAACCAACAACCAACAACTGACACTGACCTTGAGACGAGATTTACCCTTGTCTCTACCAAGCAACAATTAATCCCTGACTACTGACATCCTTTTTCTCATGTCCATAGACTTCAACGATCTCCGTGAACTGCTGGCAGCGATCGCGCAAACCGATATTACAGAGTTGACACTCAAAAGCGCTGATTTTGAACTCACCGTGCGGAAAGATCCGCGCGGAGGTTTGCCGGTCTTGCCACCCGCCCTGGCAGGGAGTGGGAGTCCCGAAGTCTCGGCTCCCCCCTCCCAGGCATCTCCGTCCATGCCGTCCAGCCCGAACTTAGAGGCGGTGCCACGAACTGCCCCGCCGACCACTGCTGGTTCTCCCATTGATAGAAGACTCGAAGATGTCAAATCACCGATGGTGGGGACGTTTTATCGCGCTCCCTCACCGGATGATTCTCCATTTGTGGAAGTGGGCGATCGCATCCGTACCGGACAAACCGTCTGCATCATTGAGGCAATGAAGCTGATGAATGAAATTGAAGCCGAGGTGTCCGGTACGGTGATAGAAGTTTTGGTTCAAAACGGCGAACCTGTTGAGTATGGTCAACCGCTGATGCGGATTAACCCCGAATAACTTTAGCGTTTGTAAACGTTGCGCGGAGGCATCTGCCATGAATCGTCCAAAAAGTTTATTCCCAAAATTTTTCTATTTTTGGAGTAAGCTTTTTTGTATAATTTAATTGTCTAAAAAATTCCTTCTAAATAATGGAAATATCGATTAATTTTGCTAAATACGCATATTTCCATTATTTAATTCTACGAAGTTTCCTTTAAGAAATCGTATCTAAAGTTACCCGATTTACAATATTAATCAACAAAAGAAATTTAACAATTACTAAATAGTTATTAACCAAAAAACATCATATATAATCAGGATGAACTATCATTTCTGGTTAGTCTCATGCGACAAGCTTTGTCTGTACCACCAGAAGTTGTACAACAACTTGCAGAGTATTTCAGCATCTTGAGCGAACCAATGCGGTTGCGGATTTTGAACTTCCTGCGCGACGACGAGAAATGCGTACAAGAATTGGTTGAGGCAACACAAACCAGTCAGGCTAACGTTTCTAAGCATCTAAAAGTGATGCTGCAAGCCGGTATCCTGAGTCGCCGCAGCGAAGGGACATCGGCTTATTACAAAGTGGAAGATGAGTTGATTTTTGAATTATGTAACTTAGTTTGCGATCGCCTTGCCGCTCGGATTGAACAGCAAGCCCGTCACTTCCGTGACTTTAGCTTAAGCGCGAGAAAGTAAACAAAGCCCTATAAATCAAAATTTTTCTCAAAGTTTTGGCGAGTCAGAGGCTGATTGAGTTCCAACCCTTCACCGCCCAAAACTTCCAACCTTTTTCCCTCTACATCAATCCAAACATTGGTATTGGGATTGATACTGGTGGCTGTATAGAGGATTTGCGCCACGCGACCTGTCATCGAGGCACTACCGCCACCAGCAGTAAATTCTTGGGACAAATCTACGTGAACACCATCCTCCCGAACATCCAGATTTCGTAGCTGCGTTCCCTTGGGAATCGTGCTGCTGTAAGCCGGATCGTTCGGGCCTGCCAACAAACGATTGAACGCACCTTCTAGAATGTTCTCAGACTTAACTCCTGCCTGTATTTTGACCGGAGCGGGCACCACCTCAATCTTGCTACCACTACTCTTGAGCCAGTAGACTTGAACCGTCTTCTGACTAGATAGTTGCTGAGCGGACGGCTGCACAGAGGGTTGCACAGATGGCTGCACAGACGCCTGAGGCGAAGTAGTCGGTTGGATAGCCGTAGAAACTGACGGTGTTGGTGAAGAGTCTGTATTTGCTGCCTGTTGTTCCCCTGGGCTACAAGCCGCCAAAGCCATCGCCAAAACACTAACGGCGATGCCAATCCCGATTCGACGGCCTGGTTGTTGAATTTTCATATCAATTTCCCTCCTTAAAATTTATTTGGATGCTGGTGAGGAGGTTTTGTTGAGGAATACAGTGAAGACGAGCGCTGCTCCGGATAATTCTAACGCGGCGTAGATGCGGAAGCTGTGTCTGGCTTTTCTACCCTCACAAATGCAGCTAACTCTAGTTGTTCCTGATTTAAATCTAATTTTAGGAGTCGGGCAGCAATCCCTCTATCTTTCAAGGTGCGTAGATCCAAGCGGCTATTGAGACCGGACACGAAGGAGGCAACCAGGAGGGGTGGCACTGGCATCCCATTGACCAAGACATTTGGCTCGATCAATTGCAACTGATGCTCAGACACGATACCTAGCCCTGATTCCACCGAGACAACCAGTTTATCTGCATTTCCCGGCTCCTGCAATTCCAACTGGAAACGCAGCCGGTTATCTCCCAGAAATTCCACTTGAGGATTGACAAACTCATAGCGCTGAACCAGCATATCAGCGTTGCTGCCAAGAATGCGGCTTCCCAGCTTACGCAATTGAGCGCTAACGGCGGGTGACTGTAAAGCTTGATTAATATCTTGCTGGGTAATCACCAAACGCACCCCAGCTTGTAAAGGTTCCTTCAACAATTCGGTCGGTCGCACTCGCTTCTGCCGGAGACGCGCCACATCCAGGTTAATGGGATCGGTTTCCATTTCCAGCTCTGCAATCCGGAATTCTGGCGTTACCCACAACCCTCGCCCACCAATCCGCACTCGCTCAACTTTTCCTTGCACAATTTGGAAATTTGGAGCATTGTCAACGCGGACTTGCAACTGCTCCACTTTATCAAACTGGGAACGAATGGCATTTTCAGCGATGCGGTCGATGGCTAAATTTGCGGGGGAAACGAGAGCAAGCAAACCAGATAGAAAAATTGCTATAAATTCCATAGTTCTCGCTTAAATTTTCTGGCGCACAATGACGCGATTTTCTAAATTCACGCGCACAGACGCAAAGTTTTTAGGAGTTATAAAAGCGCATTGGCATCAAATATCATCCAAGGGTTTTTTGAAGCGTAAAGGCACAAAGACACAGAATGAGAACCTCGTGTCTTTGTGCCTTTGGGGTGAATTGTTATTGATTTAAAGCAGCATCAATCCGCTGCTTTAAAGTGGTCGCGACTTCCTCCACAGGAATTTCCTGAGATTTGCGAGTCGCCCGTTCGACAACTTCCACTTTACCGCTATTGAGCGATCGCCCGGTTACGATGCGATAGGGTATCCCGATTAAATCGGCATCTTTGAACTTTACTCCCGCTCGTTCATCGCGATCATCTAAAAGAGTTTCGATTCCCGCTTGATTCAATTGGGTGTATAGTTTTTCAGCGACTTCCACTTGTTGGGCGTCGCTGGTGTTGGGAACTGAGATGATGACGTGATAGGGCGCGATCGCAACAGGCCAGATAATTCCATCTTTGTCATAAGATTGTTCTACGGCTGCCTGCGCTAACCGCGAAACACCCAGACCATAACAACCCATTATTAGGGGAATTTCCTCACCTTGTTCGCTGGTGTAAGTGGCTCCCATTGCTTGAGAATACTTGTTACCTAGCTGGAAAATGTGCCCCACTTCAATGCCACGGGCAGTACGGAGTGTTTGAGCGGGATCGTGAGTTGCGCGATCGCCCGGTCGTGCCTTGCGGATATCTACGACCCCTTCTGGTAACTTAAACTGCTCGCCCCAATTAGCACCGACAACATGGTATTCCAAGTCGTTAGAACCTGTGACGAAGTTTTTTAGCTCGACCGCAGTTTTATCGACAAACCGCAAAAACCGGGGAGCTAAATTTTTCGCCGAACAGATGTAATCGTCTGCAATGTCGGGAGCGATATAGCCCAAAGGTAGAGGTCTCGTCGCCCATAGTTGCTGAAGCGCCGCCGCTGGAACCTCTACAGATAGCACCGTTTTGGCTTGATATTCCGGTGCCAATTTTGTCAGAGCATTGTGCAACTTTACTTCATTAACTTCTTGGTCGCCTCGGATACTAATCAGTACCAGCACCGTCAAGCCGTTGTCATAAACTGCCTGGTAGAGGACGTTTTTCACCACTTGAGTCGGCGAACACTTGAGGAATCTACAGAGTTTATCAATGGTATCGGCGTCCGGCGTCTTCCGCTTCTCATAAGTCTTAAACGGAGATGGTTCGATGTCAGCAGGTAAAGAAACCGCTTTTTCCACATTGGCGGCGTACTTGCCATCTTCGGTGTAGAGAACTTCATCTTCCCCAGCTTCAGCCAGTACCATAAATTCTTGAGAACCAGACCCCCCAATCGCACCTGAATCAGCTTCTACAGCACGGAAAGCTAAACCCGTCCGGCTTAACATCTTGCTGTAAGCATGGTGCATATCCTGATAAGTTTTTTTCAAGCTTTCTTCATCGACGTGGAACGAATAGCCATCCTTCATGATGAATTCCCGTCCTCGCATCAAACCAAATCTGGGGCGAATTTCATCCCGAAACTTAGTTTGAATTTGGTAGAGGTGCAGAGGCAACTGGCGGTAGGAGCGAATCATATCACGAGCGATCGCTGTAATCACTTCCTCATGCGTTGGCCCCAGCCCCAGTTCCTGCTCTCGGCGGTCTGTCAGGGCGAACATGATCCCTTCAGCTTTGGTATAAGTATCCCAGCGCCCCGACTGCTGCCACAATTCAGCGGGTTGTAGTTGCGGGAGTAGACACTCTTGTGCGCCGGTTGCATTCATCTCTTCCCGCACAATCTGAGAGATTTTTTGCAACACCCGCCACATGAAGGGTAAATAGGCGTAGATACCGCTCCCGATGCGACGAATGTAGCCTGCACGGAGCAGTAATTTATGGCTGGGGATTTCCGCTTCCGCCGGTTCTTCCCGCAGAGTGACAAAAAACATTTGTGACAGTCGCATCGCTGGTTCCCTCTACAGATTGGATAATCGATATCTCAGTTAAGTCTAGAATGTCCACAAGTTCACAAGAAAACCACTTTGCCCGATTTAATGAGTGCGGCTCAGCCTCCTCTAGAATTTATTCCACCGGCGCTCAACCCCCTGGTTTTACGAGCCGCCCAACAAGTGCTACCTGGCTGCATACGTTCCCAAACAGCGATTACCCAAATTCAAGCAGAAAACGTTGAGATTTTAGTCGATTTATATCGCCAATTTCAGGATGGGAAGATCCGCTTTATGATGGCATTTCGCCATCCCAGGGTTGAAGATCCGCTGTGCATGAGCTATCTGCTTTGGAAATTAGTCCCACGGGTGGCACGAGAAAAGGGTATCTCGCTACAAAACCCGATTCATGCCCACTTTCTTTATGACCGAGGGATTCCTTTATGGGCGGGAGCCCACATGGGCTGGCTCTATTCTCGCTTAGGTGGTACCCCTATCCATCGCGGTAAGGCAGACTGGACGGGATTGCGTTCGGCTCGTGACCTATTTGCCAACGCTCGGTTTCCGATAACCGCTTCCCCAGAAGGAGCCACCAATGGTCACAATGAGATTATCAGCCCTCTAGAACCCGGAATCGCACAATTAGGCTTTTGGTGTGCTGAAGATTTGCAGAAGGCTGGACGAGGGGAGCAAGTTTTAATTGTGCCAGTAGGGATTAAATACCGTTACGTCGAAGCTCCCTGGAAAGAGATAGAAAAGCTTTTAGGCGAATTGGAAGTAGCGAGCGGTTTGCCAGAAGGAAAGTTGAAGGGTGAATTGAAAGGCGAATTACAGGGTGAAAGTTTAAATCCATCTGCTAACCTGCAACCTTTTCAAGCTTCTCTCTATCAGCGACTGTGTCGTTTAGGCGAACATTTACTGTCTGTAATGGAGGAGTTTTACACTCGGTTTTATCATCAAAATTTGCCGACTGTAGAAGCATCGCCCAGCAATGCGAATGAAGCTTTGGCGATTCGACTTCAAGCACTACTGAATGTGGCGTTAAAAGTGGCAGAGGAGTATTTTAACCTGCCATCCAAGGGAAGCGTAATTGACCGTTGTCGTCGTCTAGAGGCGGCTGGCTGGAATTATATCTATCGGGAAGACCTGAAGAATATTAAAGCGCTGTCTCCCCTAGAACGCGGATTGGCGAATCGAATTGCTGAGGAAGCCAGCCTTCGGATATGGCATATGCGGTTGGTAGAAACTTTTGTAGCCGTAACTGGACAATATGTTCTAGAAAAACCAACCGTAGAGCGTTTTGCCGAGACTACCTTACTTTTATGGGATATGGTAACTCGAATCAAAGGCAGCAATCCCTTCCAGCGTCCTCGATTAGGTAAGCAACGGGTAGAGATGAGTGTAGGGCAACCCATCTCGGTTTCAGAACGCTACCCAGTCTATCAGGCAAATCGCCACGGTGCGAGACTTGCAGTAACTGATTTGACTAAAGATTTGCAACACGCGATGGAAGGTTTGATTGCTTCGGCTGGATGAAATCCCCAGTTCTTAAATAAGTTGGCTCGTAAAAATCCGCAGGATGGCATTTATAAAATCTTGCGGATCGCGAGTAATAATTTCATCCAAATTATTCATAACGGCTGTACTCAGGGCAAACCCAATTAATTTTTGCAATAAATGCTGAAAAAGAATTTCAGCGTTGAGTTTCCTGGTGTTTTCCCAACCTGCGAAAATCTCCAAGTTTATTCCATCCGGCTACTTAATAGCGAATGACGACTTCTCTGCTTACGTCTTCCTTTAGTTAGAAATCTTGTAATATCTTTGCCATCTTATTGATGGATTTCTAATGGGGATCATATCTGTCTCTAGCGGGGTTAAACTTCCATGATTTATTCGTTAATTTTCTTTAAGTAAGTGAAAACCTGTTTCTTGAACAAAAGAGACAAAGCAATTATTAATTTTCCGGAGGGTTAAGTATGACATCAGGCACTTTACACGCATACGATCAAGGTAAACAAGCTTTTCAAGGCATGGATGTAGACCAGCAGCTTGCCGTGCTGTGGTTTGTGTACACCAAGATGGGTAAATCTGTTACACCAGCCGCTCCAGGCGCTTCTGGTTCCGAGATTGCTCAGGGATTGTTCAATCAAGTTAAGGAACTATCCCATGAAGAACAACTACAAGTTCAGCGTGACATTGCTTCTAAAGCGAATACACAAATTAGCCGCGAATATGGTTCTCTGAGTCCAGAAACCAAACTAGCGTTCTGGTACTTTTTAGCGCAAGGAATGGATAGTGGTACCATTATTCCGATGCCTCCTAACTATGAACTTTCCCAAGCTGGAAAAGACTTGCTAGCAAAAATTGAAGGAATGGACTTCCAGCACCAAATCGATTTTCTACGCGGTGCGGTGCTACCGATGGGTGCTGAGGCTGCTGGGGGTTCTGACATCTAGAAAGAATATTTAATTTCCTGTTGAATTCCTCCTTTATACCCCCGCTATGTTGTTAAGCAATTAGCGGGTTTTTTCACGGATATTTTGCACAAATCCGGTAGCCTACTCGAAATTCAAATTCCGGGGTAACAGCTCAAGTCCATCAAAATGGACTTGAAGCTTTGAGACTTTGGAATTTTAGCCCAGATGAATTCCGAGAGGCCGATTCGTTTGTGTAGCTCCAAGTTGTAATGTGTGAGCTACAGCAAGTTTCGCAAGAAGTTTAGTTTTTAAGGGTAGCTAAATTCAACTTCCCTGGCTGTTACTGTTGTGCCTACTGCTTCTGGCGCACCGACTACTAAATTCATCTCGTCGCAGTAAACAGTTAGTAAAGGCTGACCTAAGTTCAACTGGGAAAAAGGGCTTTCTGCTGGGATTTCTAGCTTGCCACTCATTGCCTTTAGTTGAGATTCAAGCTGACTTTTGAAAAAAAGCAAATCGTAATTTTGGCTACTAAACGCAGTTCCGATTAATGGCTGCCGCCACCATGTAGAGATGGGCAATAAGGCGTCTGTGTAGCTGAGAGTGCATAGTAACCGATCGCCTTGACGGACAGTGACACCAGCGCGATCGCCTTTTTCCCAGGTAAACTCAGCAAGTTCCTTCGGTAAACCCCAGATTCTTCTCCCACCAGCAACAGAATCGGCATTATCTACATAGATGTGGGACACCCAACCGCCGAACTTGTCTTCATATTTGACCATCGCTGGGATAACAATTAACTCGCTATACTCCAACACGGAACCCGATCCGTAGTAGGAAAGATAAACCCCGCCTAGGGTTTTTCCAGGAAAAACTGAGACGATTTCTAACTCTGGAGGGATGAAGGGACGCGATCGCTCAACATCTATCAAGTGCAGGGTTTGTAGCGCGTAACCCTGGAGTGTCCAAGGTGCTTGTGGATATGACATTTTCAACTCCTACAATCATATTCATTTTTATTAAGACTTTTTCCTAAACAAATAAACATCATCACGTTGATAGGTTAATTGAAATCCTGGGGTATTTTTTAGTTGATTTGCCAGCTTGGCAGCGAACTCTTGGCTACCAGTCCCGCCAGCACCGCCTGGATAACGTACATTGAGCAATATATACTCAAAAGGAGATAGATTGGCAGGGAGCGGACTCAGATCGTCCACTAATTTGATCGTCTGGCGGTGAGTTAAATGAGGTGCAATCCGATTGGTGGTTAACACACCGCCTTTCGTTTGAACTTGAGCGATCGCTTCTCGCGCTGCTTGCCAAGTATCAACAGAATTTTGATATTTCGACCAAAAATAGCCATACTTTCCTAATGCTAAGAAAGCCACTATCGACCATACGATTATTGCCCGTTTGTCTCGCAACCAACTTCGATTTGCGGCAAGGCTGGAAATGACAGCCAGCATCAAAAAAGGCAGAATTGGCAAAGAATATTGGTGGAGTAAATCCCGTTGGTGTGGTTTGTCGGAAAGAATGTTTAACGCCAACGCGGGAATCGCACTTACTAGAGGAGTCATGTGTCGGGGAGAAAGTCCCCAAATTACTGGAAAAACCAACAGTGCCAGATATTCGAGTGTCTTAAATGAGAAAATTCTTCCCAATATCAACTCAGGCTTAAACAGGAGATTTCTAGCAATATCTAGAACTGAGTTACCGAGATAGCTGTAACGTGAAACGGCAGCTACTTCGCTACCGCTGAAAGATGGAATAATTAGCTGAGTTGCAATTAGGAACCAAGCGATACCAGCAGAAAGAGCAAATGCACCACATAAACGCCGCTTCTCAAACATCAGCAGCCAAATCCCCATTGCTGTGACAGTAAGGGATAAAACAGCTTTACACCCCAAAATAAAAATAATACTGACACAAAACCAGCCAATTCGATTTTGTCTAGCACACCATACCCCTGCTAAAAAAGCGGGAACTGCCATCACTTCCGGGTGGAATTCAAATAAATTTGCATTAAAAATTAGCGGGTAAAGCAAGTAGACTGCTGATATTGTGATTGCTTGCGATTCTTTCAACCCCGCTTGACGTGCTAGGTGCCACATTGGTAAAGCACCTAAAGACAAAGCGATGGCTTGTACTCCTAACAACCAATGAACATTAGGATAAATTTTGTACAGGAAAGACAGCAGATAAACCGCCCAAGCAGCATGGTTTCCCATGTGATGAAAGCCTAGAATCGAAGAAATTGGCGGCTGTCCTTGACTCATTAAATAAACCACTTGGTCATAAATTCCCAAGTCATAAGCCCCCGATTGAAACATGGAGTGTCGTAGGCTACTGCACGCGAATAATATTACGGCACTTGTGCCAATCATCAATGACAGGGCACTCGGCTTGATTCGTGTTTCTTTCATAAGATATTTTTCCCGCAGAGAACGCAAAGAATTAGCGATTGCTGGTTACTTTACGTCCTAATCCCAACTCAACCTAAAAGTCGAATGCTAAATCTTTTGACACTTTAAATAAAAAGAATATCCTTCATCAGGATATTCACTCAATCCAACTGCATCAATCAGTTCTAGGCGACTAAATCTTCCCGTTCTTAAACTAAAAGGCATCGGGGAGACAGCCTTTTTATCTACGACTTTAAACCCAAATTTTTCTATGTTGTTAATTAATTCTTCTGGACAGTATTCGATTTTATGTTCTGGATGAACAAAACCCATTTTAACTTGTAAACGAGTAAGTTTTCGATTGGGAGTATCTAAACAAAAATAGCCTGCCGGTTTGAGGACACGATGAACCTCCATATATACTTTTTCCGCTTCGTTTTCTGTAATGTGTTCAATACTCTGTCCTGACCAAACTAGATCAATTATTTCATTCTCAAATTTAGATAAATCCGTCATGGATTGATAATAATAGGTTACTTTAGTGCCTTGAGGCGTTGTTACTTCATTTGTAGGTAGGATAGCGGAACCGAACATTCTTTGTTCAGGAGGCAAATCAATAATGTGGACTCGATCGGGAATAGAAGGATACCCCATCGCTAGTAAGCTTCCTTCTATGAGATGACCAGCAGCACCCCCAAGATCCAAGATTACTTTAGCAGGAGGAAGATGTTCTCGGACAAGGGTTAAACGCGCTAAATGGTGGGAAAGAATTCCATTCGTTTTGAATAACTTTCTTTCAGTTTCAGCAGGAATCATCAAAAATGAAAAGACTAATGATGTCCGTGTTATTTCACCGGAATCTAGCTTTTTTAAATAAAATTGAACTTCTTCATCTAAAGGAGGTGAATTAATCAAATATTTATAAAGGTTAATTATATAGTTTTCATTATTTACTTTGATTTTGGTTAGCTGATAGAAGGAATTAACCGTTAAAAAAATTGAAATTAAAAGTAAGTCGAAGGGATAAAATATTACATACCTAAAAACTTTAAACGCTAGAAGCTTTTTGTTTCGTAATGAGTTTTCCATATTTTGAATCAAATATTAATCAAAAATAATTTAAAATGAAAATTAGAGATATATAGCAACTTTATTTGAGTTGTACGCCAATATTCGCCTTAATAGAGACGCGATTAATCGCATCTCTACAGAAGATCGCAAATTCTCAGGATTGCTATATAAAGCCATCGGATTAGTTTATTGTGAATTTAGCATACTGGTCGCGGTTCTTGTAAAACTTGGTTTAGTGAAAGTTGATTTGATTTTGATAGTGCAAAAATCACAGCATTTTAGGGAAATTTAATAGCTGGACGATCGCATTTGTAAGGGCGAAGATTTCCCCCCTCCTTTTGCCTTTTGGTTTTTTCTTATCCTGCCCAAAGGTGTTGGGCAAATCGAATCGATAGCGGAATAAGTAAGACGGTAAAGAAGCCGATCGTGGCATATCCCCAACGCGGGTGACGGGAAAGTAATAAGCCAAGCGCGATCGCAAGTGACACAATGCCGTAAGCAATCCGCCCAATCGACCAAGTTCCTCCGGAGGACAAAATTAACCCCAAGCCGCAAAAGCCATAAATTACGGTCACTAAACTGAGTTGATTCCGGAAGTGCCATAACAAGTAGCCACCCCCTACTAACGAAACCGTATTAATCAACGGATCGCCTGCTTGTAACCACAAAATTAACCATAAAACACAAAAGCCGTATCCGACTTTAACCGAACCTAATTTTTGACGGAATCGCCACAGCAAATAGGCACAGCCGACAAGGATTAAAAACAGTAGCGGATGCCAAGGATCTTTAATCCCGCCATACTTCCAATTCGCTGTACCAATCGAAATTTGCATCAGCATTTTCCACCAACCCTGCCAATCGAAACCAACTGAAGGTCGCCATCCTCGCTGTGCTTGAATAAACGCGAAAGGGTCTGCAAATCGAATCCAGCAATACAAACTAAATAGAAGCAACCCTCCCGCAGTCGCTAGACTGGCAACGTAGGCGATAAGAGGTCTGCGTTCTTTCCACGCTGCAATCAGAAAGGCGGGGATGAGGGCAATTCCGGTGGGACGGGTGGCAGTTGCTAATGCACCGCACAGGGATAACCAGGCATATTGGCGTTTATCAAAGGCTCGTAAAGCCGCAGTGCTGAAGAATAAAAATAGCCCTTCTGTGTAAATTACGGTTCCAAAGAGGGAAAAGGGACACCAAGCTAATACGGCACTTGCCCACCGTGCAGCACTTCTACCATGACGTTCTTCGACCCAAAAGTATACAAGAGCGATCGCTCCTAATAATGCCAAATTATTTACGAGCGTGCCTGCGACTTCAAACGGCAAGCCGAGGGTCATCACTCCCCGGATGAGTAAAGGGAAAACGGGGAAAAAAGCAACATTATGTCCTTGTCCGTCATTCGCGTATTCGTAACCAGAGACAGCGATCGCTCGATAATGAATGCTATCCCAGCCATCAAAAACTCCCCAGCCAGATGTAGGCATTATGTTTGAGGGACTTGGAAGTGCAGGGGCGACAGCCATCATTGCGATCGCAATGATGAGTCGGCTGCTTAGCCACATTGCCGTTGCGAAGACGAACCCATTCGCCCATATCTCCTTTTTTTCAACAGCAGTGGTTTCCACAGTTGCAGCGTATTTTTGCATAGATGCCCCACTCAGTTGATCTTCGCAATCCTATTGATTAACACTCATCCAGCCCACCTATTGAGGGCTTATGGTCAGTAATAATACCCCGATCTTTATCAATCCGCTCAGATGAGATGTTAAGGATGAACCCCAAGCAATTTATAGTGGAATTGCCCCTGAATCCTTAAATGATTGTGAAAGCGATTACTCTCCTTGGCTCCACTGGCTCTATCGGGACTCAGACGCTAGATATTGTGGCTCAAAACCCGGAAAAGTTCAAAATCGTGGGGTTGGCAGCAGGGCGCAACGTGCCAATGCTTGCCGCACAGATTCGGCAGTTCCGACCGGAAATAGCCGCTATCTGTCAAGAAGACAAATTGTCTGAACTGAAAGAAGCGATCGCAGACCTCGACCCCCAACCAATCCTGCTAGCTGGGGAAACTGGGGTCGTTGAAGTCGCCCGCTACGGCAATGCGGAAACGGTCGTCACCGGAATTGTCGGCTGTGCGGGGTTATTACCGACCATTGCCGCGATTGAAGCCGGGAAAGATATTGCTTTGGCGAATAAGGAAACTTTGATTGCGGGTGCCCCCGTAGTGCTGCCACTGGTAGAGAAACATGGCGTGAAGCTGTTGCCAGCGGACTCCGAGCATTCTGCAATTTTTCAGTGTCTCCAAGGCGTCCCCAAAGGCGGCTTGCGACGGATTTTGCTCACGGCTTCTGGTGGTTCTTTCCGCGATTTACCGGTCGAGAAATTAGCCTCAGTCACGGTTGCAGACGCCCTGAAGCATCCCAATTGGTCGATGGGTCGCAAAATCACCATTGACTCCGCTACGTTGATGAATAAGGGGCTGGAAGTGATTGAGGCGCACTTCCTCTTTGGCATGGATTACGATGGCATCGAGATTGTCATCCATCCCCAAAGCATTATTCACTCGCTGATTGAGTTGCAAGATACGTCAGTCTTAGCTCAGTTGGGTTGGCCTGATATGCGTTTGCCGCTACTCTATGCCCTATCCTGGCCTGAGCGAATCTATACCGACTGGGAACAGCTAGATTTAGTGAAAGCTGGGAATCTCACTTTCAAGGAACCCGACCATGAGAAGTATCCTTGTATGCAATTGGCGTATGCGGCGGGTCGTGCCGGGGGTTCGATGCCTGCGGTCTTGAATGCAGCGAACGAACAGGCAGTGGCGCTATTTTTAGAAGAAAAAATTCAATTTTTGGATATTCCCCGTTGCATCGAATCAGTTTGCGATCGCTTTACTTCCCAAAACCGCTCAACTCCTACTCTTGATGACATCATTGCCGCAGACAAATGGGCAAGACAGGAAGCACTTGAGGTCAGTCAGCAGTTGCACAAAGGTAGTAGCGCCGCAGTCATGCGTTAGGGTATTTCCTGGTCTTCCTTCAATCACTCAGCAACTCATTTTCTACCTCGAACAAAAAATTTTGTGGTGTCTTCCCAGACACCTTTCTCGGTTGCTAGTTTATCAATTTCTGCTCTGTACTCAACTTGAAACCGCTCTAATTGTTCCGGTGATAGTTCGGTCAACAACGGGTTGCCTTTAAAACTTAAATTAATTCTCTTCGAGGATAATTCGTCATTTCTTATATTGCGATACCGTCCAGACGGCTCAATTTTGATTTCGATATCTCTAAAACCTGCCTGTTGTAGCAAATCCCGACACTTTTCTGGAGTACCGAGTGTTTCGAGGATGTGTGGCAGCGATATGCCCAATATTCTAGCGCAGATAGTCCTGTAAACATCTCCCAGATAAGCCGTTTCAGGAGGACACGTAAATGCTACAAATCCTCCTGTTTTCAGGAAGCGATACCACTTTTTCAAACTAGCAGGAATATCAGTAAAAAGTATAATTGCCTCACAGCAAAAGATAGCATCAAAACTACCATCATTAAAGTTAATTGATTCTGCATCCGCCTCAATCAACTCGATGTTTTGTAAGCAAGCTGCTTCAACTTTAACTCTAGCTTGATGGAGCATTCCTGGAGACATATCTATGCCAATAACATTGCCTTCGGAACCCACTTTCTGAGCAGCAGGAATCGCTACTAGACCCGTCCCAGTGGCAACATCAAGAATTTTATCTCCCTTCTGAATTGGGACAAATTCAAGTAGGAGATTGGCTTCAAGTAGATGGCGTGTCCCTTCCTCGAAATCGTAGGCAGTTCTACTATTGTAAAATTCAATTACCTGTTGCTTGTAACTATTCATAATTCGATGAAGTTATCAACGTATGCAAGTACAGCAGTCCTATTTGAGTTGTAAAAAAGTAAACCGCTTTAGGACGCAGATAAAGAGAAGCCAGGATTTTGCAATTCTTAAAAGTGAAAGGATTGCTATATATAGCAATCCGATTTAATTGATGAACTCTTCTTCTTTCCTTTCGTGTACTAAGCGTCTTTGCGGTTCCTAATAAAAAATGTAAAAGGAGAATAGTTAGCTGAACTGATAAGGCTTGAACACCTTGATTTTATGTGCTAGTTCAGCGGAAACTCAAAAATAGTTAATTAAACTGAGGATCTTTTCTTGATTAAATCGCGTTCAGACCGAGAGAATAAAAACCTGAACTGGTAAATCTCTCATCAGACGGCTAGTTTGGGACACAAGCCAAGGACTCACACCTCCTACAGAATACTAAGACAGTACGATCACCCAAAAAGTCAAAGTCAGCCTGGGCCTAAAAGTAGTTAGCAACTTTCCTCCAATCTGGACGCACCCATCCAACAATACGCATCACCTCCTTGAATGCGGATAGTGATATTCCTGGTTCAAGCTGCTCAAAGATGGGTGAACATCTAGCCAAGATATGTATAAATTCGTCCAGAGTTTGTGAACGTATTTCCTGTAAGGCTTCGGAGAAATGCTGCTGTTGAGCGAGAGCTATGGCTAGGGAACCTAATGCCCATCTTCGTTTCTTTTCCTCTTCAATTGTCTGTATTGCCTGCTTGGCATCTCTAAATTGTTGAGCCTGAGCGAGTCCTCTAGCCAACGTCATGAGGGCTTCGTCTCGCTCCCTAAAATACTCCATGCTCTTTATGATTCTCCTCGACTCGGTAAAACACCCAACTTGAGCATTGACTATAGCAAGCTCTTTTAGGGCAGATTCTCGATATCTGGGTTCCTCATCCCATGCAGCATTCTGTGCTGCTGCGAAAAATTCATTGGCTTCAAGATGCCGTCCAATTTGAATCAACGCCTCGGCTAGAGACAAGAATATGCCTGTTCGCCAAATACCACTACTGATAGCTTCAGCCGCTTTTCCAGCTTCTATGAAGTGTTTAGGTTGAGCTGATGCGATCGCTAGTTCTTTCAGACTCCAAGCTCGTTGTTCTGCATCTGCGATCGCTTGTGCGATTTCCTCAGCTTCTACGAAATGCTTAATCTGGGTTAACGCTGTAACCAAGGCTCGTAGTGCCCATGCTTTCCATGTAGAATCTTCGATGGATTCCGCAACTTTCCTAGCTTCTGCGAGAAGTAATTTAGCATTTGCTCTGTCTCCGGCACGTACTAAGGCTACAACGACTGAACCTAGAGCATCTACCCGCTTCCAGTCAGTCTTAGGAATCGCTCGTGTAATTCTCTGAGCCTCTACAAATTGTTCGGAGTTAGCTAAGGCTTTGGCTAACTCGGATAGTGCCCACGTTCGCTTCCAGTTATCGTCTTGAATAGCTAACGCCACTCGTTCGGCTTCGGCGAAGTATCCAACCTCAGTCAGTGCTTTGGATAGCTCTCCTAATACCCAATCCCGATGTCCCACAACAAAATCTTGGTATCTATTATTTTTGACGACATCTGCCAAATCTTCAATGTCCGCAAAAATCTTTATGGCTTCTGCTCTACATCCTTTCTGGGCTAGTGAGATGGCGATCGCTTTCAGTGCCCATGCTCGCTCCAATGGGTTGTCAATAGCCCGCGCCAAATTTTCAGCCTCTAACACGCAACCGTGTTGGGCGAGTTTCGAGGCTAGAGTTCTTAGTGCAGATGTCCGGCTTGTATTGTTTTTGATCGCCTTTGCTGCTGCTAGGGCTTCTTGAAAAACCTTTTCTCCTAAAATTTTGTAGTCAGCCTCTACCAGCGTCATTGCCAAAGCTGCTAGGGCAAAGACGGGTTTTTCATCATCTTCAATGACTGGCGCGATCGCACCTGCTTCCTTAAAAAACTGGGTTGCTGCTGTCGGATTACCAGTTCTGGCGTGGACTAGGGCTAAAACCCTCAGCATAAATGTCCGTCCACTATTATTTTGCATCATGTCAGAAATCCTCTCAGCTTCAGTGAACTGCTCCTCTTGAGCTAATTCTGCTGATAAAGCTAATAAAGCTTTTTCCCTCGCCCAATCAACCTCAATCGTCAGAGCAACCCTTTCGGCTTCTGTGTACTGCTTGGATTGAACGAGCGCTTCAGCTAAGGCTTGCAGGGCTTCTCCTTGCTGAAAGTCGTAATCAATAAAACGTGCTAAGGTTTCCGCTTCGGTAAATACAGCTTTTGCTTTGGTTCCCAATCCAGCTTTCAGGAGAGCTGTACCCAATTCACTCAATGCTTCAACGCGCCTCTGAGGATTGTTAATAATCTGGGCAACGGCTTCTGCTGCATCAAGATTCATTGCTTCTATATGTGCGCCAGCAATCGCCTTGAGTAACCATGCCTGTTCATGGTCATCTGGCAAGGACAGTGCTTGTTCTTGGGATTCTGAAAATAGTGTTTTTGATTTTTCTAGCTGGTTGGCTTGGGCTAAGGATGCACCTAATGTTGCTAGACTCCAAGCTTGCCACTTGCGATCTTCTATGGCGCGTGCAGTTTCTTCGGCTTCTAGAAAATAACCTGCAAGAGCCAGGGGAACAACCAGTTCTTTTAGTGCCAAAGCTTGCTGACTTTTATTGTCAATCTGGAATACAAGCTGTCTTGCCTCAGCAAATATTGTCTCTGCTGCCCCCTTGCCTTCCACCTGAGCCAGAGCATGGGCGACCGCTCCCAGTGCCGCAACTCGTGCTTTGAGTTCCTCAATAGAGTAAGCTGTTTCTTGAAGTTCGTGCAGTAGTGAAGGGTAAGGCTGACCTCTTTGGCAGAAGAGTTTGTAAAGGATAAATAGACCCCAAAAACGCTTCTGAGCATTAGTCCGTAGGCGAACGTGATTGAATGCCTCAGTTTCCCGCCCCAGCCAAACTAACGTTCTCAGATCAATGTCCTCATAACGATTGCTCCTTTGCCCTACGACCTGGCGTGCGGTGTGGAGTTGGATGAGGATAAGTAATTGGGACGCGGTCAGTGGATCGGAGAAGTCATTAATTGCTAAATCCAGGTCGGCTGCATAAGATGCATCGCCGTTGCAGTGAATAAATTTCGCCTCTAGCCACTTAGGGGATGATGTTAATAGGCAATACAGTTCTTCTTTACGATCGCCCTCAAGCAAATGATACGTCAAATGGTTGTAGGCATAGCTGTCCAGATGATGCAAATCTAATGTTTCTAGGGCTTGAGATGGTTGCCAATAGTGATAGGTGATTTGTTGGTGGAACTCCTGGACTGGAAGGTAGTAGGGATTATGTCGAGTATTTTTTCCAAGCGTAAGAGATCGCTTCCTGAGAAAGTCAACCACTGACTGGTGATAGAGCCGATACTGGTTCCCTTCCTCTTCCTGTTTTGTTGTTGATTCAACTTCTTCGAGGAATTGCCGCAGGTCAGTGAGACACTTCCAGACAAGAGACTCAGATTGTTGGGTGAAGGCTTGCAGTTGGCTTAGAGTGAGACTGGTACGTGCTACAGAAAGAATTCCCATGAATGGCGCGTAAGTTTCATGCCAATCTTGTTTGCCCAGTTCAATGACTCGTTCCAGGGATTGGTAGTACAATCCATCGAGTCCTTCTGGCAATCCTTCCAGATCGCAGAGCGATCGCTGCCCTTTGGCGATCGCATTTAATAGAAAACTGACATACAGGAAATTGCCTTCTGATTTTTCAGCGATTTGTTCAATGGATTGTTTTCGCTGTTGAGGTTTCAAATCGGCGACAAGGACTGATAGTGGCTCATCCTGAACGAACCGTTTCTCTATATATTTCTTAACGTCATGCTGATTCAGTTGATTGAACTCTGAAGCTGACAGGTAAAGCTCTTCTGTGTCTAGAAACTTGGTTTCAATTCGTGATTCTTTACGGCTAGTCAGAATGAATCGAATTTGAGGGGGGAGATTCTCTAGTTTTGAGAGCAGATCGACAATACTTGGTTTTCCTTCATGGGTTAGTGCTTCGTCTAACGCATCTACGAGAATGGTAATTGGCTGGTTGAAGCCGTTTTGGTAGATGTACTGGAGTGGGTTCAAAACCAGTAGATTGAATGCCTCTTGAGCGGTCATCACGCCTGAAACATCCAGGTTATTGATGACCACGTTCTGAATGGTGCTGTTTGTGACTGTTCCTAGATTTTGAGTCGCCTGAATATTGACGTGTTTTGTGTCAATATTGGCTAGGGCAATTGCATAGTCTTGAATCTCGGCAAGTTGTAGTGCAACTGATTTGCAAAAATTTCTGGGATCGACTGAGGTGCTGTCGCGAGCAGAGCAGATGTGAATGGCATTAAGGAAACTGGGTAACAAATCCGGATACAGGGACTCTTGGCTTTGGGAGAATTGAGTGAGGCGTTGAGCGATCGCTGTCTTGCCACTTCCGGGTTCCCCAGTCACGAGGAAGTAGCGAGAAGCATTGGGATTGGATAGCCAATCATAAATCTTTTGGAATACCCACTCTCGACCTGTGAAGTTAGGGGTGCGAGTGCTCATGTATTCAGTAAAATCGATTCCTGACTTGAAGTTCAGTAATGCCATCCGTACATTCAGATACTCTTTATTTTACTGTGTGCAATCAACCCGACTTAATATGAGGAGAGTAGCCGCAAATCTTACAGTAAGTAGGTAGGCGCAAATAAACGAAGGCATATAAATAAATTTTAATTGATTAAAATCCTCTTTCCTTCTGCATAAAAGCCCTTTGCCCTCTGCCTTGCCTCAACGACAAATATTAATGCCTACCTAGTTATCAGCTAGAAGGGAGTGTTTATGATTTCTTACTAATGGGTATGGTAGCAGGATTGCAGCCTAGAAAACGTATTGTATCACCACCATCGTCCCACATTTTCAATGACTCCAGCAGTTGCTTCTACCTCTTCTATACTGAGTGTAGGAATAATGGGAATCAATGCGCCAATATCTGAAAGTAAATCTCTACGTGTACGGTTTGCTGAGAACCGAAGCGTTTGGCTCCAGACTGGGTGAAGCTGTTCAGCAGGAAGATTCTTTAAGTAAGGAATGAATTTCTTGAGTACCTGTATTCGGTATTCATGATTTTGAATGTTTAGAGTAATTTCTAAGGCTTGCTGTAGTAAAGAGGTCGGTAGATGAGGAATTATCCTAGTTAGCATTTCTTGTCGGTTTTCCTCATCTGGAATAGTTTGAATTGTACTCAGAACTTTCTGCCAGAGTTCTTCTTGCTCAGAGACTTGTAAGTAAGAAGACACATTGGCAAACGTCTTGATTTGACGTGCAATTTCTTGAATTAATTCTGTATCCTTAATTGCCTCAGCAGCATTAAGTACCTTTTGCAATACTTGCTCACGTTTGTCTCCCGACATCAAAGGAAGTAATTCTGCCAACATTCGTGCTCGTGAATAATCGTCAGCGATAGATTCAGCCATATCTAGAGCCTGCTGTAAAGCGTCTTTCCCTAGACAACCTAGATACGGAGCCAATCCAATCAGTGTTTTTACCTTCTCAATCTTGCTGTCAATACTTAGAGCCGCTTCTAGTGCTCGACCATGAAGAGTGGTAGGTAAGTAGGGAGCTAGTTTGAGCAGCGTTTGTTTCAGAAAATATCCATCTCTTACTTCAAAAGCAAACATTATTGTTCTCATGGCTTGATTATTTGCATCAGGCTGATTTGCGATCGCAATGTTGAGTACGTTCTCGCAAACTTGCTCTTGTATCAATTTTGGTAGTGTTGGGATTAGTTGAAGGAGTGCCTCTACCTGAAGCAATGGCTCCATTATTGAAATCGTATTGAGGGCTTCCTGTTGTAGATAATTCGGTAAGTAGGAAGCTAATTTAGCTATTACTATTGTCCGAATTGCGTGATTAGACCAAATTACGTTTACCATTTCTTGTTGAAAAATTGGTAACAAATGGGGAACCAATTCAATCGCCAACAACGGCAGCAAAGTAGTTAGCTCACTTTCATTCGTCTCAGTTTCATGATGTCGATTATAAACAGACACAATCTTTATCACCACTTCTCGTTGTAGAGATTCAGGGAGGTTAGGAGCCAATTTAGCAAGCATCCATACCTGTTGAAATTCATCTTGAAGTTCCAAAGCGTTGTTTAAGGCTTGCTCTTTTAAAGATTCTGGCAAATACAACTTGGGACCGAGCAATCCTCCTTCTCCGTAGCTCTCTCTCTCTTCCTCTCCTATTTCCTGATTTATACCAAGTGTTTCAAGGCTCATTTGAGAAGAACTATCTTCTAAGAGAATGTTCAAAGTATCTTCCACTGCTTCTGATAACAACGGGACTGACAGGTAAGGAAGCAATGCGATCAGTATTTTTAAACCGCTATCAATTTTACGAATAGCTTCCAAAAGAGGCCTGTGCATTGCTGTTGGCACATGAGGAACTAGTGCAAGCAACTCCTGTTCTTTACAGTTCTGATCTTCTATCTCATCCATCACAAAAATTAAAGCAAGTTGCCACATTTGCTCGTCGAACTGTAAAGGTAGATAGGAAGTAAATTTAGTTAGTATCCATACCTGGTATTTCTTATCTTGTATTGCTAAAGTACTAATTAATGCTTTTGACAAAAGCACTTTTGACAACTGGGGAGCTAATTCTGTTAATGCTCGTGTTCGTTCTTCATCATCTTGAATCGTTAAGGCAGTATCTAAGGCTTGTTGTACTTGCTCTTCAAGCATAGGAGATGAGAGAGATTCGGAGGAACGTGCAGGTGCTTGCTGTGTTTGCTTTTCACTATATTGGATTTCATTGACATCGTTACTCACAGGTGTTTCCTGTAAAGTTCCTGGAGTGTAAGATTCTAATTCATGCCGTAGCTGTATTCGACTAGCCTCGTGTGTGATGTCTTGAACATCCTTCAAGGCTTGTTGTAATGCTTGCTCCTTCAAATCCTCCTGTAAGCAAGGAATTAATGCGGCAAGAGACTGTGCTCGCCAATGCTCATGATTTTCTTCATGCTGAATGGACATAGCAATCTCGAAGGCTTGCTTCTTTAAACTCTCAGGCAGAAGAGGAGCCAGTCCAACTAGTACCTTTGACCGAAAATACTCTTTAAGTTTCTGAGTTGCATCTAGAATATTTGATAGCAAAGATTCTGGAAGGTAATGGGCAATTTGCACCAGAGCCTGAGCTTGATACTCTCCTTTCAATTGGAAGATAGTACTCAAGGCTTTTTCTTTCAAGGTATCTGGGAGATGAGGTATTAAACCTGTCACCGCCTGGATTAAAAAGTATTGATTTTCAAGCGTAATGGCAATATTAAATGCTTGAATCTTCAAATTATCTGTTAGATGGGTAGCTAAACTTATCAGTGAGCGAGTTCGATCCCGCTCGTTTGAAATTGACTGAATAGTAATGATGATCTTCTGTAGGGCTTGCTCATGGAAAGACTCAGGTAAGTGAGGCAACAAATCTATCAGACCTATAGAACGCCGATAGGGATCTGGAATTTGTGCAGTATAGGTTAATCCTTTAGTGGGAGACCAAATCTTTTGGGATACTGCTGCAATTAATAAATCAGCAGGGATGTTTTCAGCTATGCTATGAATTGAGGCAGTCATCAAGGCATAGCAACATTGCAAAGCGATCTCAGCTTTTTCCTCAACAACCATAGAGGCTGTTTCAGCTTGACTCCATGCCAACGAAACATCCGATAAAAATCCACTTTCATCTTCAATACTCTCTTTAGCATCAAACCAGGCATTGCGTTGATCGGAAGTTTCTAGAGCGAGTAAAGAGTGGAGTTCTTTTACACGATTAGCTTGAACAAGATGCTGAGTCAAATACCGCAATCCATATTGATCGATCGCCTTCAAATCCTGCCAAGATTCAGATTCCTTCTCAAAGCAGCCAATAATGATATCATGCTGCTCCTTTACATCACACCAAAAATCTTGATTCTGCTTTCTGTCGAGCAAATACTCTCGCAGCGATTGGTGAAAAATTGCGTAGCGCTTTTGTCCCTGCTCATCCTCTGCTTCATCCAAAAACTGCTGCAAAATACCGATCGCATCTTGCACCTGCTGAGAATCAACCCCTGTAAACTTCACCAACCGTTTTTGAGTGACTGCCTCCTGAGTAACAGTCAGTGTTCCTAAAATTGACTGATAGCGATCGCTCCACTTGCGGAAGGGGCAGCGATGCCGGAGAAATCGTTGATAAACTTCATTGAGGGTTTTGGGTAATATAGACAGGTTTTTCACAGATAGCTCACCTGTGCCAATCCCATCCATCAGCAGGCGAGTGTACAGAAAGTTGCCCTTGGAAAGCTCTTTAACTTCCCGTACTAGGGTTTCAGCAGAAAGCTCAGCCTGCTCTAGTCGAGCCTGGAATTTTAACTCAGGCTGTACCACTAACTCCTCTACCCGACTTTGCACATATCGCTCAATATCCTGCAAATTCTGTGCTAATAGTTCCTCTAACTTATAGAGTTGTAATGACTTAAACTGAAGCGAATTCTCAATCCCCCGACGTGCTGTGAGGATAAACCGAATCCAAGAGGGTAGCCCATCTACTTGAGACAGGGCTGCCAGCAGTGTTGCCATGTTGTCTCTTCCGGTTGTGGTCACTGCCTCATCCAGCGAGTCAATCAGAAGCACTTTCAGCGTTGGAAGGGGTTCGTTATGTTCGGCATAGAGGTCAGGGAGTGCTGCCAGTGGTGCCCGCAGCAGAATCTCTAGTTCGTCTCTGGGGTCGCTCTCTTTGAGATTCTCAATGTAAATGCCCGTCACCTGGCTATTACTGAGGGACTCAATGTTGATGTTGACATCAATCCGCAGGCGAATCGGGTCAATCGTCTTTGCTAGAGCTTCACCGTAACGCGGCAGAGTCTTCCCTAGTTGAGCTGCCAGCGATCGCAATACTCGCCCTGGTCTAACTGTTTCCACATCCCCAGCCCGACAGAAGTGATAGGCGGCGATATCACTACGGATTTGGGTCAGTTTAGCAGCGATCGCACTCTTGCCAACGCCTGGTTCACCCGTCAGCAGGTAGAACTGCTCATCGCCCTGTTTCAACCAGCGGTCAATCTGCTCAAACAGCCATTCTCGTCCGGTGAAGCGTTCGGTCAGGCGATCGATGTAGCGGGTAAAATCAATAGGAGCCAGACGATTGAGTGCAGAGGAAACCATTCCTTTACTCCAGGTTCAGTAAGTACTCTCGCAACGAGGGATGAAAAATGGCGAAGGTTTCATGGGTGTCCTCGCCTTCCCCAATGCACCCGACATCCAAAAATTGTCTCAGTCCCCACAAGTCTTGCCGCACCAACCTGGGTCGAATTCCGGTCAAGCTGACTAACTGGTCTTCAGTCAATGGTTTCTGAGCGCTTGCTAATACCTTCAGGATTTTTTGGCATCGTTCCGCCAACTCATCGACTGAAAACCACTTTGATAAATCCTTGGCGTAAGTTTCAGCCAAACTTTCAGGCAAAACCGCTAAATTGTTCAACGAGTGTTTTCCAGCTTCGAGGTCATCGAGTAGAAATCGGACGTAGCGAAAGTTACCCATTGAAAGCTGGGTCAACTCATCCACCAGTGTTTGGGAGGACATCTGAGCTGCTTCTAGCTGTTTCTGAAAAGCGAGTTCTGCAAGTCGTTTCTGGATGTAGTGCCGAATATCTCCCAGATTCTGCTGGGACATTTCCTCCAGCTTGTAGGGTTGGAGGGGTTCAAACTCTCGCAACACTCTCCGGTCTGGACGCGAGGTGAGAATAAATCGAACCCAGGATGGTAAACTTTCATCCTCCAACAAGGCGGCTAGCAATGTCACAATGTCTTCATCATCCTGTGCCGCGTCTTCGGTTGAGACTGCCACATCCAGGGCATCAATCAGGAAAATTGCTCGTTCTGGAGCAGGCTTGTGGCGCTCGTCGTAGATTTTAGGCAACGCTGCCAAGGGTGCCCGGATCAGAATATCCAGTACATTCTCCAAGTCTTCCTTTTCCAGGTCACTTGGATTCAGGTTTTCAATGTAGACTTCTCTAATCTTGCTATCACTGGCTTGCTTAACCTGGATTTTGACATCAGCTTCCAAGGTTGCCTTAATCGTATTGAGCAACGCTAGACCGTAGTCTGGGACAGTTTCCATCAGTTGAGCTGTAAGCGATCGCAAAATCCGTCCCGGTTTCAAGGTTTCCAATTCTGCGGCTTGACACAAGTGATAGGCAACAATGTCCTTGCGGGTTTGAATCAGGTGAGCTGCGATCGCGCTTTTTCCCACTCCCGGTTCTCCAGTTATAACCAGAAACCGCTGGTCTTTTTGTTGGAGCCAGTGGTTTATTTGATTGAGAACCCACGTTCGACCAGCAAAGCCGTTGGTTAATTGTTGAATGGAGTCGGACAATGCGATTGTGGTCAGACAAGTTGCAGAAGATGCGGGCATAGATGAAAGAGTTTTAGAAGAAAGAGTCTCTAATAAATTTTCAGGAATTAATAACTGTTCTAGTAGCAATAAAGGGCTGTGGCTTGAGAGCTAAACGTTATAACATCACCTTCCTTCAGCTCCTGGGATTGAACCTTCTCCCCATTAATCAAAATTCCATTGCCGCTACGTCTACCTCGCAAATTACCATCAACAATTCGATAGCTGTGGATGTCACCTTTTTTGGGCAACTGAATTAGAGTAGCGTGCAGGCGAGAAACATCGGTCGAAACCAGCCGAATGTCGCATTTGTAGTCTCTGCCAACCAAGTAAACTAACTGTCCAAGTGGGATCTTGCGTTGTCCTTCAATATCATTGATAAATAGGTAGGGCTGAGGCATGATAGGTAATTTATAGTTATAGATTCGATGAATATGTACCAGAAAAACTATGAGTACCTAGACCAGGTTGGCAGAAATAACCCACCAGCTAAAAATGGCGATACAAGAGCTGATATAGCCACCATTGCAACTGTTGGAAAACTTCTGCCGAGTAGGTCTAGGGACTTTCCAAGTGCAGGATATGCAGCTTTCCCATCGCATCTCCAGCTAGGAGTGTGACTCCACTGGAATTGGCAAAAGCAGTGCAATCCCAAAATGAACTGTCTCCTGTAAAACTTGCGATGGAGTTGCCGCTCATCAAATCCCAGAGTGTTAGCTTGCAATCATGTGAACAAGATACGAAATAGGGCGCATCTGAAGTTAGGCTAACTCCATTCACTCCATCTTTATGCTCTTGCAAGGTAAATCGACAGATTCCAGTATTCAAGTCCCAAACCTTGATAGAACTGTCATTCGATGAAGAAATTGCAGTTTGTCCATCTGGTGTGGTTGATACCGATGTAACTTCACCAGAATGAGTTAATGTGTATATTACTTCCGCGTTCATTAGGTTCCAAACCCTAAGTGTTCCATCAGCTGAGGCTGAAATAGCCCGTTGTCCATTGGCACTAACTGCTACGGCGTTAATTGCACTCGTATGCCCTTGCAAGGTGAGTTCATTCGTCCCACTCGCCAAATTCCAAATCTTGAGGGTTCGATCCCAAGAGGCAGAGATAGCATACTGCTCATCCGGTAGGATTGCTACCGAGTTAATGGCGTCAGTATGCCCCCGAAAATCCAGAACTGTGGACTCGTTTGCTAAGTCCCAGAGCCTGATCGTTCCATCCACTGAAGCAGAAACTACAAAATGCCCACTTGGTGCAATCGCAGTTGCCCAAAGTGGTGAAGGATGACCCCGAAGTGTTTGTTTTACTGATCTAGTTGATAAATCCCATATTTTTATAGTTTTATCGAGAGAGACTGTTACAGCTAATTGTCCATTCTTCGAGGCTCTCACCTTGGTGATTCCATCAGTATGATTATGCAGAAACACCCTATTCAAGGGTTTTCTTAAATTCCAGACCTTCAGCGTGCGATCCCAGGACGCTGAAATAACTTGTTGCTGATCAGGAACAACCGTTACGGCGTAAATCTCACGAGTGTGACCCTGAAGTGTACATTCTTCTGCTCCTATTGTTAAATTCCAAATCTTGAGAGTTTCATCTGTAGATCCAGAAATTGCTCGCTGTCCATCTGGTGTTACTGCAACTGCCCAAACTCGATCAGCATGTCCTTCTAAAGTCAACGGGGCTGAGTTACTAGTTAAATTCCATATTTTGAGTGTGTGATCGTTTGATGCAGAAACGGCATGTTGCCCATCCGGAGTTACTGCCACCGATGTGACTACAGCACCGTGTCCTTCCAAGGTGCGTTGGAGTGTTCCACTTGCCAAGTCCCAAATCTTGAGCGTGCAATCGGCAGAACCAGAAACGGCATGTTGCCCATCCGGAGTTACTGCCACCGATGTGACTACAGCATTATGTCCTTCCAAGGTGCGTTGAAGTGTTCCGCCTGCCAAGTCCCAAATCTTGAGCGTGCAATCGGCAGAACCAGAAATAGCATGTTGCCCATCCGGAGTTACTGCCACCGATGTGACTACAGCACCGTGTCCTTCCAAGGTGCGTTGGAGTGTTCCGCCTGCCAAGTCCCAAATCTTGAGCGTGCGATCGGCAGAACCAGAAACGGCATGTTGCCCATCCAGAGTTACTGCTACGCTGGTTACTTCACCATCATGAGTTCCGAGAGAACATAGCTCACTCCCATCCATCAAATTCCAAACCTTTAAGGTTCGATCTGTAGAGGCAGAAATTACCAAGCTTTTGTTTGGTAACACAGCCACCCCGTTCACCTCTCTACTGTGCCCTGTTAGCGTGCGGAGAAGAGGTTCACCGGGTGATACAAGACTTGAAATCAAGGGTCGCAGCCAATAACAACCTTTTCTCTGTCTTGCTTGAGTTAGAAGTTCTGTGATTTCTGGCGCAGCGTATGAGAGTAACCGACCTAGTAACTGCTCTGATAGTTGAGCTTTGTTCTCTACCAGAATATGAGCGGATAGTTGAATCGCATTTCGTACTAACTGTAAGTTGGTGTCATTGGGAAGATAGCCGTAGTCTGAGAGTACAGAAGTAGTGTCAGTTGAATTGAGTTTCGATTGAAGCCAGTCAAGATCAAGTAGTAGTTGGCCCAATTGAGTGTTTCGCTCTGCTCGGCTTAGATGATACGCAAGGTACTTCCATAAATAGAGATCGCTAGAGAGTCTAGTGTGCCAAGGTTGTTGATCAGATAGGTAGTGATGTGTAATTCGCTCGTGTTGTTCTATTTCTTCGCACCAGTAGCTCTCTGCGCGATCTTCATTCAACAGAAAGTCTGTGAAAGAGCGATGATAGATGGAATAGATGCGTTGGCTTGGTGGTAATGATTCATCGCTATCCAGAAATTGACGAATGTTTCTTAGCGGTGTCAGCAATTGGGAGGAACTCCTCTTTCCAAGGAACTTAGCTAGTAAATCCCTACTTAACGGTTCTTGAGCAACAGCTAGTGTGCCCAAAATCGGAGCATAGTGTTCTTCCCAGTCTGACCAGCTAGTTCGATTAATCAATCGCTGCAAGAACTCTGTATAGAAACCATCAATTCCATCGGGTAATCCCTCAAGTGACGCTTGATTAATCTCTGATTCCTCTGCCAACATTAGCAGCAAATTACTCACGTATAGGAAATTTCCATCACTTTTGTGGCTAATTGCATTGATAAAAAACGCTTTTGGTAGCTCAGGATTAAGTTTCTCTGCGATCCTCGGCATTTTATCGAACATCCGAACAATGTGACTCTTCACATCCTCTCGACTATAGATCAATCCATTACCTTCTGTCAGCGAAACTATTTCTAGACTAGACTTTTGAAATAGATTAATAATTTCTTCTTCAGTTCGTGTAGTAAGGATAAACCGCACTTGTAATGGTAAATACTTCAATCGCGCTAGTAAGTTAGCAATCTTGGTCTTCCCTTCATGCAGTAATGATTCATCCAAACTATCAATCAGGATGGTAATTGGTTTCATAAAGCCATTGTTGTAAATTGTATGCAGTGGCTCAACAATAGCTTGATCAAATTCTTCCTGGGAATTTAACCCAGCAAGCGTCAAATTATTAATTACTACTGCCTGTAATACACTATCAAAGGCTGACTGGACATTCAGAGTGGCATTAATGTTGACTTGCTTTTCCCCTGTATCTTGAAGAGCGAGTGCATATTCAGGAAGCGCAGCCAGTTGCAGGGCAATTGATTCAGAGAAAATTTTAGGATTGGTTCGTCTGCTATCATTGGCAGAGCAAAAATGTATCGCGTTTAGAAAGTCTTTTTTGAGGTGTGATAATGGGATAGATAGTGAAACCGAGCCTTGAGAGATTTGAGTTAAGCGAGCAGCGAGCGCCGTTTTTCCACTCCCTGGTTCTCCAGTCAGAAGAAAGTAGCGTGAGCTATTGAGATCAGAGAGCCAATTATGAATCTTCTCGAATACCCACTCTCGACCAGTGAAGTTACGGGTGCGCTCAGCGATGTAGTCTGTAAAGTCAATTCCTTGTTTGGGATTGAGTAATACCATAGCTGATTCATAAGTCAATTAATAGGTTTGATTAGGCTGCATGGAGAGGGTATAGTTCTCGCACTTTTCCCCACTCCTGGTTCCCCCGTCAGGATGAAGAACCGTTCATTGTCCTGTTGCAACCATCGGTCAATCTCCTCAAAGACCCACTCCCGTCCTGTAAAGCCTTCGGTGAGTCTTTCGATATCACGGTCAAAGGCGATCGCTTTTACTTGAGTTGAAACGGTTTCAGCCATCGTTTCTTACAGTGAGACGCTTGTAGTTGTTTAGGTTTTGAGGGCGATCGCAATATTCGTCTAAAAATCAAGGTTCAAAGGCTATCAATTCTTACATTTTCGAGATCGGCATTGTTGACTTTCTGAGCTTCTAAATTGCCTTTAATGTCTGCGGCATTTTTAACTTCACCAATCTTGATATTCCTATGTTCACCGCCCTCTACAGTACCTAACTTCATATTTGCTTCCACAACTCGCCTTGATGGATCTACCTGCTGTTCGGACAGTTTGTCACTGGGTTGCTGAAACAGGTATCCATCTCGCACACGCATAAAGATAACTGGCGTTGCAAAATCTCGTGTTCGATGCAAAGTTGAGCCATTTGCAATTGCGCGGCGACCAAGCTGAGCAGCTACATCTACAGGCTTGCCCTCCGCCAACTCCCAGTAGAAGCGACTAACAAATTCGATTGCTGTGTCATTAGTGACTTCATACTGCATTGCTACAACAACTGGAATATTCTGTTGAACAACTTTAGAAGCAACCCCAACAAAAGCTTTTGATGGAGATAGCTGACCTCCCTCACATGCTTGCAACACAACAATTCCAGGTATATGCTGAGTAAAGCGTTCACTAAATTCGCGTGCGTTGATCCATTTCGCCCTACCCATATCATTCATAAAGGCAAGTTGACCGAGGGCTTCATTCTTTTCGTTGTGCAGACGACCATGACCAATGAAATGGAAGATGTGAGGCTTGTGTTTTCTCAGGGCTTCATCAACAGCACCAAATTGAGCAGGATTTACCACAAATAACTCAAGCTGGTCTGGTTTATCCTTAACCAAATCTTTCAAAGCTTGTTCAACTGGTTCATGATCCACCACAGCTTCTCCCCGTGGTGTAGAGATGACCAAGGCGATTCTCAGCTTTTCATCCTTGCCCAACGGAATCGGGTCTGCTTTGTCCCATAAAGCTCGTCGCCGTGAGAAAATGATTTTTGGTGCTGTTGCGAACCAAAGCTCGCCTCGACCTGCTTGCTCAGGCAAACACATAAATTCCCAAGGCAGCGCAGCTACCTCAGGCATAGTCTGTTCATCAATATCTAGTTCAAATCGAAACAATTGATCCTGATCTTGAGCATGCTTCTTATAAGAATCAATGAACGCATTAAGCAGCCTGTCGTCAAGCAATGCTGCACAAAGTGCTTCTCCTAGACGTATCACCTGTTCAGCATCATCCAGTGCAGCTTGATTCGCTGCCTCAATTAATGCCTTGATTTCCTCATCGCCAAATACCTTGTCTCTACGAAATAGCCCGACTGGTTTTTCTTCGGGTGATAAATCTTCTCCCCACTCTTGAATTCGTACAGAATTGTCACCAGCGACTGACACACGAAAGTTATAGTATGTTCCGGGCATATCTTCTTCCTTAAACAAATGAGTGACTAATAACTGAGTTTGATTTGAAAGCCAGAGCTTTCATGAAGCAGTAATAGGTTTCGGCAAAGTTAGAGTCCATGTTTCTTCCACACCACGACTCAGATCTGGTATTGCCTTACCATCGTGAGTTAGCAGATTTTTCAGATTGTCAGTTAAACGCCGAAAGACATGCTCCACATTCATCGTGAGCCAATTCATGTTAGGCTCAGCCCAAGCAATTCCCTTCAAAGTAATAGATTCTGTTCCTTTGGGAACTTTGAAAACGGTTGCGAACTCCATTGAAGTCATCTTCTGCAATTCTGGATCTTGTATGTACCAGTAGCAGGTGGGGCTACTTTCACCCAAGGCTGTAATTTCTGAACGACCAAGTTGATACTTGTATTCAGGAATCGCAATGAATGCTTTGAACTCGTCCTTATTAGCTATTTTTGCTTGTAAATCCCCTGAAAAACGCTTGAGAACTTCAGGGAGATTTGTAGAATCGACTCCAATATTCCAGCTTAGACTTCCATCTAGACCCACATTCATGCCAACCCCAAAATTCATGACATCTCGCCATTTATCAGTGGGAAAGATTGTCTGAATAATTGGTTCGTCGCTGCCTTTTGGACCAAAATCGAGTTCACAAGCTAACTGTACAAATTGAACACCAGGTTCAGGCTTCATAATTACTGGTACAGCCATATAATAAAAATCATATTGCTCTTGCATCTGGCGCTTGAACATTGGAGTTAACTCAGCACCGCTCTCTTGAAATATTTCCTCTGTAAGCCGCCTTAATTTGTCTTTCGGCGTACCAAATCTTACCTCTGTTTTGAAAAGACTAGAAACCGCAGCTTCAGCCTTCCCAATGCGTCTTGCTTCACCACCTGCAAGTGTTCCTTCTGCTCTCTGAACATCGTTGAGCAAAGTTTTTAATAGATTGTCAGCTTCGTTGAGATCAGGTGGGTTAATCATTTTAGCCATTCTTATTGCTCCTTTGAGTTAATCAATTCTTAGAAACACATTCTACGTGACTGGAAATTTGACCAGCATCGACTCAGGTAATCTCACTACCGTGTATACTGCCAATGTTCTGAACAACATTAATGATGGTTTTCTGGCAATTGATTCATCGCTATAAATACACAGAAACTCCCTTACGAGAGTTCCTTCCAATGCTTCAAAAAAAGCATCTACCAAAAATTCTTTCCTTCCAGGAAGTTAGCTAATAAAAATTTTTCATTGATTGTCTATAGTTAACCGGAAAAATTCGATAAAATAATGAGCAATCGACTGCCCTATCAGTTTTCACAGTCTTTATCTGTCCTCATATAAATAGAAATCGCCATTAATCAAAGACTGGAAAGTCCTGCATCAATCTAGCCTCAGTACAATTCCGGTGTCACTGAGTAGTAATTTTTATTTACAGGCTACTGCCAGTAGATGCACCCATCCATCTAACGGGAGGTAACGACCACATAGGTAGGTTTAGTCACAGAATACATTGCGAAAGTCGAGTCCCATATCAAACACGACTTTTTAGTGCGGTCCATCCTGTCTATGAATTTCCAGGATACGGGGATGGGGAAAGTTTTTGGAGTGGTGTTGAGGCTGCACGATCGCTTGACAAGAGACTCCCATCTCTTCCACTTCTCTAAAGACAGCTTCTAGGTCCGATTTTCGTTCAGAGGCAGACTGCTCCTTAGCACTTTCTAACACCCAGGTTTTCACTTCAGCGCTGGGAGCGAGTTCCTCTCATAACAGGTCTAACAGAATTTCGGCTTCCTTACCCTTCAGATAGCGATCGCGATACATCACATCGCTCGTTCTACCTTACTTCCTGCCAACACTTGCTCTAGACCTGGTTCTTGCCGCAGCTTTGAAAGCATAAGGTGGTGACAGCTCGGTAGCCGTTAGACTTCCATTCAAGAACAATTACTTAGATGAATTGGGAAGCTAAATTAACTCATCTGTTTGAACTACACCTAGTGGGTCTAAAGATGCCAAAGCTGTTGCGATCGCTTCTTTCACCTGCTGTGTCGCTTCCATGTCCGGACGTAAACCTGCTCGACGCACTAACTGCCACCGCTGGGGACAAACATTCTCTTGACGAAAATGTTCAGCAGCATACTCCACCCGACGCACGGCAAACTGTTCACGAGTCTCAACCACCTCCGCCAGAACCTGTGCCGTTAGGGGAAGCTGATCAAGGTGTTTCTGGATGTTTGCCAATTGACCGATATCTCTAGCGATCGCAGCTACAGTTATTTGTACAGGGCGTCCGGGAGCATTCTTCAAGTGCTCTGCTGAGAGTTTTGCTGCTATAGCCCACTGGGTATCACGGCTTTCCCAATCAACACGAGATGGGCTAACTGTTGGCTTACGAGGAGGCATATACGCCTTCAGCCATTCTTTGTCATTCCTGTAGAGCCAGATATAAACACGCGGTAATAGGCTCCGCAATAACTTCCCGCCTGCTTCTGGATTGTCTTCTCTCAAAGAGAGCCAAGCCGCACGGTTCATTTCCAACTCATTTTGGTCAATTGTTACAGCATTTCCTGGCTCAGTAGTTAGTTGTTCTGTAGGTTGCTGCGTTGGTCTTTTAGTTGGACGGGGGAATAGCAATTCTAAGCGAGTAGCATGGCTTTTAACAGTATGAGGGTCAACTTCCAACCGCCGTGCAATCTCGCGCAGACTGACTCCTTTGTCTGCCCACCAATCCTTGAGGGTTGATTCCCAAACACCTCCGTAAGATTCTACTCGGCTGTAGCGATACCAATCCTCCATAGACTGGTCTGGACCAATCCGCGAATAAACAAAGCCACAGCAATGACAGTTAAATGTGCCGATAGGTCTGCCATTCTCCTGGCTATAGGATAAGCGATAGTTCTTAATGCGTCGTCGCCGGAACTGCTCGCAAACCGGATTCAGGCAAGGCCATGAGCCACGACCGAAGGGCTGATACTCAGCAGGAAGTTGGAAGAAAGATTCGGCTGTGTGTCCGAGAAACTGTATGAGCAGCAGATGGTGTAGAGGATGCTGTGCGCTTTTAGGAGAGCGAACTAGTCGAAACAGCCAGTTATGCTGACTTTGTTGATCAATCTCACAATGAAGTAGCCTCAGAAGCTCCTCAGAGTAGTAAAACTGAAAGGCATCTAGCAATCGACTCGTGTAAACCCTGCCACTATAGGTTGCCAGCTCACGGTCAGCTAGCAAAGGTAGGTAACGGTTCCGAAAAGATTCAAGTCCCGGAGCCAAACTTTGCTGATTCAACAACCAAGCGGCATCGCGAGCAATCTTCAACAAAGCTACATGAGAGAGATTTGAAAGTGTCAAGGAACGTGGTGAAGTGGTGTAGATTGCTTGTTGAGCTGAGATATACTCATGACGAGTTTTTCGATGCAGCACTTGAGCTTTGCTGTTCTCCAAAAAGACAGCATGGACTGGACAAACTTTAACACCCGGAACTTGGTGGATACGGTGCCAGTACGTTTCGCCAAACTGCCTTTCATCATCTTCTGTACACAGCGGGCAAAAGCGAAGCCATGCAGGTGTTGGAACGCTATTAGCCATAATGCCCAAACGCCCAGGAACTGAGATTTTACCGTTTCCTCGCAGATCTTCCCGTAATCGTTCCACCCGAGCGGGTTGATGAAAAGGGCTGTAAAAAGGCAACAGCGTTTGGTTATCAATCAGGCGATCAGCACTGTAACGATTTCCCAGAGGTAAAGCAGCAATCAGACTATCAAGATGAGAAGGTAGGTCAACAACTGCTATAGCATTTGAGGTTCCGAATAGTTCCTTCACCACAAATTTTTGATCTGAATATTGCACTTGGTTTTGAAACCGTGCACAGACACTGTAGAGCAATTCATCTGGGGCAGGGTCAGGAAAGTAGCTAATGACCCTTCTACCTATGTAATGATTATGTTTCATCACTTGATAGTATTTCGGCATTGCCAATAATGTCTAACGACTCCAAAGATTGCCAAGCAGCATCGAGTGCATTTTTCACTGGTAGCAACTTCGCTATCTCTAAGGCCACATCACTTCGCCTTCTCAATTGTGAACACGTTGGATGTATTCTCTCTTGACGGTAACAATCTGTAACCCACCAGATCTTACGGATAGCAATGTCTTCAACTGTCTCAATTGCCTCAGCCAGAGCGTTAGCTGTCAGTGGTAGTTTATCAAATTGTCGTTTCTTTGGGATATTTATCCATTTGCCTAAACTTAGCCGCCCTAAATCATTAGCTATTGCTATTTTTGTTACTCGCACAGGACGTGTAGCCGTATTCTTGAGTGCCAAGGCTGATAACTTCACAGCCTCTGCAAGTTGAGTATCAAGGCTTTTCCAGTCCACACGAGACGCACTTAAAGACTTCAAAGAGCTTTCTCTTTTCTGAGGTGATGGTAAATGAGCTATAAGCCATTCCTTATCATTTCTAGAAAGCCAAGCGTAAATACGTTGAAATTTTTTATGCAGAAAGCTTCGTCCTGCTTCTGGATATTCCTCTACAGCAGCGATCCATTCGCTTCGATAGATTTCTAACTTGTTTTGTAAAATCTTGCTATCTCTGGAACGAGAAAATAAACTTTGACTTCCTTGCTCTACTGTCCAAGATGGAGCAATTCGAGGAAAAGAAAGTCCTAGACGGATAGCTTCACGCTTAACTGCTTGGTCGTCAACCCCAAGGCGACGTACTACCTCGCTTAGCGAAAGTGCAGAGTCATTCCATAACTGTCTCAAAGCGTTCTCCCATAGGGAGCCGTAAGATTTCACCCGACTAAATCGAAAGGGGTCTTCGGGAACTTTCCCGGCCTTAGTTCGGAAATAGACAAAGCCACAGATGCAACTGAAAATCCCTGAGCATCTGCCTCCTTGATACTTGTACGTGATGTCCTTTATTTGTGGTTGTCGGAAATGTTCACAAACCGGATTCAGACAAGGCCAGGGACCCTGTCCGAAGGGGCAAAATTCCGCGTATTTTCCTCCAGATGATAACCCTTTGTTTCGATTATTCTTCACCTTGTTTAGTCTAGGCGCTTGAATATTTTTCGATCGAGGTGATACCACCCGATTTAGGGGCTTTACCTTGGCAATCGGACCTAGCCGAGGGAATGAAAGCCCCAAGTAGCCAGCTTGACTCTTAACTGTTTCTCTCTTAACTCCTAAGCAACGTGCTATTTCACTTACTGAAACAGCCGAGTCGTTCCATAGCTGCTTTAATGTATCTTCCCATAACCAGCCATAAGATTTCACTCGGCTAAATCGAAAGCAATCATCCGATGATTGATTATGACTATTCCGGCTATAAATAAAGCCGCAGGCGCAGCTAAAAGTGCCTATAACTTTATTTCCTTGACACCTATAACTAATATCTTCTATGTATGGTTGTCTAAAATGCTCACAAACTGGATTAAGGCAAGGCCACGGTCCTTCTCCGAAGGGGCTATACACTTCTTCTGTAAGCGTAAAAAATTGCTCTGCTGTGTATCCCAAGAATTGGATCAGCAGTAGATGGTATAAGGGAGGCTGCACCCATTTAACTGACGGTCGCACCAGGGCAAATAACCAATTATTATTTTTCTTTTCGTCAATTTCACAATTAAGCAGCTTTAAAAAATCAGCGGGGTAATAGTTTCTAAAAGCCTCCAGTAATTCATTCACACGAACTATACCTGTATAGTTGGCCAAGCCTCGTTTCTTTAGGAGATACAAATAACGATCCTTTACAAAACTAAATTCTGAAATTAAGCTAGGCTGACTGAGTAACCAGATAGCATCGTCGGCAATCTTCAGGAGAGCTTTGTGGCGTAAATTTGATAAATCTAAAGGGTTTGACCGTGCTACCTCTACTGCATTTTCAGCAGAAATTAGTTCATATCTCAATCTCTGGCTTCGTGTACGTACTTCGCTATTTGCCAGAAAAACTTTATGAATAGGACAGACTTGTACACCAGGTAATTGATGGAGTCGATGCCAATAGCATTCGCCCAACTGCTTCTTTTCCTCCTCTGCACACAACGGACAGAAACGAAACCATTCTGGTAAGCGAATGCTGCTATTGATGAAGCCCAAGTGCATCTGAGCTAGTTTTCCCGTGTCTCCTTGCATATTTTCCCGAAGAAGAGTGATGCGTTTAAGCTCAAGGAATGGACTGAAAAAGGGCAATAGCGTATTTTTGTCTATCAATCGATCAACTGTATAGTGATGCCCATGTGGTAAGACTGAAATAAGTCTACCGAGGTGGTTAGGTATCGCGACCACTACTGTCTGAGTTCCAGCTCCAAACAGTTCCTCAATGGTATGCCTACTGCTGTGATACTGCACTTGCTCTTGATATCGCGCACAAACACTATAAAGCAGTTCATCTGGATAGGGAGCGGGGAAGAAACCAATCATACTGTTACCTCATCCAAAAGATACTCAGTGGCGGGTCGAATGTAGCCTTCTTGCTGGAGAGCTTCATAGGCCGCAATTCCTCGCTTCTCTCCAACAGCCACAACCTTAATCAATCCATCCTTCTTGGAGGCTGTTTTACGAAGTGTTCTCTGCCGCTTCTTAGTTTCAGTTTTGGCAAGAGTAGCAATATTTATTGCGTTGGTTGCTGATTTTACTAGAGGCGAATCAGGAGCTAGATTTTGGAAGCTAACCTCGACCTCTTCTTCAGAATCTGTCAAGCTTTTCTCAATCATGGGTGAAGAACGGAGGCGACCTACAATTTTGGTATTCTTTTGAGCCTCTTCTAGGAAGGATGTAATGTCGATTGGATAGACATCTTCCACACTTTGGAGGAATCGGATATCACCTGTTCTTAAAGCTGACAAAATCGGCTGTGCAAGACGAAGACTATCCTTTGCTACTGACCGGATAATGCTTTCGGTCACAACCTCTTTTCCAGTTGCGATCGCCCGGACTTGTGCCAACATATAGACCTTAACGGCAAAGTCAGTAATTCCTTGAGTTACGTCATAGAGAACATGACTTAGCTCTGGCTTCAGCGGACAAGGTTTGCTAATGTACTGGTATCGCCAAAGTGATTCGACAAATAACTCCCAAACATCATCTTGTGCCATCCTGTCCCAAACCAAATCCCCCTGACCACTAGCTCGACGGGTTTGGCGGAACTCGCCACTCAAAATAGACATGGCTTTATAAGTTCCTACTAGAACAACGGGAATACCAATGGTGTTGACTAGTTGAACGAAGAAGTTGAGCATTCTTTGGGAGCCACCACTTTTTGCTTCGTTCAAGTGTTGAATTTCGTCAATTACCAAGACTCCGATACAGTGGAGGGAAGCTACACGAGCCATATATGGTATTAACTGGTCTACTGTAAAGCGGCCTCTACCATAATTTTTGGAGTAGTTAGTTCCTAGAAGATCGTCAAGCGCTTGAAAAAAGTTTAGGCACAAACCTTTAATTGAACCATCAAAGGGACAGTCTAGCTTCAACCACACAATTTGCATTAGCGTGAAATCTCGGTTGTCATAGTGGCTATGAACAATCACTTGAGGATAAAGAGACAGGATTGCCTCCACCGCAGTTGTTTTACCTACACCGCTGATGCCGATAATCGTAAAACCTGTAGCTGTTGAACGTAGATGATTTTGAGAAAATCCATCAGAATCTAAAGCATTTAATCGCTTTTGGAAGTCTCTGCGGAACTCAGGCGTTAACGGATTGCGAGCCTCGTATCCTGTCCGAATCATGCAAGAAAAGCGCTGCTCTAAATCCAAATGAATTGGAAGGGGTTCAACGAATTTCAATGCGTTCCGCACTAGATGAAAACGCAAGTGGTTAGGCAGAGTACGCTCGTTTTGGTCATAACTTGGATAGTGTGCTAGAAGCATCATCGCTTCTTCTTCTGCGAGAATTGGGGGTAATGCTTCTATAAGTGGATTACCACGATAGCTGGAAATTTGTGGGTCACGGTATGAGGCTGGTTCAACCGCTCCCTTACTGACTAACAGCGATGGTTCTGAATTACTATTAGTCATTGTTCCAGTTCTTCTCCCGCAGTTTGCGTAACTTGTCAATGGGCTTGGGTGGTGCCACATAACCTTCGTCATCCTCTTCAGGTTGAGCAACTGATGGCAACGGAATTATTTGCCCTGGTGGTTTAGAAATCTCATCTATTCCCAATTGCCAAGCTCCAGCCTCTCGTTCGTGTTCGCGTTCTGACTTTCGATTTCTCCGAATTCCCTGGATGCGCGATCGCTTGCTCTGGACTGTAGATGCTTTCTCAGTCTGCTCTGTGGCTTGGTCAACAATCTGGCTTACTTGAGCGTGAAAAGCAGCACTGGATTGCTGTTTCCGTGTCCTAGAAGCTTGCTCGGACTGTTTTTGCCGCTCAAAATAGTCAACAATTTCATACCAATCTCGACCTTTGAGTGTCTTCTCGGCGTCGATTAGGTGACACGATTCCAGACGCATACCACCATTGAGACGCAGGTATATGTTGTCAAGTCTACGAGGCTCGTAGGCAATCGGAATCTTCCATCTACCCTTTGCCCTAGCCTTGACAAACCATTGTTCGCGCAGCGCTAGTTCGCAGGTGTAGTATAAGCCTTGATAGTAGATACCTCGATATGTGACGGAAGCTTCTGCTGCCGGAAGCAGGTTTAAGCGGATGATTTCCGGTGCCATTGTGCGGAGATGACCAACCCGGTTTTTGACTCCCCAATTCCAGAGTTCAATCGGGTAAGGGTCAACGCGCTCCTGAATCATGAACTCGTCCAGGCGATACCAGTTCATGCGGTGGTTATTATTGTGTTCCAGGACGCACAAAGTTATCAGGTGTCGGAACTGGTGGAGATCGAGAACGGCATCGAGCCGATAGTCTTTATCACCCCGTTCGCGATTGCGGTTGACCGCTCCAGGCATCCAGTGAATCATCTTGTCATTGCTTAAGCGGAAGTTTCGTTCAACAATGCCTTTCCAGTCCGCTCGATAGGGGGGCGTGTTGGATATCAGGACGTTAAGGGCATTGACAAGATTGTCGGCGTTGTAACCTTCAAGTTCGCCTCGATCTGCCAGGATTCCTTCAGGGAGATGATGGCTAGGCCAATCGGCTTCATCAATCTGAATGCCCAAGTCTTGGCAAAAAGCCACCTTATTGAGAGTGGCATTTTCGAGAGCCAACATGGCACCCAACCAACTCGGTCCTTCCAAGCTGACAGTAAATCCTGCGATCAGTCGGCTAAAGGTGTCGATGACAACGTAGATTACAGGGCGACCAATAATGCGGTTTCGGTCTAGAGAACTCACCAGATAGATGTCACCGATCGTTGCGTCAATTTGGTAGAGTGACCCCGGACCAAATGCCATCTGGGTTGAATCTCCAAGTACAGCTCGGTGACGTAAGTTGAATCGACGTTCGCCCTTACGGGATATTTGTACTTGAGTGATATCGCTCTCTTTTTCGTACCAGTAGCGGAATTGAGCAAAGCTGGGTAGTTCGGTAGCAGGTGGTAAGACAGGCACTAGTACTCCATCCTGCATTTCGTAACCCTTGTGAAAGAATTTTTCCAGCGTTAGCTGATAGGCATCTTTCAGGGTTCTCCCTTTTTGGTTCTCGTAAAACAATTTGAGACCACGGCGAAAGCTTTGCCGAATCTCATCATCAACATTGACTCCAAGGGGTATCTCTATTGCCTTGGCAAGCTTACTAGGGCGACCGCGTTTGCGACCGTGACTCTGACGCTGCTTACCTCTTCCGCCACGCTTGTCAAATAGAGGAAGGAGGGCATTTTTTGTTTTTCCTGCCTGCCAGTAGCGCCTCAGGTAACTGTAAATTGTCGCCTTTGAATGTCCTGTCCGTTCTACCGCTGCCTCAACAAGAGGGCCGCGATCGCTCGGATTAAACACCTTCTCAGCTTCTCCTTCGACCAGTGGTGCAATCGCTTCCCATGCCCGATCCCTATGCTGTCGATGGCTTTCAGGAATTGCACTTTCAGGTCGAAGAAGTGCTGCATATGGGTCAACTTCCAAGATACGAACTTCCTTGGCTGTGATTGCTACCTCTAACTCCTTTGATTTTTGCCATTTTGGGAGAGCCTTTCGGTTGTTAATCTCAATTGTTACCGCGTCAGTACCAGAGGGGTCAAGCCACAGTAAGCGTTCGATGCATGGCTCAGCCTCATCCCTTTGCCATTCCATCAGCATATTCAAACATAAGCTCATCCAGCACCTCCTGCTGCCTGGAATGGCTCTACTAACGGGGTAGTTAGAAGAAGTAAAGACTTGCTAGGTTGGATGGGTTTATTCATGTCTACCAACCACCGTCGATTAGCGATTAGATGACGAGAAACTGATAGAGCAGTACCTGGTTTTAGTCCGAGATTGCCATCACATTCCGCAGTCAGGTCAGTTAGTACTGCATTTCCTTGAGCCATTCTCAGAGTTAGCGCAGTTGCAATGTGACGTATCTCAGTTTCTGATAGAGGTGAGAGGTCTTCAATGCGGAAAAAAGTGTGCAACCAGGCAACATTTTTAGCGAGTGCTTGAGGAATTTCTTGTTCGGTAACAATTCCCCAATCAATATTCCTGTTTTGCCAGTAACAGCGTTCAATTTCTAGTTTCTCTACCGTTCGTTTGGACTGCAAATCTTTAGCAGTCTTGAGTGTCCGAGCTTGTTCGATTACCGCAATATTCTGGGGAACAGTAATGAAGAAATCCGTTGTCATGACAATGGGTTCTTTGGTTTTTGGATCTGTGGGGTGACGGATGCCACATTGTTCAGCAATGGCGAGCGTTTCTTCTAAAGGGAGTAGGGGATATTGCTCCCGGATATCAAAGACAATGAGTGACCATTCGAGTATGTAAAAATAGCTGAGTTCAAGGTTACTCAGAAAGTGATGGACTCGCTTGGTTTTCCAGCCCTTGATGCGTGTTGCCAGCCCTTGGGAGGAAACATCTTGAACTAGCAACCAGGGTTTGTAGTCAGAACCTCTGCCTTGACCGCGACCGTCACTAATGCGTTTGTCAATGACTGTCTGATCTGTTTGCCTTTTTCGTTTAGCCATACGATTACCCTGTGTTGTATTACTCAAAACTTGCTGCTATCTAACTAATGAAGCTGATTGAATTAGCAAGTACTAAGATTTACCTCGGCAAGACTGCAAGCTTTACTAGGGGAGGCTGGTAGAAATAACTCAGCAGTAGTTATCAGCGAGTGAGCGGGGGAGCTGGAAAGAAAATTGCTTCTGAAGCTCTTAGGAACTGGGGCAAAACTTCTGCTAATCGATCTTGGTGAGTGGGCAGTAACAGATGAAGCTTATCTATTTAACTTTTGAGTATGCGTAAATTATACGCAGTATCTGAAAAAACTTCAATATTTGTCCTGGCTTGGGGACAAAAGCAGCACTAGCTACTATGCTTAGAAAAACAGCAGAAAGCATAAGGGTGAGAGAAGCTCATGCCAAGAGGACGTAAGAAAGCCAAAGGAGTCCCTGAACTGCATGACGAATTGAAAAAGCCAGTCAACCTCTCCTTAACGCCCAAAGCTATAGAAGGACTTGATACCTTGGCTGCCAAACTGCGACTCTCTAGATCAGAGATTGTCGAGCAAATTGGGCGTGGGCTGCTTTCTACTACAGCTTTCCTGCCACAATCACTTACTCAACGCCACTCCTTGCCAGACTATCCAGCCATCTACTTAGTTCTGGAAGGCGATCGCGTCCTTTACATAGGAAATACTGCGGAGTTAAAAATGAACCCTCTGCGATCTTCAGTTTTGCAAGAACTCGAAGCCAAAGAGGATAATATTCGCCTCTGCCGAGTAGAGTGTAGTGAGGTAAGTTTATTGTCAGTTATCCAAGGCGCATTAATTAAAGTATTTCAGCCTAAGCTAAATGAGACAACCAAGCGAAATGAAATTACAGTCCATCTCATTATTGAAGAAAATACTGAGGCCACTACCGCTGATTTAGTCAAAAAGAAATTGAATGAGAGATTGTTAGATTCTGAAGGATGCTTCTTGCATGTAACTGATTCTTCCTTAAGCTTTTTATCAGGAAGCTATTCTTACAATACTAAAATTTCTCCAATAGATAATAGTGATTCTGAACTCGCGTTGGAATTATTTCAGAGACCGCAAGATTCAGAAGATAACGCTAAAATTAAAGACTTTTTGCGAGCGTTGCAGAGATTCTATTCTGAGCAATACAAAACATCGCAAGATGACAACCAATCTTGAGCTTCAGGAATAGGTGTATAAGCGTTTAGCAGTTCTCAAATAGATGAAATACAGCAACAGCCGTAAGTCAGCAAAAGTCAAGGGCTTGTAGTGTACCTTAGTGATTCGAGAACCGCTATAACCGAATGCAGTTGCAGGGTAGCTCCAAAATCGTTAAGAGAATTTGCTTAAGAGGCTTAAGGTTTAATCTCAATTTCTTGCTCTCCCTCATCAGGTGAGTCAAACACAATCTCGAACGCTGCCGCTAGCATAAATCATTGCAAAACGCTCTTGAGCGTCGGCATCCTGGCGGTTGAAGAAACACGCCACTATGTAGTGTCGAGCGTCGGGCAAAATCCGTGCGATCGCCCAAGGACGATGAAGGTCTTCGATTGAAGAGATTGGTTGAGAAGTCGAAGCTTTTTCTCCTTTAATCAAAGCGTTTTGCACAACTGACACCAGTTGTTCGCGTGCTGGGGAATCGTCTTGGGGAATGACGCTCCAATCCCCTACTGGTGCGGGTAGCCAGGTAAGGACGTAGGAAACACCCTCAGCCGTGATTTTCCAGGAGAGGCGACGGGTTTGTTTGGTGCAGCGACAACCCTGTTGCCTGAGAATTGCACAAATGTTTTCGCCTTCAGTTTTGAGGCACAATGATCCAGATGCTACAGCTCCGTACTCTCTGGTTGTCAGTTTTGAGGCTGTAGAAGCTAATATCCCCATTTATGTGCCGCTTGTTGAAGCTCAAGAGGTGAGCCAAATAGAAATTTAGTCACTTGGTGATAGTGACGCGATCGCTCATGGTAGAAGCTGGTTTGGTCTCCAAAAGCTGAGGCACTTGCTTGAACTAGTAGCAACGTAAAAGTTTAAGCGAGCGCCTCACTTCTCAGAACTGAATGCTGTTCTTGAACATTCAGCTCAGTTCAGCTAATTATTCTCCAGTTCAACTAATTATTCTCTAGTTCAGCTAACTATTCTCCTTGTACAAAAAAATGAGCGCGCTCTAGCCGCTTATTCCACTGTTACCGATTTTGCCAAATTCCGAGGCTGATCTACATCTAAGCCGCGAAGCGCTGCAATGTGATAAGCCAACAGTTGCAACGGAATTACTGTGAGGATCGGAGAAAGCAACTCTTCCACAGCAGGAACGGGCAACAAATCATCAAATGTTTCCGCTGCTTCTGGGTCGTTCATCGGCGTCACACCAATTAAGCGGGAATCCCGCGCTTTTGCTTCCTGAGCATTTGAGAGGACTTTTTCGTAAACAGTCCCCGGCATGGCGATCGCTACTACGGGCACTTTCGCGTCCAACAATGCAATCGGGCCGTGTTTCATCTCTCCAGCGGGATAACCTTCGGCGTGGATATAGCTGATTTCTTTCAATTTTAGCGCCCCTTCCAACGCAATCGGGAAATTAATCCCCCGTCCTAAAAAGATAAAATCTTTTGTTTCGGCAAAATCGTGAGTCAGATGCTCAATATAACGCTCCTGACTTTCTAAAATTAGTTCAATCTGCGCTGGCAACTGTCGTAAGCCAATTAAAATTTGCTCTAACCGAATTGCCGATACCGTCTGACGCCGATAAGCTAAATCCAGCGCCAAACAGTAAAACGCCATCAGCTGGGCAACAAAGGTTTTTGTCGCAGCTACTCCAATTTCAATTCCCGCATGGGTTTCGATAATCTGGGGCACCATCGTCCCCAAAGTGCTTTCAGGACGATTGGTAATCCCTAGCAATCGCGTCTGAAACTGGGGCGGCTGACTGGCACGACGCTGGGATTCCATTGCCAAAGCCGCCAGCGTATCCGCTGTTTCTCCAGATTGAGTCACGCCAATTGTCAGCGTATTGGCAGTGAGAGGCGCGGGTGCATAGCGAAACTCAGAGGCATACTGCACGATGGTCGGAATTCCCGCTAACTGTTCCAGCAGGTATTTACCTACCAGTCCGGCGTGCCAACTGGTACCGCAAGCAAGAATTTGAACGTGTTCTAAATTTTCGTACAGTGACGCGGGTAAATTTAGTTTGATGGGAGATTGACCAGAGTCGGCGTTCCAGTCTGCGTTTAGGTAAGCTTCTAAACAAGCGCGAACCACTCCCGGTTGCTCATAAATTTCCTTGAGCATAAAGTGTTTGAATCCCTGTTTTTCCACCTGTACGGGATTCCAACTCAGCGTCCGGGGACTTTTCTTCAGCCTATCGCCTGCGAAATTGTACACCTCAACCCCAATCGGGGTCATTCTTGCCAGTTCGCCATTTTCCAGGGTCAGGACGGCACGAGTGTGGGGAACCAGCGCCGGAGTATCAGAGGCGCAGAAAAACTCTCCTTGACCGAAACCAATGGTGAGGGGAGCTTGTTGCCGTGCCACAATCAATTCATCGGGATAGTCGGCACAGATAACCGCGATCGCAAACGCTCCCTCCAGTTTATTCACTGCCTGCCGTACCGCTTCTAAAAAGGAAGAATGCTGATTTGTCACCGCTGAGTTTTGCACCTGCTGTGACATCACTTCAGCCATTAATTGGGGGATTGCCTCCGTGTCTGTCCCCGCCTTCGTGACTGCTTGCCGCACTGCCTCTAAAAACGGAAACTGTTGAGGCATCGAAGCTGAGTTGTGTACTTGCTGTGCCATTAATTCAGCGATTAACTGGGGAATCAACTCCGTGTCCGTCCCAGTTTTCGTCACCGCCTGCCGCACCGCCTCTAAAAACGGAAACGGTTGAGCGGTCGCCGCTGCTTGCTGCGCTTGCTGTGCCATTAGTTCGGCGATTAAGTGGGGAATCACCTCGGTATCCGTCTCTGAGCGAAACTCGTGTCCCTTGGCTTTGAGTTCTTCTCGCAATTCCCGATAATTTTCAATAATCCCGTTTTGGACTACCGCGATTCGCTTCGCCGTATCTGTGTGGGGATGGGCGTTGTATTCTTCTGGCTTGCCGTGAGTCGCCCAACGGGTGTGTCCAATGCCAATCGTCGCCGGATTGACTTCTCGTTGTAGCTTTTCGCGCAGGTTGTAGAGTTTGCCCTTTGCCCGCACACAGTGGATGTCACCTTCCAAGACTGTGGCGATACCGGCAGAATCGTAGCCCCGATACTCCAGTTTTTCCAAGCCTGCCAGCAAAATCTCTGTCGCCGCTTGAGTGCCAATATAGCCAACGATTCCGCACATATATCACAACACTCCTGTTCACACTTAAACTAAAAAGCTACTGGGCTATCCCAGGAACGTCAAGGTCAACAACATTGTATTGGTTACGGGCGATCGCGCTCTTGTTCCGTAAAAAAGAGGGAGCAATTTGCCCCCTCGATGCCTTGGAATCGGAATGATAAAAAGTGTTTTCAAGCCAGCTTGTTAGTATGCCAAGCCCATGCTGCGAGTCGTTTCAGCATTGCTCAAATAAACTCGGATGCTCAAAAAGTCGGTAGGACAGGCAGTTTCGCACCGCTTGCAACCTACACAATCTTCAGTCCGAGGAGATGAGGCAATCTGTTGGGCTTTACAGCCATCCCAGGGAACCATCTCTAGGACGTCCGTTGGGCAAGCGCGAACGCATTGGGTGCATCCAATGCAGGTGTCATAGATTTTAACGGTATGAGACATCGAAAAACGGCTCCTTTCTGAGTGTTCTCTACTAATGACACTAGAATCAAGGCTTAGTTTACCGCAGGCGCATAGACGCCTCTGCAAAAGGCCACAGAACTTCAAACTCTGTAATAGATTGCCCCTAATTGCGACTTTCCGACAAAGGCGGGGAAATCCCTCTGTCTCAAGGCGGTTTGCCTCACCGGCAAAGCTGGGGTGCGTTCGACATCATAAAGAAGTGTGAACGAAAGGCTTAACTCAGTTGAACAAAATTCAATTCCAGCGTTCGACACAGAGAAGTTTTAACCCTTGGGAATCGACTATGACACTGATTCGTTGGCAACCTTTTCAAGAAATGGCAACCCTGCGCCGTCAAATGGATCGAATGTTTGACGAACTGGCAAGCGTTAATCGGGATGCTCCAATCACCTGGAAGCCTGCGATTGAGCTGCAAGATACAGAGGATAGCTTAATCCTGCGGGCACAAATTCCTGGCATCGAAGCCAAAGACCTTGATATCCGCATTTCTCGTGAAGCGGTTGTGATTACAGGCGAACGCCGCTACGAAAAGAAAGAACAAGAAGGCGGTTACGTCCGTTCTGAGTTCCGCTACGGAAACTTTCAGCGAGTAATTTCTCTACCTGTTGCGATTCACAACGATCGCGTCCAGTCTGAATTTAAGGATGGCGTCCTGATGCTGACGCTGCCCAAAGTAACGTCAGTTCGCGATCGCGTAGTCAAGCTCAATCTAGCAGATAGCACCAGTGCGGCTCCAGAAGTCACTGACGCACCCGTTGCTGACACGAAGAAGCCCGAAGCAACTGAGAGTGCTGAACCGGCTAGCGTCTGGGATTAATCCAGATAATTTTCGGTTAATCCGTAGCCGCGAAAACTTCTTAGTTTAACCACTCAACCGCTGAGCATCAGCAACTCAGCGGTTATTTTTCGCCTTCTTCCAGAAGTCGGGAAAATCCCCCAAAAGGCAATTCGGTTTTCCTCACTGACGTAACCAGACTGTTTTGACATTATAAAAACGTGGGAACTAAAAGCTTCATCCCATTGAACAAATTTCAATTCAAGCATTTAGTCACTGCAAATTGGAGGTAACTGTTTTATGGCACTGATTCGTTGGCAACCCTTCCAAGAAATGGAAACTCTGCGTCGTCAAATGGATCAAATGTTTGATGAACTTGCTGGAAGCGATCGCGTAGCTTCTCGCCAGTACAGCACAACTTGGAAGCCTGCCATTGAACTCCAAGACACTGAAGACCATCTGATCCTGCGGGCTGAAATTCCAGGCGTAGAAGGTAAGGACATTGATGTCCAAATCACTCGTGAAGCGATCGCCATTAGCGGCGAACATCGCTTTGAGAAGAAGAATGAAGAAAAAGGCTTCTTCCGCTCCGAGTTCCGCTATGGTAGCTTCCAGCGGGTGATTCCTCTACCAGTGCCGATTCAGAATGACCAAGCCAAGGCTGACTTCCAGAATGGCATCCTGACATTAACCCTGCCGAAAGTCACGGAAGCGCGGCGTACCGTCGTCAAACTCAATTTAGGCGGCACCAATACGACTCCAGAATTGACCAGTCAGTCAACGCCTGAAGCCAACCACGCTAACGTGAACTAATCTTGCCCTTGCCCTCCTGAAGGGTCTTGAGCCTGGGTAAGAAACGATAGCCTAATTTAGTTATCTAACCGCTGAGTGGTCTTCAGTAGAATCCTACCCTCCACTCAGCGGCTATTTTTTTGGCGTTGCACCTTGAAAAACTATTTATTTTCGAGACAATCCCTCAGTAAGTTGCCCCTAGAAAAAACCATCTCCTAATTGGACAATGTCATCTTTTTAGCTATCGTCAAGGACGATACACTTGTGCAAGATGTCTTCTTTGGGAAAAAACTTAAAATGCCAGATTCCTTGATGTATCGACAAGATGCCTTCGTTGTTCTGGAACCCAACCAACCAGAGCAATTCCTCACTCCCGCAGAAATGTTAGAAAAACTGAAGGCAATTTTGGCAACTCGTCAAGATAACCTACCGCCAGATTTGCAAAAATTTCCTTCAGTAGAAGCTCAAGCTGAATACCTGCTAGAAACGTCCTGCGAATTAGATATGGGGCCAGGACAATTTTTACAGTGGTATGTCGTGCGTTTAGAAAAATAAGAGCGGAGTTCCTCCGCCCCTACGTTTAGGGTGTAGCAATTAGCGCCACATCAACACGTTGTTCAGCTGGTTGAGTCACGGTTACGCGCACACCAGGGCCAAAAAACCCTTCTATTTTCTCCCGCTTCTGTTGCCAAACCTCTAGAGGGAAGAGCGGCGACTCAAATTCCAACACTAAAGCGTAAGCCCCATCGATCGCAGTTTCGTGTAATCCTGTTAGCACAGGTCTTTCTTCATCGGTTGGACTCAGCCCCAAGCTGCTCAAAGAGCTATCGAGATGAGCATCTTGACCGTAGCGATAGCGGGTGACATCTAGACGAATTTGGTTTTGAGTTGCGGTTGCTTGCTGTTCTCGGAGTGCCAGTATGTCCTTGGAAGTAGGTTTGGTGAACGGTACAGGTGTAAGTTCTGAGGCTTTGAGGGCAAGCCCTCCCAGCAACAGGGGAACCCCATAAAAGAATCCGGCTAAATTCAGCGTCGGGTTGTCGGTAACGTAAGCGACCAGTCCCGCCAGAAATAAAACGCCACCAACACTTAAACCCAACGTTCCCAAAGAAGTTTGACGTAACATTTTAATTAGGATACCCAATTGACAATCTCTTCAGCTTTATTATCCTTGGCACTGGGTAACATCTCTAGTATGGGTGAGATTTTTGTTAAAACTATGTGCCTTGCTTTGGGTCGCGATTGGGAAGCACGAAGCTGAAGAAGTCTCGCTAATTTGATAGCCCTTGACGAATGAGTGCAGAGTCTGTAAAGTAGCCCATCAACCAACCGTAATTCATAACTCAGGGCGTTTACAAAAGGAACCCCTATTATCAAAATAAGTCGCTGTTGCCCGCTGCCATCAATTCATAACTGAGATAATAAAATGATTCAAGAAGACAATTCCGGGGCTACAAAAAAGAGTAAAGCCATCCTGGAGCAACTCAAAACGCTGAAGCAGGAAGATGAAACGCTTTATAACATCTTGGCTGTAGATGTTTGGGCTTTAGCCAAAACAATGGATGAGTTTCAACCAGGATTTTGGTCGGCTTTTATGAAAAATCGAGAGAAGGCGCTGAAGCGGTTTATTTCTGAAGTGATTAAAAATAAACCTACCGATCCGAAACGTCCTCCTTTCCTTCGCTAGGATTAATTATTGTAAATAAATAATCGACAGAGGAAGCAAACAATGGACCCACAAACACTCAAGCAATGGATTAGCCAGATTGAACTCAAGCGTGAGTCACTGGTAAGGCTTCTGGAGGAACCAAACCTGGGAACTCTACGAATTGATGTTAATCAGGCACTCGAAGAAATTGATGACCTGATTGATGAATTTCGGCGCACCTTCCCAGAGGCAGATGCCAACTAGAAACTAACGCCTTGCCGAGCTGAACTCTAGCCAAGAGGCTACGGCAAGGACACCGATCGCTACTTGCGCCCCTTTCTAATGACTGACTGCCCGCTGCCCAAGCTGCTTGACTAGAGCAATCAGCTCTTGAGTAGCGGTGTCTTTTTTACAAAAAGCATCAATTCTGGCGGTTTGGCTCATCACCTCAATCTGCGGGTCTTCGACTGAGGAATAGGCAATAATCTGAGCGTGCGGATCGATGTGCTTGATCTGGGTAGATGCGCTCAAACCGTCTAAAACTGGCATTTGTAGATCGAGAATAATCACATCAGGGTGGTGACGCTCGACCATCTCAACGGCTTCTTGACCGTTACTAGCCAATCCAACTAACTCGATGTTTGCCTGACTCTGGAATGCTAATTTCAGGCTAAAACGAGTTAGCTCGTGGTCATCAACAACAAGAACACGAAGAAGGGGGTGCTGACAGGACAACATAAGAGGATAACTATATCATCTGACGGTTCTAGTTTAGGGGCATAGGATACAAAAGTCCCTCTACCATCCGAGCGAACTGCTGCAAGAAATACTCATTTTACCTCCAAACTAAAGTAGATAATTTTCTAAAGTTTAAATATTTATAAAGAAATCTGGAAGTTTAGTTTTTATATGTTTAAACCAATTGAACAGCCGCTCGTTTCGCTTTTGTCTTTCTAGCGCGATCGCTCTTGAGTTTCAGCCATTCGCTTTCTAGGATACCAAGACTGTTTCGGGCTGTCCTCTCCACCCAGAGGGATAGACTAAAAGAGCGATCGCGCTCTTGATTCGGTGGGGAGTGCGATCGCATCTTTGAAGTTTCTGATTTAAGAATTCAAAACTGACAGGAACTTCAAAATAGTCTAAATGCTTAGAATTCCTGTAAGAGTTGGCAGATAAGTTTTGAGGACTTCAGCTAGTTTACTGGCATCCGTAACAGCACTAGCAACACCCTTAAGGACATTCACAGCCATCGAGCAAAGTTAAGCCCCCGTCTTCCGGTGGCTTGTTCGCCTCTTATTCTATAGTTCCCACAGCGTCCAAAACATCTTTCTTGGCATTGTTAGAAAGGGTGGAATCAGTTTTAATTGATTGTTACAATTCTGCCAAAATCTTCTCCAAATTATTGCTATCAGCAGTATTAATTTCCTGGAGTTGCGGAATAGTATTTGTTACCTGAACGATAACATTGCCCACAATGCTAGCACCTGTAAAATCGCTACCACTCGTGACCTTATCTACCTTGTTTTATGTCTTTCATCCCTACTAACTATGTCCCCACCGATATTATTTCCTGTAATTTCTATTATTTCAACTCCACTGCTGATTTAATGAGATGTTGGCTTTTTAAGGTTGAATAGAGACTTGGTAAAACTAAAATCTGCTTAAAATCAAACAGGAATTTTGTATTTTAGTAACGCATATTAAAATTTAGGCAGAAATATCTGATGCCTAAAGAGTACAAAAAGATAAAGTTGGATTTCGCTGTTGGGCATTCTGTAACTAAGGATTATCTTCCAGAGGTGAGAAGCGAAAAGCTGCCAGGGGCTGTACCTTAGCGGTGAAGGGCTAGGAAGGAGTTTATGCAGATACAGACGCCAGATTGGGTTAAACACGCAGTTTTTTACCAGATTTTTCCGGATCGCTTTGCTAAAACGAAGCATTCTCACAAGCGGCTTTTGAAGGATACCCGATGGGAAGATTGGCACGAAATACCGACGCTTCAAGGGTACAAGGGCGGTGATTTGTGGGGGGTGATGGAACAGCTGGATTACTTGCAGGATGTCGGGATTAATGCGATTTACTTTACCCCCATCTTTCAATCGGCTAGCAATCACCGCTATCACACTCACGACTATTATCAGGTCGATCCGATGTTGGGGGGGAATGGCGCTTTTCGGGAGTTGCTGGAAGCTGCCCACGAACGGGATATCAAAGTTGTACTGGATGGGGTGTTTAATCACTCTAGTCGGGGCTTTTTCTTTTTCCACGATGTTCTGGAAAATGGCCCCCATTCGCCTTGGGTGGATTGGTTCAAGATTGAAGGCTGGCCTTTATCAGCGTATAACGGCGATTTTCCGGCGAATTATGAGGGCTGGGACGGAAATCGGGCGCTACCAGTGTTCAACCATGAAAATCCTGAAGTGCGGGAATATATTATGGAGATTGCCGAATATTGGATTAAATTCGGCATCGATGGCTGGCGCTTGGATGTGCCGTTTGAGATTAAGGCTCAAGGATTTTGGCAGGAATTTCGCGATCGCGTAAAAGCCATTAACCCGGAAGCCTACATCGTGGGCGAAGTCTGGGGAGATTCCCGCGAGTGGCTGGATGGGACTCAGTTTGACGGGGTAATGAACTATTTATTTGCTGCGCCGACGATTGCTTTTGCCGCAGGCGATCGGGTAGACATTGAGCAAGTGAAAGATCGCTCTTACCATCCCTACCCGCCCCTCTTTGCACCAGAGTATGCCGAAAAAATCCAGCAATTGTTGGATTTTTATCCGTGGGATATTCAACTGACTCAGTTGAATTTGCTAGCTAGCCACGATACGGCGCGACTGATTTCTATTGCAGGCGGTGATAAGGAGAGTGTTCAACTAGCAACATTGCTGCTATTGACTTATCCCGGTGCGCCCAGCATCTACTATGGTGATGAAGTGGGATTACCGGGAAAACTCGATCCGGATTCGCGTCGGGGTTTTCCGATGGAAGCTCACTGGGAGCGTGATGTTCTAGATTATCACAAGCAACTCATCGCCCTGCGTCACCAATATCCTGCCTTGCGTACAGGTTCTTACCACGTTCTGTTTGCGGAAGGAACAGTTTACGTCTTTGCTCGGAAATTGGGAGATGAGGAACTGATTGTTGCCATTAACGTGGGGACGGCACCAGCAGATCATGTGAGTTTTGAGGTGACGGGGCTACAATCCAAGCCTAATCAGCAATTGTATGGCACTGCCGAGGTGTCATGGAGCGGTGAGGGAGAATCCAACCATCTGTCCTTGCATTTGCCAGCGCGTAGTGGATGCATCCTGGGTTAAACAAATTTCGCGAATGTTTGCCAAGAAGGGTGGATTGATTAACCTTTAATTGCCTGCGTAGGGGCCTGTTTGTGCTATGCCCTTACAGAATGTGAATTTGACCAATTATTTAATCCACATTCCTTGGCGATCGCCCAAATCAAAAGGAGGCACCTTTGCAAAGGTGCCTCCTTTTTTATGTCAGCAAATCGAATTTTAAATTTTTACGATGTCGTTTAGATCGCACTGACTCCAAATTTGCTTTTGTCTTACCATTACCCAGTTTTTGGTCAATAAATTCTGTCTGAAGACAGAAGTTAGCAGCAGAAATTAGTGCCTATTTAGACATTATCGTCGGTGTAAGTACTGAATCAATGACATGGATGACGCCGTTATCGGTAAGGATATCTGTTTTTAGCACCTTCGCATCATTCACTTTAAAACCGTCGTCGGTGCTATCAATCCCCAGAATGCCGCCCTCAACTGTCTCAGCGGAATCTATCTCGACGAAGTTATCAGTTCTAACATCCCCAAACAGGACGTGATACATTAAAATTTGCTTCAGCTTGGGGATGTTGTCCATCCAAGAAGCCAGTGTATCCTCTGGAATTTTGGCAAATGCTTCGTCGGTTGGAGCAAAGACAGTATAGGGTCCTGGACTCTTGAGAATCTCAAACAGACCAGCAGCCTCAAGAGCATTAACCAGAGTTTTGAAAGATCCTTCATTAGTGGCAGTTTCTAAAAGGTCAGCCATGCGTTTTGATGATTTTAAGTGAGTGTCCTGTTTAGAGATACTCGCTAGAAGACTTGCAGTGCATCCTTCAAAAGTATTGAAGGCGCGATCGCTAATAGGTTAGCACCCCTACCCATTTCACTTCATTTCGCTAGCGTGCAGCCACGCATCAGATCCCTCAACCCCTTACACAACTCAACTACTGGAACGAATGCCACGTTGTTGTAGCTGCTGAATAAAAAAGTCTTCCAGAGAAGGACGGGATAGGTTCATTGTTGCCAGATGGGCATCCATCAGCCGGAGACTAGCCAGAAACTCTTGGGGTTCGCCTTGTAAGTGTCCATGCCAACCATTATGCTCAAATGCCAAATCGGGTATCCAGCGTTTGAGAACCTCCAAGTTCCCGCCTTTGCCTCTGACATGGTAGGATTCGGCGGTACCTAGAAGTTCATCGAGGGAGCCGACGCAAATCAGATCGCCTTGGGCGAGGATAGCGACGCGATCGCATATCTGCTCCACTTCCGCCAGAACATGACTATTAAAGAAAATGGTTTTTCCCTGCTTTTTGAGCGATAAAATAATCTCTCGCATCTGGTATCGCCCCATTGGGTCAAGACCCGACATCGGCTCATCCAAAAATACCAGTTCTGGATCGTTAATCAGCGCTTGAGCCATGCCTACCCGTTGCAGCATCCCTTTAGAATACTGACGCATCTGCTTTTTACGGGCAGCAGATTGAGCCAATCCGACTAATTCCAGTAGTTGGGGGATGCGTTGACGTTGCACCGATTTCGGGATTTGAAATAATCCAGCCGTAAATTGCAAAAACTCCCAGCCGGTGAGAAAGTCGTAGAAATAGGCGTTTTCTGGTAAATAACCGATGCGTTGTTTCACTTCGCGATCGCCCAAAGGTTTTCCCAGAAGTACCCCTCGTCCACCCGTAGGGCGTACTATTCCCAAAAGCGTCTTTAACAGCGTCGTTTTCCCAGCCCCATTTGGTCCTAGCAGCCCAAACGTTTCCCCCTCAAACACTGACAGCGTGCAGCTTTTGAGAGATTCAATTTTTTGATTTAGCCAAAATCCGGTGCGATAAACCTTTCGCAGTTCAAAAGTCTGTACTACCGATTGACGGTAAACGGTAATCGGTTCCCCTGACTTATCTTCAACAGAATTCATATTAGTTCGGCAAGCGATCGCATTCTCTACAATATTATTGATTCCCTATTTTGCGGACTTTCGTATCAGTTTGGAATGATAGATGATATGAGTCCTATATCTGTTCTATTTCTTAGGGATAAACTGGGCGGATGCTTATCTTAACTGAAGCCGAGTTTCGAGAATCGGCAGAATCCTCTCTGCGTCTGGTTTTTCTGAACGACGACCCGTTTAACCAGCGTTTTGCACCGGATGTCCCAGCGCGAAGGATAATCTACGAGTATTTCTACCGCATAGAGCCACCGCTCCTAGATGCTGTAGTTGCGGCTGCTTCCCGTGTGGGAGACACTGGTTGTTACCTCTCAAATCTATGGCGTAACAAAGAACAACCCGAACACCCCAATCACTGGTATATCCATTTTTCTGAGATTTCAGCTTACATAGCAGCCGATGGCAAAGTGTTTAACAATGCTTTGACTTCGGAGAATGTTCTCTACTCGCCTCAAGGAAAATGGGGAGTGATGATGTCTCACGAGCATCACGGTTTACTGGCTGGTACGCACGAGTTTATGGAAGAAATTTGTCGGCTTATACCAGACCTCGATCGCCAGGTGTATGGGTTCCTAGATTATTGGAAATACTGGTATAGCCAAGGTAACAGTGCTGATGTAACTTGGCTACCGGGATTATTAACGCAGATTTACGGGCGAGAAACAGCAAAAACCATGCTGCGAGAAGCAGGCTTAAAGTCGATTTGGCGCAAATACAGTTCTGAAGTTGTATTCACTTAGACTGGATTTAGGAGTATTTAACCGAAGAGAAACGAATGGATAGATCCAAAATAGTTGCAATTATCACTGGGACAATTTCTATAATTTTAGCGATCGCCTATCTGCTGCTGGTTCAGTTACTAGACTTCCGGGGTGAAATGATACCCGCACCCACAAGTCAATTGCCGCCAGTCGTGCAAGTTGCCCAAATATCCGCGATTCAGCTTTTATAGAGAGCAATGTCTAATCGGAGTTACGCCATCCTGGGAACAGGAGCGCTGGGGGGCTACTACGGAGCTAAACTACAACGGGCGGGGCTGAATGTCCACTTCCTGTTGCACAGCGATTACGAACAAGTCTGTCAACAGGGTTTAGTCATTGAGTCCCCAGACGGCGATTTTACCCTCCCTCACGTTAACGCCTACCCTGACGCTAACAAAATGCCACCTTGCGATGTAGTGGTTGTAGCGCTAAAAACGACGCAAAACCACCTGCTGCCTAAAATGCTGCCATTTATGGTTAAGGATGACGGCGTTGTTTTGGTGCTGCAAAATGGTCTAGGCGTTGAGGAGAAAGCCGCCAAAATTGTGGGTTCGGAACGGGTGATGGGAGGCTTGTGCTTTCTCTGCTCTAATAAAGTGGGGCCAGGACACATCCGCCACCTAGACTATAAGGCGATTACACTCGGCGAATATACCCCCGATTATCAACCCGCCGGGATTACCGAGCGAATGCGTCAGATTGCGGGTGACTTTGAAAGTGCTGACATCCCTATCCAACTTGCTGAAGACTTGCTGTTTGCTCGTTGGCAGAAATTGGTGTGGAATATCCCATACAACGGGCTTTCTGTGGTTCTTGACGCCACAACAGATGAGCTGATGAGCGATCTTCACACGCGATTATTAGTCGAGCAGTTAATGAGTGAAGTGCTGGTAGGTGCATCTGCTTTTGGTCGGAAGATTCCTGATAGCTTTGTCGAAAAGATGCTCGATCACACGGCAAAGATGAAGCCGTACCGCACCAGTATGAAAATCGACTATGACGAAGGGCGTCCTCTAGAGGTGGAAACCATGTTCGGTAATCCCCTACGAACTGCACAAGCAGCAGGTGTTGATTTGCCGAAAATTGCGATGCTTTACCAGCAGCTAAAATTCTTGGATGCTAGAAATCGCCACAAATAGTATGTTCTTTTGGCATCCGATTTTTCATGACTTAAATATACCTGACACCCTGAAAAAAAACCTTAAATAATAATTAGTCATGAAAAAAGCGCCTTTAGAAAATCCGATTTTTACCGTCCCCAACGTTCTATCAAAAGCAGAGTGTGCCGAGTATATCGCCTTAACCGAAAACATAGGCTATACTCCGGCTGGTCTCACCGTAGGACAGGATGAATACATAATGGCTCCATCAATCCGAAATAACGATCGGGTGATTTTGGATGATGAAGAACTTGCAGCAAATTTATGGCATCGTGTGGAAACTTATGTCCCCAGAATCGGTAACTGGTGTGCAATGGGACTTAATGAGCGCTTGCGGTTCTACCGATACGATCCGGGTCAGCGCTTCGCACCACATCACGATGGTAGTTATTGGCGAACAAACGGCGACCATAGCCGTTTAACTTTTATGATTTATCTGAGCGAAGACTTTGAGGGAGGCGAAACTCTGTTTTTTTCACCCAACGTCTCTATAGTTCCTAAAATCGGTATGGCGCTGTTCTTTATCCACGAAATAAAACATGAAGGCGCACCCGTAATCCAAGGTCGAAAGTATGTACTGCGTTCAGACGTGATGTACACGTATGCGAGCCAATAAAAATCGGGGGAAGTTGACTTTTAAAAAATGGCGATCGCTCTACAAAATTTCATTTAATTATTCTTTATTTCCCTGATAAATAATTGTAAGGTCAAACGGCTGTTTTCCCCGTTTATTTATATCCCGTGTACAACTTTTTATGTCATCGTCTTCGCTAACCCTGTACTGGATTCCGCTCAGAATAACAATTAAAAAAAGTTGCCTATTGCCTATCTTTACTTTACCCAGCAGGGAGCTGCTGGGAGTTGCATTGTTTAGCTTAGAGGATAATAAATAAAAAAGGAGATTGGGAAGTTTTGTGTCCCCATTCTCCAATTGCTATGACGATGAATTTAAAACAGCAATTTAAAATTTGTTGAGTATCTGAAAAATCGTCATTTTATGAGCCATGAAAGAAAGTGAAAAAGTGAGCTTCTCTTTCTTTAGTCATTTTTGTAGATTTTGGCGATGTATTCGGGTTTTTTGTCAGATCCTTTTTTGTCGGATAAGGTTCTTCCGCTAAAGGCGAAAAATATCCAGGTGAAGGCAATTGCGGCAATCGTTAATTCCATAGAAATTTCTCCAAGTTAAGCAAGCTGTCTTGTTAACCTTATTAATCAACTCAAGAATTGCTATATCCGGATAAATTTCAGGTTGGCAGATAAAATTTATTTGTAGATCAAGAGAATTTGCAAGCACACCCTTAATCTGTAACCCAGAACTGGTATATTTCTGGGTGTTACCGATGGAGGAATATCGCTTCGCAAACGCTACTATTGTTGAGGCGGATCTGATTGGCGTTCCTCTTGCGGTTCTTTTGCTTCTGCTAAAGGTTTGACGACTCGCGCGATCGCTTCTTGCACAAATGTCTTGATAAACTCATCCCGGCGATTTAGCTGAAACTGTCGCTGTACAACTTCTGTAATTCCACCATCGCCCCAATCTTGATCGTGACGGAAGTATTCAATAAAACTCTTGCCAGCAATTCGAGTCAAATAAGCGGCGGTAACGCCTTGAATGACCTTACCAATAGGATAGGCGGCGACACTCAGTTGGAGGACTCTAGAAAGCAACTCAATTGCTCCTTGGACAATTCCCAAACTCGCAAGAGTTTTCCCTAAAGAAAGCGCTAATTCGCGCCCTCGATCCATATTCAGCTCGCAACCGTAAATTCTGCCAATTTCTACAACCATTTGGGCATTTACAGCGGCGGTTGCTAGCAAATCCACTACTGGTAAGGGTGTCACGGTGATGACACCCGCCCCAATCCACTGAAAACGTTCTACCACCTTCTCCGCTTGGCGTCTGCGCTGAGCATCCAGCAGGCGTCGCGCTTCGTCTCCCAGCCGCTGAGATTGAAGTAGGATGTTGTCAGCGACTAAGTCTTCTCCTTCGGCTCTGAGAACCACCGCCATACGGCGAATTAACGGCATTACATCGGGTTCGGGTTGGAAGGTTTCGCCACTTTCTAACTCAGCTGGCTGGGGATTCGCAGCGATCGCAACCACATCGGCGGTTGCGATAAATCCCCGCACTCGTTCCCGCAGACGTGCCAGAATTGTTTCCTTATCGGTGTCTGTATAAAGATCGGTTTTGTTGAGAATCAACAGCGATCGCTTACCAATCTCTGCCAAGGTTCGCAGCGGGTTATATTCTGACTGCCGCAAGTCATTATCTACGACAAATAACAACAAATCCGCTTCCGTCGCCAATTGCCGTGCCAGTTGCTCTCGCTGCGTTCCCGCCACCCCTGCTTCTAAAATTCCGGGCGTATCGGTAATCAAAATTTGCCGATTTAATCCTTTCAACTTGAGAACGTAAGTTTCCCCCACCTCCGTAGTTCCCATTGGCGCGTCTACCCGTCCTACCATGCGCCCAATCAGGGCATTCACCAGAGAAGTCTTGCCAGCAGAACCCGTGCCAAATACGACGACTAACAGTTCCCCACGCGCCAAATTTGCTTCAATTTCGCGCGATCGCTCAAGTAATGCCTGCCGCGACACCTCATCCTGAATCTGTGCCACTTGCTGCCGCACTGCTTTGAGGGTTTCTGAAGCCGCCTCTGTCTTCGCTTCCGGGACTTTCGGCAATCTGCGGCGTTGCCGCGAACCTTTTGCAGTCCCCTGAAGAATCATCACATAGTAGATAAATCCACCGATTAGCACCCCCAGTAGGACAATCAGCAACAAAAGCAGCAGATTTCCCAGTAAAGGTGCTGTAAAAGAAATCTGAATATACAGCCGATAGAGAGAATTAATCAGCCACAGCATCAGCCCCAGAATTACACTGAGGCCAACGATCAGCGTTAATAAGCGCGACAGGGGCATGAACGGGATTGTGGTAAGGAGATGCTTCTAATCTTAATCTCCCTATCATTGTCTGCTATCAGCAACAGGCAAGAGATGCTTCCACGAATAAAGTAGAGCCTGTTGCCGTGATTTTTTCTCGGCTAGATAATTAAAACAAAGCGTCTTTCTGAGTAATTTTAAAAAACAGTAAATTATAATACAAACTAGCTTTTAAAATTATCCCCCACCGGATAGATCGATGATCTCTGAGCCAAACGTCAGGAAGCCTCAGATACGCTTAGGCAGTGCGTTCCCTCACCCAGTCAGTATCACAGGCTGGCTCAGCCGGGTCACTGGTCGTTTCAGCGTTAGCCAAAAAATTAGTTATGGATATGGGCTAACCCTAGGCATTGCCGTTTTGGGAACGGCTGCCGGATTTATGATTGGAGATTACTATCAGCAACGAGCTACGAAGTTGCATGAATATAGCAACCAAGAACTCAACCTTCTCCATCGCTTGCAAAATGGCGTACTACAGGCACGTACGCACCAACAACAATTGATTCCGCTAGCAGAAAATCCGGAATTGTTTTGGGCCGAATACTCTCATTTTCTGGAACATACTGCTGAAATTAAGCGGATATTGTCTCAAATCAAATCTTATACAAACAGCGCCGTTTATCAACGCGAGGCAGCGGCTCATGTACACGCTGATGGAATACCCAGGTTTCTAAAAACTTACGAAAACGTACCAGAAATCTATTTTCATCAGGTTGATGAATTAGTACAGCAAATTGAGCTGTCTCATTTAAAGCCAGATAAAATTCAGGAAGCACAAAAACTACTTTTAAATTTTACGAATGGTTCTGTAGCGCTAAATTTTGATGGTCTCTCAGACGACTTAACTGGAGTTATTCAGGGATCTTACCAGGATGTTAAGCAGGCAGAACTGGCTTTGATTGCTGCGGAAACAATCCGATTTAAAATTATTGTTGCAAGTATTTTATTGTCAATTGCGATCGCTATCCTTTTAGCCATCTACACTTCTCGCGCCATCGTCCGTCCCCTGAAAGCTGCAACTGATGTAGCACAGCGGGCAACTCAAGAATCTAATTTTGGCTTGCAAGTGCCGATTACAACTGAAGATGAAGTGGGAATGTTGGCAACCTCCCTCAATCAGCTCATCCTCCAGGTGGGGCACCTTTTGCAAGAACAAAAAGCAGACAGCGAGTTGCGGCTAATCCAAAGTGAGAAAATGTCTAGTTTGGGACGAATGCTTGCCGGAGTCGCCCATGAAATCAATAATCCGGTCAACTTCATCTATGGCAACTTGGCTTATGCTGGTGACTACGTTAAAGAACTTCTCGCATTACTAGAAACTTATCAAGCTGAAATTCCCAATCCGCCTGAAACGATTCAAACTCAAGCAGAGGAAATTGATATCGATTTTCTTAAACAAGACCTGCCTAAAGTTCTGCAATCGATGAAAGTCGGTTCTGACCGAGTTCGACAAATTGTTCTAAGTTTAAAAGATTTTTCTCGCCTCGATGAACCACAACCTAATTCTGTAGATTTGCACGCCTGTCTTGATAGCACTCTGCTGATTTTGAACAATCGGATTAAAAATAATATCAATATTATTCAAAACTACGGCGATATCCCAGCTATCGAAGGGTACACCGGCTTGCTTTATCAGGTATTTATGAATTTACTCAGCAATGCGATTGATGCTCTAGAAGAGGCAAAAGAGCCTGGAGAAATCGTGATTTCTACAGAACGCCTAAACAAGGATACCGTTGGGGTGCGGATTGCTGACAATGGTTCTGGCATTTCACCAGAACATCAAGAGAAAATATTTGATGCCTTTTTTACCACGAAGCCGAGAGGCATTGGTACGGGCTTGGGTCTATCAATCAGCCATCAGATTATCGTAGAGAAACATGGCGGTAATTTTAGCTGCAAATCAGAAGTTGGGAAAGGGACAGAGTTAGCGATCGCTTTACCGATCAAACATCAAGTCGGTGTCGCATCAACATCAACAACCAAAATTCTCTGCTAATAGCTAGAGGCGAACTACAGCCCAAAAGTGAGACATTTTGTTCAAGTTATCGGAGTAGAAAGAGTTATGGGACTTTTTGACCAAATTATCAATGCCCTAGACAGTCCAGATCGCGAAGCGACTCCCGGACAGATGGATAATATTTTTGGTACCGTGCAGCAGGTCAGCAATAATTATGGTGCCGACCCGTCAGCAGTGCAATCTACAATGTCCCTTGTAGGAAACTACGTGCGCTCTGCTCTACAACAGAAGCAAGCTACCGAAGGCCCCCAACAAGCGCAAGCCCTTGTTAATCAATATGGCGGCAGTTCTCCCAATCCTCAAGCCGTTGATGCGCTTTTTGGTTTTTCTCAAGTGCCGCAAATCGTGCAAGTAATTGCTCAAAGAACCGGCTTGAATCCGGCGATGATTCAACAGATGTTGCCGATTCTCGTTCCCCTGGTGTTAAATCTTCTAAAAACTGGCTCCAGCGCTCAAAATCCGCACGGGTCGAATCCAGTTCTGAATACTTTCTTAGATGCCGACCGCGATGGCGATGTTGATATTGCTGATGCGATGCAGTTAGCAGCTCGCCATCTGGGTAGATAAAGCAGGGAATGGGTAATGGGATACCCATTACTCATTACCCATTATTAATATCTGACCGCTCAACCCCCTCAATTTCCAAAATCAAATCGGCACCATAGACTTTAGACGGCGTCTGGAAACCAACACTTGCCTGTCCGGCAAGCACCTTAGTAACAATAGCCAGCGCCGTCAGTGCTGTGAGCGTATAGCCTTCTGGACATTGCAGTCGGGATACCTTAGTTGCGCCATCATCTGACACCTCTCCCCACAATCTAGTTTTCCCCTGTTGCCTCTGTGCATCGGTTGGTCCTGGTGGTTGAGCTTGGATTAGACGTTTCTGTAAGCTTTGCATGGGTGGTGACCCCAATAACCAACCCAAATATCTACTTGCGACTAGCGCCCAGTAAGTGGAGGGAGGGGTTGCCATATAAACTTCAATATTGGGAATCCCTGTGCTGTAGAAAGCGGTAGACACATCTCCCCAAGGAAGTGTGGTGCCTAAAACAGGGCCTTCTCCAAAGTCGATGGTTCGAGTTTTCCAAGCAGTCGGAACCGGAGTCAGAACGCCACCCCGCCGCACTAAGCCTCCTTGCTTCTGAGCTTCCACGATTGTTGTGGCAGTTCCCCGCGATGTCTGACCGGCGGTGAAAGCCAGCGCCAGACTTGTTGCTGAAGGCAGCTGTCTCTTGAGATGAGCCGCGAGACAGTCAGAAGGAACGACATCAAAACCGACGCCGGGAAGCAGCATTACGCCTGCTTTTGTTGCCTCAGCATCTTTGGCAGCGATCGCCTCGAATACTGCCACCTCTCCGGTAATATCCAAATAATGGGTTTTTGTCCGCAGGCACCCTTCCACCATTGGCTTAGAGGTGCGGGAGAATGGCCCTGCACAGTGGAGTACCACTGCCACATCCTTCAGCGCCGCATCTACGGCGGACTCATCTTCTAGGCTAAAGGCGCGGTGTTCTAAACCAAGCGATGTCGCTAACGGCTGCAACTTTTCGGAATTGCGTCCTGCCAGAATCGGGCGTAACCCTTGCTGCACTGCCAATCGAGCAATCAGGGTTCCGGTATAGCCATTCGCACCGTATAACAAAAAGTTTGAGGACATCACTACAGAAGTTACGACACAGCAGAGATAGAAAGCGATCGCTCTTTTTATCCCGCTTTGTCAATTGAGGGTATAACAGTCGAGCGACTGCATACTTACTATTGTCCGCTTGGGAGTGTTTTCTTCAATACGGCAAAAGGTACAGGTAAGATGACAGAATGTTTGCTTGGCTTTGCTTCCCACCCTAGGATAGCTATGGCACTGATTCAATCGTCTCGCCCCTGAAACTATGTTGGCTGCAATTTTATTTGACTTGGATGGGACTCTGGTAAATACTGACCGAATCCATTACAAATCTTGGCAGGATATTTTAAAACAATACGATATTGATATTGACGAAAATTTTTACCAAAACCGGATTAGCGGACGCCTTAATCCAGTTATTATCCAAGATATTCTCCCTCAGTTATCCTTATCAGAAGGCGAACAACTCGCTGAAGCGAAAGAAGCTTATTTCCGAGAATTATCACCAGAACTTAAACCCCTGGCTGGACTTTCTAAAATTTTGGCATGGACAGAAGAATTAAAGTTGCAACGAGCAGTTGTCACAAATGCACCGCGTAAAAATGTCTACTTCATGCTAGAAGCTTTGGGTTTGGCAGATGCCTTCGCCACCGTTGTTTTAGCAGAAGAAGCGATCGCGGGCAAACCCGATCCGGCTCCCTATCAACTGGCGTTAGATTATTTTGGTATTAAAGCGAAACAAGCGATCGCTTTTGAGGACTCTCCCTCCGGCATTCGTTCATCGGTAGGCGCAGGCATTGTGACAATTGGCATTGCCTCAACCTACGACCCCAAAGTTCTCTGCGACTGCGGAGCAATTTTTGCAGTGCCTGATTTCACCTCTCCGCAGTTGTGGACGTGGCTAGATTCTCCCGCAAAAAACGATCCCGATCCTAATTGAATTTATTAACGCTACACTCTCTTCGCTATAAAGCACTGAGGACGAGTAAGAAGAGATCTCTCCGATTTTATGAATGAATTAGGATTGCGATATTTATATTTCTATGGATGTACAGTTTGATTTTTGTAGAGGTAGGTTTGATAGCCAGAGACCTAATTTATCCCTAAAATTGGGATAAAGCCGCCCTCCGCCACTTAGGAAAGGATAATGTGTAAATTCTAGGCGATCGCGATCTAAATAGCGCTGCTTAGTTTTACAATGAATTGGCGAAATCTGGTAGCTCAAAGTCAAAAAATCAATGGGACACTCTCTGAAGCTTCCTCAAAAAATCATGCTGCTTGGTTCAGGAGAACTCGGCAAAGAATTTGTCATCGCTGCTCAACGTCTAGGCAACCATATCATTGCAGTGGATCGCTATCATAATGCTCCAGCAATGCAAGTAGCTGATGAATTTGAAGTAATTTCTATGCTCAGTGCTGATGACCTAGAAGCCGTCGTGCAAAAACATCAGCCAAATTTAATTATTCCGGAAATTGAAGCAATTAGGACGGAGAAACTGATTGAATTTGAAAAAAGAGGGTTTACAGTCATTCCGACTGCTACTGCTACCCATTACACGATGAATCGAGACCGAATTAGGGAACTCGCCCATCAGCAGTTAGGTATTAGAACCGCAAAATATGCTTATGCAACAAAGCTGGGGGAATTTATTGATGCTTGCGATAAAATTGGATTTCCCAATGTAGTAAAACCTGTGATGTCCTCCTCTGGAAAAGGTCAATCAGTTGTTAAGTCAATTGATGAGGTTGAAGCGGCATGGAAGTATGCGATTGAAGGTTCTAGAGGAGATACTCAAAAAATTATTGTCGAGGAGTTCATTCCCTTTGAATTAGAAATAACATTGCTAACGATTAAGCAGTGGGATGCTCCGACCATTTTCTGTCCTCCTATCGGTCATCGTCAAGAAAGGGGGGATTATCAAGAATCTTGGCAACCCGCAGCAATGCCAGAAAACTTGCTTTTGGAAGCGCAGGCGATCGCGCAAAAAGTTACTGATGCTTTGGGAGGCGCTGGAATCTTCGGGGTGGAGTTCTTTATTACCAAGGATTCTGTAATTTTTTCCGAACTTTCTCCCAGACCTCATGATACGGGAATGGTGACATTAATTTCTCAAAACTTGAATGAATTTGAATTGCATCTAAGAGCGGTTTTAGGCTTACCAATCCCTAAAATAGAACTATTAGGGGATTCAGCAAGTGCAGTAATTCTGGCAAGTAAGCATTCAAATTCAATCGCTTTTATGGAGGTGCAAGAGGCTTTATCTGAACCGAATGTAGATATCCGGTTATTTGGAAAGCCAAATTCTCGCCCTAACCGCAGAATGGGAGTCGCTTTGGCGAAAGCAAGTAATGTCCAAGAGGCGCGGAATAAAGCGACTAAAGCCGCTAGCAAGATTAAAATTGTTAATCAAGACGATCATTATTGATGCTTGATTATTAGAAATCCCCCAACCCCCCTTTTTAAGGGGGGCTAGGATAAGATTCTACCTTTTGCCAAAGAATATAGGGTGGAGCAAATATTTTGTCTTTAAATATGAGAATTGTATTAATAGGTAAATTAGAATTCAGGAGTTAGTCAAGTTGAACGAGCTTATCTTTTCTGATATTCAAAACCATTGGGCGCAAGAGTGTATCAAACAACTACATGAACGAAATCTAATTAGCGGCTACCCAGATGGCAGTTTTCGTCCGAATGCACAGGTGACGCGGGCAGAGTTTGCGGCGCTGGTGCGAAAAGCGTTTCCCAATACTGTCCCGATTCGGAATGCGATTAACTTTGTGGATGTACCTTCAAGTCATTGGGCTTATCAGGCGATTCAAATTGTTTATCGGGCTGGTTTTTTGTCTGGCTATCCAGATCGCACATTTAAGCCCAGCCAGCCGATTCCGCGAGTGCAAGCTTTAGTGGCTTTGGTGTCGGGGTTGAAGTATGGCGCTCCCACAAATCCTAGCGAAATATTAAAAAAGTATTTTGAGGATGCGGCGCAGATTCCCAATTATGCAATTGGCGCGATCGCGTCTGCAACCGAAAGATATCTTATCGTAAATTATCCTAATGTCCGACGCTTTAACCCCAATCAGAATGCCACAAGAGGCGAGATTGCAGCTTTAATCTGTCGCGCTTTAAGCATTTCTGGTGTGCCGTTGCAGTATATTCCAGGGATGGAATTTGTGGTGATTCAACCGCAATTTGATGAAGCTGAAGCTTTTTCGGAAGGATTAGCACGAGTCAAAATTGCTGATAAGTGGGGTTATATCGATAAAACGGGTAAACTCGTAATCTCGCCACAATTTGATGAAGCGGATGCTTTTTCTGAAGGAGTGGCACTAATTAGACAATACGCGCCAAAGAGGCAGTAATGGAAACTCGCGGTGTCTGGATTACCACAACAGATAGCAAAGTTCTGAATTCTCGGCAAAACATTGCTGCGGCGATGGATTTCCTCGCTCAAACTGGGTTCAATGTAGTCTTTCCTGTTATTTGGAATAGCGCCTTTACGCTATATCCCAGTAAAGTGATGCAGGACAATTTTGGAGTCGAAATTGATCCGCGATATCGCGATCGCGATCCCTTAGCTGAAATGGTAACTGAGGCGCGTCGAGTTGGACTTGAGGTGATTCCCTGGTTTGAATACGGATTCGCCGCTTCTTACAATCAAAATGGCGGGCATATTCTTGCGAAAAAACCTGATTGGGGTGCCCGCGATAACAGCGGGAATTTAGTTAAAAAGAATAGTTTCGAGTGGATGAATGCCCTTGATTCTGAAGTGCAGGAATTCTTACTCAATTTAGTGCTAGAAGTTGTCAAAAATTACGATATTAGCGGCATTCAAGGGGACGATCGCCTGCCTGCACTTCCAAGCGAAGGGGGCTACGATCGACGAACAAGCGATCGCTACTTTCAGCAGTTCTTCCAAAATCCTCCACAAAACCCAAAAGATCCGCAATGGCTTCAGTGGCGTGCGGATATTCTCACGGATTTTTTAACTCGCCTCTACCAAGAAGTCATTAATATTAAGCCAGACTTGCTGATTTCACTGGCACCGAGTCCCCACGGTTGGGCACTTCAGGAATACTTGCAAGATCCCAAAGCTTGGAGCGATCGCGGGTTAGTTGATATGATGCATCCACAGTTGTATCGCCGCGATTTCTCTAGTTACAAACAACTGGTTGATAGTCTTGTCGCCCAGCAATTTACCGCCGCACAACTACCAACCCTGATACCCGGTATTTTACTCAAAGTCGGTGGATATCGCATCAGCGCCGAATACTTGTTGCAAGCGATCGCTTACAATCGCTTTCGTGGCATCCAAGGCGAAGTTTTCTTCTTCTACGAAGGTCTGCGAGAAGACAACGATGCCTTAGCGAAAGCCTTGCGTTCTGGCCCCTACTCCCAGCCTGCACCCTTTAATCCCTCACAATTAAAACAGCTTGGCTTTACCAATCGCAGAATTGGTGGCAAATATAGCTATATCGACACGACCGGGAAAAGTGTCAGCCAGCCCCAATTTGACTGGGTGGATTCTTTTCATAGCGGGCTGGCGCGGGTCAAAATGGGCTACAAGTGGAGCTTTATTGATACTACTGGAAAATTGATTAGCCGATTCCAATTTGATAGCGCTGAGTATTTTAGAGAAGGGATGGCAGCGATAAAAATTGGTAGCAAATATGGTTATCTCGATAATACGGGGAAACTCGTCATTCCGCTGCAATTTGATGAAGCTAAGTCTTTTTCAGAAGGGTTGGCAGCAGTCAAGATAGAGAACAAGTGGGGCTACATCGATCGGAGGAACACTAAGGCGCTAGATGCTCCTCAGGGTTGGATCAACAACTTTCTGCTTCGCTTCCAAACTATTTTTAATCCAAACACCCTCACAATTCCTCCGCAATTTGATAGCGCTTATGCCTTTTCGGAAGGAATGGCACGCATTGGTGTTGGTGGAAAATATGGTTATATTGACACGACGGGAAAGCTGGTAATATTGCCACAATTTGAGGACGCTAAATCTTTTTCAGAAAAATTAGCAGCGGTAAAACTTGCTGGGAAATGGCAGTATATCGATAAAACTGGGAAGGTGGTAATTTTGCCGCAATTTGAGGATGCTGAGTCTTTTGTAGAAGGGCTAGCAGCAGTCAAAATTGCTGGCAAGTGGGGCTATATTAACAAGATAGGAAAGCTGGTCATTCCTACAGAATTTGACAACGCGCAATCCTTTTCCCAAGGATTGGCGCTGGTTAATATTGGTGGATCGTGGCGTTCCGGTGAGAATGGGGAATTGTCTTTCAGCGGCGGGAAGTGGGGCTACACTCGGAATGTGCTGTCTTGAAGGGCTGAGGGCTGTAAGGGTGAGTTTCCCGGTCGCTACTGAGTTGCGGGTGGCAAACGCGATCGCACAGACTGAGCAAATTCCTCGCGTCCAATCTCCAATTGTGGTGGAACGCCGTTGGGATAGGTTTGAGAGATCAAAGCTTGTAGTTTTTGAATTCGGTTCTCAGGGTTGGGGTGGGTGCTGAAAAACTCCGGAGATTGACCGCCACTCCTGGCACTCGCCAGAATCTGCATCACTTCAACACTAGCTTTAGGGTTGTATCCAGCTTGCGCCATAAACTGAACGCCAAGGCGATCGCTTTCTAGTTCGTCCTCCCGTCCGTAGCGCAGATTGACAATCTGGTTCACTGCTTGGGCAATCACTTGTGCCTGCCGACCGCCACCTTGGTCGTCACTCGCCGCAACTCCAACCGCTGTTACCAGTGCTGTACCAAGTTGCTGCTTTGCCAAGCGTTCCGCCCCGTGTCGTCCCACAACGTGCCCGACCTCGTGCCCCAACACAGACGCCAGTTGTGCTTCAGAAGAAAGACGACGCAGCAAACCCGCAGTAATAAAAATTTGTCCTCCCGGCAACGCGAAGGCATTAATCGTTTGAGGGTCGCGCAGCAGATGAAATTCAAAGGGATAGCCGGAAGTCTTCGCCTTTGACTCCTGCACTACCTCATTTCCTACTTTGTCAATATAGTTTTGTAGCGCCGGATCTGGGTACAGACCGCCAAATTTCGCCGCCATTTGCGATCGCGCTTGCAGTCCTAGGACGACTTCCTCCTTTGGCGAAAGTTGCACCCGCTGCTTTTCCCCAGTTACCGGGTTCTCGACTGTCGTAGTGCAGTAACTAACTAACCCAAATAGCATAAGTAACAGTGCAATTCCCAGCCGGATCAGCGCTCTCACTGCTTATTCCCCCGATTTATTCGTCCGGAGATTATCATACTGCTCGGCAATCTAACATCAGTCCGAAGGATGCTTTATTTAATTTTTTTGTAGGATAAAGGCAATTCTAGAGCTTGAACCTAAGCGTTTATCTTCTTTTACCCCAATGTTAAATATTATTAATTGACTGGAAAGTTCGGTGCAATCATATAGAGGAATTAGCGCTGTAGGAACCTGAACGTGAAAAGAATACCGTTTGCCTATCTTTTGGGGTAAAGACACTTATATCGTGTGGCAGATAGGATTGCTCTATTTGAACTGTTAATCTGTAAATGTAAAGAAGAGACTATTAAGGAATCAGAACCATGAACATTATTGCTTGGATCGTTTTAGGTCTGATTGCTGGTGCAATTGCTAAAGCTATTTATCCGGGTCATCAAGGCGGTGGTATTCTAGGAACCATCGTACTAGGAATCATTGGAGCTTTCGTAGGCGGTAGTATCGGTACTTTCCTGCAAACGGGGACTCTACAATTAGCAGCTTCTAGCTTGAGCATTCCTGGAATCATTGTCGCTGTTTTAGGCGCAATTGTTGCAGTCTTCCTGTGGAACTTACTCACTCGCCGCGCCGCTTAAGTAGCGCTACATCTGCCACTTCGTTCGGCAGATTCACAATGCTCAATCTGCGATCGCAGCTCTTGGGCAAGTCTTGGGCAACTGATTAATTTTCAAGGAAGTGAAAATTGCGTTGTAATAGACGACAGGTAAGTAGTATACGCCTCGTCAGTAGGGGAGTATTAGAGACTCCCCTACACTTTCAATGCAATGAGATCAAAGAACGCGATCGCTTGGCTCAAGATTGATATTTTTTGATTGAAGTATTAAACTTCGGAAATTCTCAATCTTGCTGGACAAAGCTACTTTATGGCTTTGAAATAACTGCCAGAGCTTGCATCTGCCATTCGTATAGAAGTTTAAGATAAAAATTGAAGTGTGAAACCGCAGGCTGCAACTATAGTCCTGCGAACCATTCATAACCTTTATCTTCCCAATAGCCTTTATAAGGTAACAAATCGCTAACTAGCGTAATGCTTGTCACCCATTTGCTTTGCTTGTATCCGAGTTTAATCGGGGAAGCTAGACGTAGAGGGGCACCATTCTCAACCGATAAAGGTTGACCATTTTTTTGATACGCCATGAGAGTTTGGGGATGCAACGCAGAAGCAATATCCCAACTTTCGTAATAACCATCCGCCGACTTAAAGTAAGCATAGCGGACATTCGCTTTTGGTTGCGCCAGAGATACAATTTCCCGCAGTTGGATTCCCCCCCACTGCACAATTGCCGCCCAACCTTCGACGCAGACATGGCGAATTGTCATTGAGGATAAAGGCATTTGCTGAAGATCCGCCATACTAAGACTCAAAGGATTATTAACCTCGCCATTTACATTTAGGCGAAACGCAACAGGGTCTATTTGTGGCGTAAAGTCAAATGTATTAATAATTAAAGCATCTGGCTCAATCTGGCTAGCAGAAAATTCAGGTACAGGTTTTTGCGGATTTAGCAGTAACTCTTCAACACTTTGGTTGAGGGGTTCAAAAGCTTTACCTGCAATCCCCTCAAACACGCTGAACGCACAACCCCCCAGAAGTAAGCTAATACTAGAAAGTCCTGAGAATTGCAGAAATCTGCGACGGGGAACTTGAATCAAGTTCATAAAATATCTCTACTAAAATATTCAATAACTTAAATAGCAACCTCCTCCTTTAAGAGTTCCTGTAAGAAACCCAGTGAACTCATTTTAAAGAAGGAAACTAGATTGATAATGAGCTTTAGGATTGTTGTAATCCAACCTACAGCTCATTATAAAATACCGCTACCGGAACATAGAATCAATTAAACGAGAACCTCCTACTTTAAGAGCTAGCCAAGAGTGAACCATTGCAAATAGTATGACAGTTGGCACACTCATAAAGTGAACAATTCGCAATGCTTGCCAATCGCCAAATAAATCAACAATCCAGTGAAATTGAGCTGGTTTATACATTCCCAGTCCGCTTAGCAAAGCGAGCAGTAAAATCGGAATAATCGCGGTGTAAGCAATTCGATGCCAAGCATAAGCAATGCGCTTGGGGTTGTGGCTCAATTGCAGTGCCTTCACATCCTTCTCACCTACAAATCGATGCTTCCAGCGCCGAGTTATCAAAATATAAATCCCGTACCAAACTAAATTTAGAGCAAATAGCCACATGGCAGCAAAATGCCAGTGTCTACCTCCAGCAAGCCAGCCGCCTAGCAAAAACAAGGGTGGAAAATGCCAACCACCGCGTCCGCCAAAAACCGGATTAGCATTGTAAATCTGTAGTCCGCTGGTAATCATTAAAAGCAAGCTAATAATGTTGATCCAGTGAAATGATTTTACCGCCAAAGCTTGTGTCGGTAGCAGTGGGGGGCGAGGTGTTTGGGAGGAAATAGACGAACTCATAGATTTATAAGTATAAATTTATCTTTTTTTGATTTCATCTTAAACACTATCTTCTCACATCAAAACTCAAAACTCTTCTTACCAATTTTCTATTCAAACCGTTTCCCCTTTTACTGGCACTAAATAACACCCAGTAATTTTCCATTTACCCTGAGATTGCTTTTTCATCAGATAAAGTGCCCTGATCAAATTTCCCTCTCGATCGAGTAGAAGCACTTGCTGAGCTGGGAATCCTTCAATTGTGGTCATGTTCTCAAACATCACGGAACGAGGACGATGAACTGGTTGATAAGCAGCCTTCACCATCCTTAAAAAGTTGTCTGGCGTCCCGAATTGAGCTTGAATTTCTGCGCTAGCAAAGGAGAAAGCTCCTTCAGCATCGTCTTTTTGAAACGCTTCCAGTTGGTTAGAAATCACAGAACGGATAATCAGGCGATCGCTATCAGTTACTTCCATTTGTTGAGCTTTAACAGGTAAGGTGAGCGGTAAAAAAGCCAGCAAGAATTTCAGGAAACAACGGACGCAACGCATCTGAAAATTATTTTGACCTATCGGAGATTTTAATCTGGATTAGCAAGCCGGATTGGAATGAGCCAAGAACTCCGTTAGGCTCAATCAACCAGATTTAATCTGAGACAATCTATCTTGCATTTCTACATCCACCGACACCGAGCGAATTTTGCGCCCGATTGCTGGAGGCTGCCGCAGTTCGCATCGGAGATCCGCAACTAATTCGCACAAGTGTTGCGCTATGTCCCGATCCAATGGCGTCTCTGGTTGAAAGCTATGTTCAATCTGACGAGCTAGTTGAGAACCCCACGGAAAGCCAAACATCCCTAAAGAACCCGCTAGCTTGTGAGCTGCCCAAACTGCTCGGTGGCGCTCCTCCAACCCCAATTCGTCTCTCAATAAGGCAGTCGTTGCCTCCTCAACAACATCTATCCGAGAGATAATCTCTCCTTGCAAGCGCTCCCAAACTTTCATCACTGCTGCCTGCGTTTGAGCAAGCGTCGGCGGCTGGTGTAGGGCGGAGGATACCGCTTGTGTTGGAGGATGAGATTGAGCTGGCTTGAGGCGATATCCTAGCCCATAAACCGTCTCAATCAGATCGGTGGGAGCGCCCGCGGCTCTCAGTTTTTGCCGCAACCCTTTAATGTGAGATCGGACGGTTTCTTCAGCGGGTGGTTGCTCAAACGACCACAGGTGTTCCAGAAGCTCGCTGCGGCTAAAGACTTGATTCGGACAGCGCACAAACAGTTCTAGTAGCGCATACTGTTTGGGGGTAAGATGCAAGTTTTTCCCTTCATAGCGTCCCTCTAAGGTAGGCGGGTCAAGACCTAGGCTGCCATTCTTCAGAATTGGCGGCTTTAATAAACAGCAATGACACAGGAGAGTGCGGACACGAGCCGCTACTTCTTCTAAATCAAAGGGTTTGAGGACATAATCATCCGCACCAGCATCCAGCGCCATGACTTTATCGCCATCAATTTCATGGGCAGCGTATAAGAGAATCGGCATCAACTGCCCCAAAGAACGTAGCCGCTGACAAAGACTGATGCCATCAAGTGTAGGCAGCATCACATCTAGCAAAATTAAGTCATAAGTACCAGCCCGTGCAAATTGCCAGCCTGCTTGCCCATCGGCTGCCCGGTCAATTATATAATTGCGATCGCTGAGGGTTTTGGTGAGAGCTTGTGCCAAACGCTCATCATCTTCCACTAGCAGAATGTTCACTTTGAGATTTCCCCTAATCCTGATTCGCTTCCCGTCAAGCACTGGCGACAGACGCCCGCAGGCATTTTCTACATATATCAATTAATTTGTCAATAGTGTTTTAAAAAATAAGCATTTCTATGAAGTTATTTAAACTAAGTTTGCCTGATATTAAAGATAAAAGCAAAAAGGCAAATAGGAATCATCACAATTTGCCTTCTGCTGGCAGCAGTAACCGTAGCAGTGAAGCATCTTTTGAAATTGGCAATTGTGGTGGGTTTTAGAAAGATTTTTAAGTACGACGATCACTAACGATGGCTGTCTCTGCAACAATAACATCTAGCAATTTTTCGTTGTGCTATTCGATTCATCTTGGGTTCGCAATTCAAGGCAAATTGCGATCGCTAATTTCCGCTAACTTCTAACTAAACAACCGCGCCACAGGACAAGTAAACCCGGGAAGCAAGGGCGAAGTCAGGTCATCGCTGGCAAACAATGTTGCTGTTAGCACCAGTGTTGCCCCCTCCCGTCGATAAATCTGAATTTGCTGCAAACGCCAATCAACTATCCAGTATTCTCTGGCTCCCTGCGATGCGTAGAGTTTTAGTTTCACCTGTCTATCTCTGCGTTCATTCTCCTCGCCTGGAGATAGCACCTCAACCACCAACTCTGGTGCTGCGGTTAAATGCCCTGCATCATCTAACACAGCAGCTAATCGTTCCTTGCTTGCCCAAACTACGTCAGGAATCACGTTATCAGCATCCGTAAAAATGATGCCAGCACCACTTGCAGATTCTCCTAAACCAGTCTGTCGCGACCAAAAATTCAACTCTGTACAAATATTGCTACATACTCTTTGATGGCCCCAGTGTGGTGCGCGTGTCACAAATAATTCTCCATCCACAATCTCATAGCGATTCCCGTTATCTGGCAACAACTCCAGATCGGCAACTGTCCAACGGACTCGATCCGTAGTGGTTTGGCTCATCAGGCGCTCCTTGAGTGTGTTACTCCATTTTATTAGTGCAAAGAAAAGACTGAGAACTAGATTTTCAGTCCTCAGTCCGCGAAGAGAGTGCCGCTACGCGAACACTCCTTAGCCATATTTTCAGATGAAGGCTTTAGCCGCGCAGATGGGCGGCGTTTTCCATCAGCTGCTGTTGCAGGTTGGCAGGTACCGGCTTGTTGGAGGCAAACTCCATCGAGAAGTTCGCTTGACCGGAAGAAAGCGATCGCAACTGTGCAGAATAACCGAACATTTCCACGAACGGCACTTCGGCACGGATGACAGCGTAATTTTCCATCGTCTCAGAACCCAGCAGGACGCCGCGACGAGACGAGAGATCGCCCTGCACTCGCCCGACAAACTCGTTAGGTGTCTCCACTTCCACGAGCATAATCGGTTCGAGGATCACTGGCGCTGCTTTGGCAAAAGCTTGCTTGAGTGCAAGACTCGCCGCAGTTCGGAACGCCATTTCCGAAGAGTCAATCGCGTGGTAAGAACCCGCTTCTAAGATCGCTTTGACATCAACAATCGGATAACCGATGAGATGTCCGCTTGCGATCGCTTCGCGGAAACCTTTCTCGCAAGCCGGGATGAATTCTTTAGGAATTGCACCACCAACCACCCGATTCTCGAACGCAAACAGTTCTTCGCAGGGTTCAATCCGACCGATAACATGAGCATATTGACCGGGACCGCCGCCTTGCTTCTTGAGCCTATAGTCGAAGGTTGCCGACTGGGTAACGGTTTCGCGGTAAGCTACGGCGGGCGCACCGACGTTAACTTCGGCGTTGTATTCCCGCTTCATGCGTTCGATGTAGATTTCTAGATGCAGTTCACCCATCCCGGAAATCAGGGTTTCCTTGGACTCCGGATCGATGCTGACGCGGAAGGTAGGATCTTCCCGTGTAAAGCGATTGAGTGCTTTTGACATTTGATCGGCATCTTCCCGTTTCTTGGGCGCGATCGCTAGCGTCATTACGGGTTCTGGCACAAATATCCCCTCCAAAGAGAGGTTAGTTCCGTCCGAGCAGAACGTATCGCCAGAAGCGCAGTCTACACCCAGCAGAGCTACAATGTCCCCAGCGGCGGCGGTTTCGACCTCCTCGCGTTTGTTCGCGTGCATCCGCACAATTTGGCTCACTAGCACTCGTTGGTTAGTGCGAGTGTTGTAGATGCGTTGTCCCTCGCGCAGCGTCCCGGAATAGATGCGGGTATAAGTCAGTTGTCCGTACTCATCTTTGGCGATTTTGAAAGCCAAGGCAACCAGTGCGGCTTCCGTGTCTGGATAGACAGGAATCGGCTCATTGGTCGAAATCGCGATCGCTTTCACCACTTCTCTATCGACAGGTGACGGCAAGTAAAGAGCAACAGCATCTAATAGGTTCTGAACCCCCTTATTTTTGAAGGCGGAACCCATCAGAACTGGAGTTAATTGCAAGCTTAAAGTTGCCCGACGAAGAGTTTCCCAAATCATTTCTTTGGGAATTTCTTTGCTCTCAAGTAGCCTCTCCATCATCGGTTCGGAGAACATAGAGAGTTGATCGAGCATCTTTTCTCGTGCTTCTTTTGCCTTATCCCGTAAGTGTTCGGGAATTGACTGAATCACGCGAATTTCGCCTTTTTCTCCAGCAAAATAGTTTGCCGTCATTTCAATCAAATCAATGAGGCCTTCAAACTTATCCTCGCTGCCGATAGGATATTGAAGCAGTACCGGGTTCAAACCGAGTTTTTCTCGCAGCGATCGCACGACTCGGAATGGATTTGCACCTGTCCGATCCATCTTATTAATGAAGGCAATACGCGGCACTCGGTAGCGCTTCATCTGCCTATCTACAGTGATAGATTGCGATTGCACACCAGCAACCGCGCACAGCACCATAATCGCACCATCGAGAACCCGCAATGCACGTTCAACTTCTATCGTGAAGTCTACGTGTCCAGGAGTATCGATCAGGTTAATCTGCGTATCATTCCATACGCAAGTTGTCGCTGCTGAAGTGATGGTAATGCCTTTTTGTTGCTCTAACTCCATGTAGTCCAACGTAGCGCGATCGCTACCTCCCCGAACTTCGCCAATCTTGTAAATTTTGCCCGTGTAGTACAGAATCCGCTCGCTGAGGGTGGTTTTACCAGAGTCGATGTGAGCAGAAATTCCAATATTACGGATGCGCGTTCGGGGAATCATAGGACAAATACTCTGCCTTACCAGAGCCATGAAAAGACGTTTGCCACTTGTGCGGCAATATTTATACTACAAAAATAATACAAAAGTGTCAAGGGGATGGGAAGGTAGAGCGATCGGGGTATATCATTAATACAATAGGAAATACTAAACACACTTAAAAAGTGCGATCATCAGCCTATACTTGTTGGGTAAACAGAAAGATATATGAGTAAATCAACAAAGCAGAAAGACAGAATTGTTCTATCAATCAAGCGTTGTATAGAATCCAAGTTCCTAGAATCGGACTGGACTGAACTAGCTTATCTTACAAATGGTAAGGATATTATTTATAAGCACCAGAGACTATTGCGAAGTCTTAGTTTTGGCGATCAGGACTACGGGGATTGCATCTTTGATGTTATTGAAAAATTATTAGCTCGTGACCCTGGCAATTTACAAATTATTATCGACTTCATTGGGCTGCAAGAATGGCTAAAAGAAAACCATCCTCAAGACTTTGAAGAACTTTATGGACACACACAACCCCTCCTTGACACTACAGAGGAGATAGCAATAGCAAACTCTTTTGAACTGAACCAACACATAGTTAGGATTCGTCGTGCTGTAGAGTCAGATCCGGAACTTGCAGTAGGTTCAACAAAAGAACTTCTAGAAAGTGTTCTCAAAACGATTCTTGAAGGTTTTGGAGAAAAACCAGGAAAAGACGATATGCCCAAATTGCTAAAACGTACACAAAAAGTTTTAAATCTTAATCCCAGTGAAGTCGATTTAAATATGAAAGGAGCCGAAATTATCATAAAAATTCTAAATAGTATCGGACAGGTTGTGATTGGTGTCAATGAACTAAGAAATATTTATGGTACTGGACATGGTCAAGTTCACAAATCTGGTATCACTCCAGATTATGCGCGATTAGTAGCAGGCACAGGCGCAACTATAGCTATGTTTCTGATGGAAAATTTTGAAATGCAGAAACAGAAGGACACAGGAGCCAGTAGTTAATAGCAACCCAACACTAAGTGATCGCTTCTTTTCCTTTGTCCCAGATATTAAGTGATTTAGCGCGATCGCTCAGTATTGGCTAAACCGAAGTGTGTAGACGCCGAAAAATAGGAATTAGCTGGATAAGGTCTCCAGCGTAATCGCCTTTTCCCACATTGCAAACTCGCTCAAATATAAAAAAGCTGACCTGTAATTTGGTCAGCTCATAAGATTAGATTTAGCTAGAAATCTCAAGTCCAGTAGAGAATGCGACCTTGGGGAAAGCGCTTAGTAATCTCACCCTCAAAAAAGCGCCGTAGCGTCTTCATCGTGTCAGTGTCATAAACATACTTGGTGCCGCCAAACTTGTTACGCTTAACAGTGCGTGTTTCTTCATCCATGTCCAGCTTTGATTGGGGATACCAAGTTTGCAAAACCTCTTTTGAGCCAGGGGTGAAGCGGTGGGAAATCAACTCGAAAGTCAGGTCACAATCAAAATCGAGTGCTTCGCTAATCGAGTCAAGCAAACGAGTGTAGTGTGTCTCCCAATCCTCTATCGGCATAATCGGCGCAATCACTAAACCCACTGGATACCCGCCACCACCAGAAGATTGAGGTAAAGCCAACCGCCGCAAAGCTTGCAGCCGGGAAGCGACCGAGGCTGTACCGCCTTCAAACCGACGAGACACCGGATCGGCATTCACACTGATTCGACAACGGGTGTGACCATTGTGTGGTAAGTCCAGTAATTCATCCACCGCATCGAACTTGGAAACCCAACGCAGATGTCCGTTCGTCCGCGTGCCAAAATAGCGGATACATTCTGCAAGGCTGCCAGTTAAATGTTCAATGCCCAAGGGATCGGTGTAGCAGCTAACCTCAAAACTTGTGGCGTCGCTTCCTTCGTAAGCTGCTAGATTCTCCAATATTTGCGGCAAGTTCGCAAAGACGCGAATTACTGGTGGCCCTGATAAACTACCAGCTAAATAACAGTATTGACAGTGTGCTGGACAGCCTTCCGCGATGTGAAATTGCCAGTCAGCCGATGGAGGGATGGGGCTGAGTTTGAAGGAACTAGGCGGTGCGGTGACGACGGCGAGGGTACGCTTAGCAGTGTTATAGGTATCGCGATCGCTCTCGCCACGTAAACCAGTCAGGCGGTTTCGCGCCAACTCTTCGATGGGTAAATTAAGCGACTGGACGCGAGAAAGTATCTGCTGACCGTAAGGTTCTTCTAAAGCAGCGGGTGTGAATAAAACTCGCTCCGGCATCCACAAACGGGTGGATGGCGCTTCTGGAGATGAAATGTTGTTTGCGATCGCGTGCATACTGTCAGATTCTGCGTATTGATCAATTTGGAGCTGAAGTCAGGGGCGATCGCGATCGCCCCTGACCGCCTTAATTCTCTAAAACTTGGCGGATGCGTCCGCCCCTGACCGCCTTAATTCTCTAAAACTTGGCGGATGCGTCGTTCCAACAGTTCCAGATCCAGACCGCCTTCATCACGGCTAATCCGACGCACCGTTGAGTTAACGTTGCTCAAATCCACCAATAAATCTTGGAGAATTTCTTGCTGTTGACGCGCTTGGGTGACTTCACGCGGTTCTTGCACCAAGTCACGAATGATAGTGTCTTCAGCCCGCGAGGCAACAATCGGGTCAGCTTCCCCCTGTAGATGAACGAAGGTTCGCCGCCCCGGTCCGCGCTCTTCCTCGATGGGGATAATTGCTGTCACCTGGTCGGAGCGCACGTATTTTCCGAATCCTAGATGGACTAAAACCGATGATTGTAGTTTCATTTAGAAGAATGTTTATTTTGTCCCTTACTTCTATTTTAAACGCCTAACAAAAGACCTGAGACCTAGAACTGGAGCGGGTTTTACTCCCTTAAGAGTAGTAGTATCCGGTGGCGATCGCGCGACTTTTTGACCCGACTATCATGGGCGCAAAATATCTGTTTACGCAAAAGATTTATCTGTACCATCGGGATTCCCGGCTGGTTGAATGCGATGCTTCACTTGCCTATGGGTAGCCTTGCCAAGTCAGATTTAGACCAATTGGCGGCTGAATGCGATCGCTACAGAAAGATTCGATTTTCTATGGGATATTATCTGCATAATCCTCTCGGAAATTAGAGAGTGCAAGATGATTAAAACTTTGTGGCAACCTCCCCGCCTGCGGACGCCTGAAGAGAACGAAAAAGAACGCCGCGCGACTTGGTTAGAACTCTTTTATGACTTGGTATTTGTGGCAGCGATCGCGGAAGTGGCGCATAATCTCAACGAACACGTCTCGCTGCTGGGTTTTTTGGGTTATATGCTGCTGTTTGTGCCGATTTGGTGGTCTTGGGTTGGGGCGACTTTTTACGCAAGTCGGTTCGATACTGACGACTTAGGACACCGACTGCTGACATTACTGCAAATGATTGCGATCGCAGTGCTGGCAGTAAACGTGCATTACGGCTTAGGAAAAACTTCCGACGGCTTTGCCCTTTCCTACGTAACTGTTCGATGTATTTTAATTTTCCAGTATCTAAGTGCTGGATACTTTGTCGTGGCAGCGCGGAAGTTGACAACTTGGTACGTGATAGGCTTTAGCATCGCCGCCGCCATCTGGCTAATCTCAATTTTTGTCCCAATTCCTTGGCGGTTTTGGCTTTGGGGATTGGGATTTCTGATTGACTTTGGCACACCTCTCACCGCCAGACAGTTGGCTGCCAAGGTGCCGCCGAGCTTTTCACACATCCCAGAACGTTTAGGCTTATTTACGATTATCGTGTTGGGTGAGGCGGTGATTGGCGTAGTCAAAGGCGTTTCTCAGCTGCAATGGGGTATTGCATCTGCCACTGTGGCTGTGCTAGGGATGATAGTTGCTTTTAGCCTGTGGTGGATCTACTTTGACAGCGTGGATGGCTCACCCCTGCGGAGGATGGGAACTGGCAACCTGAACTTTGGTTTAATCTGGCTCTATTCCCATTTACCCCTCGCCATTGGCATTGCTGCTGCTGGTGTAGGTGTGGAGCATATTGTCGTGTCCAGCAAAACGGCAGGAGCGTTACCCAGTAACGAACGATGGCTGATCTGCGGCGCTGTGACGATGTGTTTGATAGCCTTGGCGGTGATTCACCTGATTACCTGTACTTTAGGGACAAAGCGACATCGTAAGATTTTAGCCGCCTATCGTTTGGGTTCTGCGGCTTTTATTCTAGTGATTGCGATCGCGGGTGCGGCTTTGTCACCGATTACAGTCGTTAGTTTGGTAGCTTTAGCTTGTGCTGTGCAAGTGGTGCTGGGTTTCCTGATAACCCCTCACGTTCAGCCTGAGGCAAAGTGCTGATCGATACGATAAAGGTATTCAGCCAGCCTCAAACTTGGGAAAGCGATCGCCTACTTTCCTCAAAATTGCGTGCGATCGCGAGAATTCCAACCTCTAACGCACTCGATAGTTTCTAGCTTCCTCCCTCTACAGGGATGAAGCAGGAACCGCAGAAGAGGATGAGGCTGGCGCTACGGGCAAACAGCTTAACAATTTATCTTCGATTGCTGAAGGCAGGAACCGCAGAAGAGGATGAGGCTGGCGCTGCGGGCGATCGCTGCCCAATCGATGCCTGGAATATAGGATAATTCCCATATTTTCCTAAAGGTAAGAATTCCATCGTAAACTGCTGGTTTTTTAAAGGCAGCTTTACCTCTTCAGGCTTTTTCTCAGAGATTTGGCAGGAACGAGTGTAATAGCAGACATAAATAAACTTCTCTTTTTTCTGCTCAAGTAACGCCTCGCCCAAAGTTTGTAAATCCTGAGGTTCTTTCGTCAGGAAAAATACTTTTTCAAGTAGGGGTGCTTGGAGAACTTGAGCAACATATTGGTTGGACATCGCGACTACTGTTTCTGGTTGCGATCGCAAGAACTGAATAGCTGGGGAAATGCCTTGATAATTTTTACTGAGATAAGCTGTGCCGGAGTAGGTGTTTTTATAAACCCCAATGATAAAAAGCACCAAGAAAATAACCGTACCTATCTTTTTAATACTTCCTTTCGCCAACCTCCGGACAAATTCAAACTCTTTGATTGCGACCAAGCAAATTAGCGGTACCAAAACCAGCAAAAACCGAGGTCCCCATTGCTTGCCTCCTGCACCAGCCGGAACCATTACCGCAACCGCCACAGTAAATAAGAAACAGGTTGCATAGATAACCGTCATTCCCAAGCTTAGTTTTAGCTTTTGTCGGCTAAATAAACTCACTCCTAAATATAAAATTGCAAATAAGGTTAGGGGAAAATACTCAAACAAGCCAGAACTCATTTGATTAAAATTTGCCACCGCCACTAATAATCTATCGCTTAGCGAGAATTTCTCTACTATCTGAACGGAATGCATTCCTAGAGGATGCTTATAAATCAATGTATTCAACACAAAGAAGATGGCAATCGTTAAAAATGTGCTGACAACAAAGAGTTCCTTTCTTCTCGCTAAAAACTGAACTTTTTTTAATTTTAAAAAAGATGCAGCATAAACCAGGACAGCCAAAAACGCGACAATGCCTAGAATTTCTTCTCTAAACCAAACAGATAAGCCAATAAATATCCCACTTAATACAGCATCCTTTTTAGACAACCCTTCTGTCCCCGGTATTAATAAAGTTGCCATTCCGTGAAAGCAAAGCGCTACAGCGAGGCTATGTTCCCAATACATCGCGCTATAGATAGATAAAGGCGAAGCAAAAATTAGGATTGCAAGCGCGATCGCTGTGCTAAAAGCGTTTAATTTCAACCGTCTGCAAGCAAAATAAAAACTTACCCATACAGCCCAAGTTGCAATCAAGGGAACGACGTATAATCCTCTATAGCCGAAAAGCGCTTGGAAAGGTGCGGTAACAAGGGGAAAAGTAAACGGAAAGGTGATGAAGTACTGCCCAAATCTGTTATAGACAAACGGTTCTTGAAACGGGTATAATCCACTTTGCCAAAGATTCCGAACCCAGTCTTCTACAGGTAAGTTCAGGTCAAAGCGAAACTGCCCGCTGCTAAATTGTTTCGCTAACAAAGCTTTAAGCCCAGCATCTCCACTAAAGAAGACATCATTTGGGAGTTGCGATTGCAAAAACAGTGAAAATAAAACGCCCGCTAGAATAATGAGTAAGGGAAATCTATATTGGTTGATTTTAGCCTTACTATCAGAATCGCTAGGATTGGATGTAACATCTCTCCACGTTTTTGACATATAATTTCTCATTTTTTTATTCCCTCAATTTACAAGCATTAATATTAAATACAAGATTCACAACCGGCTCTCGTTTGGGTAAAGATTCCTCCCATAATTTTTACCAACTATCCCTTTACTTGGGTATTGTAAAAATTGGCTACTTACGTAAGGTCGGGCAATCCCCAAAATAGGTTCGCTATATTTTACGCAATTAGACTGAAATTCTACGACAAAGAATAGGCTATCTTTACTAAATCTTCAAATAATGGCTATTTTTCACCTGAAGTTGTAAAGATTAGGTGAAGTGAGGTCTAAACTATACAGAAATGAAATAAAGGCTGAGCCACTATGGTCGCAACTAATAAAACTAAGTAGAATCTGTAAATTTAGAGGCAGTTTTCATCGATAGTCTTCCTAACAAACCGATAATTTAACTAAACTGCCCTCCGGATGCATAGAGAGATAAATTTTGATTCAATGCTTGTAAGCAATTTCCTGACACAATAGCTAACTCTTTCTCCAGCCGATTTGCTACCGCGCTTATGGGTGTCCGATTATAAATAATTTCTATTTCATACCATTAAATTGCTCGGTATTTCCCTAAAATTGCTCATTCTAGAAAACAACCTAGAGGCTTGGTGAAAAATTAGGCACAATTTTGAGTTTAGAGCGAATTTCGCTACCCGATGAACCCGTGAAACTGACTGCTGGCGTTACTAGCGAACTCCCAGAAAAAACATTTACTGCCAAAATTGAGAAGAGTGACCTACTTTACCGGGAAGTGCTGTGACGACTAAAACTGTTGATGCCATTCTTGAGGGTGCCCTGGCAGGTGGCGATTTGTCACAAGAAGAGGGAGTTGTACTATTAAAGCAAACCGATCCAGATGTCCAGTCAGCGATTCGGGAAACATCTGACAAGCTGCGACTCAGGCAAGCGGGTGAGGCTGTCACCTACGTAATCAATCGCAATATTAACTTCACCAATATCTGCGAACAGCACTGTAGTTTCTGCGCCTTTCGCCGGGATGAAGACGAAGAAGGCGCATTTTGGTTAGAGAGTCCCCAAATTTTGGAAAAAGCGGCTGATGGAGTCCGGCGGGGGGCGACGGAGATTTGTATGCAGGGGGGACTCCATCTTGGGGCAAAAATTAATGGTGCTTCTTTGCCTTATTACCTGCAACTGGTGAAGACAATCAAAGAGGAATTTCCCCAACTGCACCTACACGCCTTCTCTCCCCAGGAAGTGCAATTTATTGCCAGGGAAGATGGTCTTAGCTACGAGTCGGTGATTGCGGCGCTTCGAGATGCCGGTGTTGGCTCAATGCCGGGAACTGCGGCGGAAGTGTTGAACGATGAAGTGCGGCGCGTCCTTTGTCCGGAAAAGCTGGATACCGCAACTTGGCTGGAAATTGTGGGGACAGCACACAAGTTGGGAATGTCAACCACTAGCACCATGCTTTCCGGTCATATTGAGACACCAGAACAGCGGATACAGCATTTAGACAAGTTGCGATCGCTCCAACAAACGGCTGTTACCCAAGGATATCCTGCCCGGATTAGCGAATTTATCCTATTACCTTTCGTCGGGCAAGAAGCCCCCAAACCCCTGCGCCGTCGGGTGGGGCGAGATCAACCGATTCTAGAAGACGCCCTGTTGCTGACTGCTGTGGCGCGAATTTTCTTAGGAAATTGGATTCCCAACCATCAACCCAGCTGGGTGAAACTCGGTCTTGCAGGTGCGGTGGAAGCCCTAAAATGGGGCTGCAATGACATCGGCGGCACCTTAATGGAGGAGCATATTACAACAATGGCTGGGGCAGTGGGTGGCACCTGCATGGAAGTGGAAACTTTGCAGTCAGCGATTCGTTCATTAGGGCGTCCTTACCAACAACGGGATACACTCTACAGAGTGCTAAAGAGGGACACGGTTGCTGTTCTCTCCTGAGCGGGCAGTTAATATTTGGCTCGACTCAGATCCGGGCGTCAGCGTTGCACAGCATTGGCATCCGAATCAGTCGGTTGTTGCTCAAGATGGCTCGCCCGAATGCGAAAGCTCCTACGACTCTTGACTTGGTTTATGCCTCAGAAAAATCAACGTTCCCTTCTGACTGTGGCAGCTGCCGTGTTGCTGATTGCTGGCGGCGCAGTAACTTACTGGCTGCTGATGCAGCGGAATCTATTTCAGGCTGATGTCCCGGTGGGTGCCGAAATGGTTCCCCAGGATACCTTGCTCGCCGTGTCAGTCTCGACTGATGAAAAGCAATGGCAGCAACTGCGGCAATATGGCACTCCCGCTAGCCAAGCCGCATTTGGCAAACAACTCGCCGAACTGGAAAAAAATCTCCTCACTGCTAACGGCTACAACTACCAGCAAGATATCAAGCCTTGGGTGGGTAAAGAAGTCACGATCGCTTTTTTGTCACAGCAGTTACCCCAGAATCCCAATGCTGTCCCGGTTGGTCAACAATCGGTGGTGATGGTATTGCCGATTGAAAATCCTCTGCAAGCAAAGCAAGCGCTAGAAAAATATAGAAACCCGACCTCTAGCAAGTTTGTTGAACGCATTTACAAAGGCATCAAGATCCGAGAAACCCAAGGCAGTCCCGCCCAGAAATTCTCAACGACGCTGCTAGAGCGTTCCTTAATTGTTAGCACCGATCCGAAAGGGACGGAGCGCGTCATTGACGCTTATAAAGGCGGTGCCTCCCTAGCGGATACTCCAGGCTACACAGAGGCTTTGGGAAAGATTAAAGCGGGTGCGCCGTTTGCCAAAGTGTATTTTAATGTGCCCGTGGCAACAGCAATGGCAGCCACCTATTCGGCGCGATCGCTTTCTCCCCAAAATCTTGCCTCGGTTCAACAAAGGCAGGGAGTCGGCGCGACGGTGACACTGGAACCAGAGGGACTTCTGTTTAAAGGAGTGTCTTGGCTGAAGCCGAATAGCGAGACAAAGTATGTGGTGGAAAACAACGCCAAAAGTATGCATCGGCGTCTCCCCGGCAATACTTTGATTGTGACCACTGGTGGCAATTTGCAGCAGTTGTGGCAAGATTACGTCCAGGGTGCCCAAGCGAATCCGCTGATCCGGGTTAGTCCAGAACAGATGAAGGCCGAGATTCGGTCTAAATTGGGTCAAGATTTAGAGCAAGATTTGCTGCCTTGGATGAAAGGCGAGTTTTCTCTAGCTTTAATTCCCACACCTCCAGGAACTCCCTCGATTTTAGGTGCTGGCGTGGCGTTCTTAGTGCAAACAAGCGATCGCCCTAGAGCTGAAAAATCCCTCAAGCAGCTGGATGAGGTGATGGCACAGCAATATAAGTTTCAGGTACAAGAAACGACGCTCAACGGTCAACCAATTGTCAATTGGACATCGCAACTCGGTGGCTTAGCCGCCACTCACGGCTGGTTAGATGGTAATGTTGCTTTCCTGACATTAGGGGCACCCGTTGCTAGTACCCTCGTCCCCAAACCCCAAGCGACTTTGGCGGACAGCCAGTTATTCAAACAAGCGATTCCTCAGCAGCTCAATGACAAGAACGGTCTATTTTTTATTGATGTTGACCGTACCATTAACGCTGGGAATCTGTCGCTCTCGCAAGTCGATCCAAATCAAAAAATCTTTACAAACGCGATACGCTCCATTGGCGTCACGGGTGGCATCAGTAGCGATCGCAGTAGCCGCTTTGATATCTTCGTCAACATGAAGAAAGTTGGAGATCCCAGTCCTTCGCCGAAAGCCAGTCTCTCTCCCAGTCCTAGCCCTTCTCCTTAAAGTTTCGCTTTTCAACCCCAAGGTACGCTAAGGTTCGCGCTAAGGTACGCAAAGCTCAATAATTCCTTGGCGTACCTTGGCAATTGCCTTAGCAGGATGACAGCGTTAAAAAAAATAACAATTAGTTGGCTAAACCTGGGTGATTCTACCAAGCCTCAGAGCGACCAGAACCGATAGGATCAAAGTGGCGCTTGTGTGAGCGACTTAGATAACAATTGCTGGAAAGAATACAAGATGAACCTGGTTGCACTCCAGAATGGGTTAGATAATATCTCCTTCGCCGTCCTGTTTGCGACGATGTTGATGTACTGGATAGGAGCAGCTTTCAATGGCATCCCCTATCTGTGGGCTTTATCGACGGCAGGGATGGCGATCGCAAACCTCTGCATTGCCGCCCTACTGGGCGCACGATGGCTGGACGCAGGCTACTTCCCTTTGAGCAATCTCTATGAATCCCTCTTCTTCCTAGCTTGGGGGATTACCACGATCCATCTGATTGCTGAAAACATGAGCAAAAGCCGCTTAGTAGGCGTCGCCACGTCACCCATTGCAATGGGCATCGCCGCTTTTGCTGCCTTGACGTTGCCATCAACCATGCAGTCGTCAGAGCCTTTAGTCCCGGCACTAAAATCCAACTGGCTGATGATGCACGTCAGCGTCATGATGCTCAGTTATGCCGCGCTGATGGTGGGATCTCTGCTTGCGATCGCTTTCTTGGTGGTAAGTGGCGGTCAGAACGTCGAACTCCGAGGCAGTTCTGTCGGAACCGGCGGATTTCGCAGTAAAAATGACCCGGCACGCCCCTACCGTCTGCAACGCGCCAGCGATTTCGTGCCCCAGCCACAAGGAGCAACCAGCGAGTCATCTTCTGCTGTGGAGCGTATTTTTGAAAGCAATGGCAGCACGAAAACAGCCGTTCTCGATTTAGTGACCTCCCAGCCTTCCCAAGCAGGGGTATCTGAATTACCAACCCTTTCGCCCCAGCGCCTGAGCCTTGCCGAAACCTTGGATAACATCAGCTACCGCATCATCGGTTTGGGATTTCCTCTCCTGACGATTGGAATTATTGCCGGTGCTGTCTGGGCAAATGAAGCTTGGGGTTCTTACTGGAGTTGGGACCCCAAAGAAACTTGGGCACTGATTACCTGGTTGGTATTTGCCGCCTATCTCCATGCCCGCATCACCAAAGGCTGGCAAGGAAGACGACCGGCAATTTTGGCGGCGACAGGCTTTGTTGTCGTCTGGATTTGCTATCTTGGGGTCAATTTGCTAGGTAAAGGACTCCACAGCTACGGTTGGTTCTTTTGATCTTTTAGTCAATTCGCGAATGGCTTTTAATAATTAGCGTTCCTGCGATTAGCCATTAGCAATGACGGATGACCAATGACCGATAACGAATAACTCTTTAAACTATCAATTCAACCGGGGGAGATGGTTGTGGATAATCAGTTCGACTCGCTAGCCAAAGGTGAAGTTCTCTCTGTGGATGAGTCTTCCCAAATTTTAATTGGGCACCGCACATTCAGAGTCGGTGAATTCGCAGATGCAATCAGAACGCAATTGGAATATGGTTTAGGCGGATGGACAGAAGAAAAGGATGGCTGGTTTAGCGACCAAGGTATTCCTTGCGAAGTTCTGAAATTCGGCTCTAACGGCTGGCAAAAAGGGAAAGTCAGATTTAGCTTAGAATTTTGCCCAGAAGATCCACAAACGCAGCAGTCATCAACCATTGAAGACAGTGAGCCACAAAGGGCACCGATCCCAGCCACCTTGGATGAGGAAGTGTTAGTTGGAGCCGAAGCACCGTTAATCTATGAGGAAGAGTTAATTCTAATAGAAGTGCCAGAATCCGCTTTGGAAGAACTGGAAATGGCACCGGAATCAGCCTTCGGTGCAGATGATTTGGAAATGGCACCGGAATCAGCCTTCGGTGCGGATGATTTGGATCTCCCCGGGGAATCAGCCTTTGGTGCGGATGATTTGGAAATAGCACCAGAATCAGCCTTCGCCGTGGACGAACTGGATCTCACCGGAGAAGCAGCCTTTGGTGCGGACGAACTGGATCTCACCGGAGAATCAGCCTTTGGTGCGGACGAACTGGATCTCACCGGAGAATCAGCCTTTGGTGCGGACGAACTGGATCTCACCGGAGAATCAGGTTTCGGTGCGAACGATCTGGAATTTCCAGAATTGTCTGAAAAGGAAGAGAACCCATCAGACTCGCTACTCGATGATGTCTGGCAAGACATGAATGAAGCTAGCTGGCGTAACAATCAGTAGGGAAGCGGAAATTGGGCGAGTAATCATCACTCACAAGCCAACCGATACCAGACTTACGAAGAAGGGGCGCTGTTATATGACAGCGCCTCTTTTTCTGTAGTTGATTTAATGAAGGCGCACGCCGCTTTACCTGATAGTTTTAGAACGACTTGGAAAGTGATCGGGGATCTTTATTACCAACAAAATTGAAAATTCAGACCGATAACAGTAAGTCTTCTCCAACTCAAACCTCAAAATCCAATCTCTCCCCCACTGTTAAGCGAGTTCCATTCGCAAAGTCCCAACCAGACTGAGGGCGTTTTCCAGCCATCTGTATTTCTCGCAATAGCAACAGTCCATCGCCAGTTTGAACAATTGGGCCAAATCCTTTGGCAATGCTCACCACCTCGCCTGGATGTGCCGAACCAGAGGACAAGGAAGACCAATCCGATAGCGCCTTTAATTCTGGGACGATTTGCCAGTAAGCCGCTCCTAGAGGGGCAGTGGCGCTGATTTTGAGCGGATTCCCCCGAAATGTTGCCACACAATCCGGGAAAAATCCTCTGACTTGGTTATGTAATGCGATCGCGCTTTTCGACCAATCAAGACAATAATCCGGTTTTTTAATCAGCGGCGCATAAGTCGCCTGCGATTCATCTTGGGGGATTGGTTCAATTTCCTGGCGTTCCAGCTTCAGGAGGGTTTCTACTAATAAATCTGCCCCAATCTCGGAAAGCTTTTGCGCCAAATCTTGAGCATTATCCAACAGTCCAATCGGCGTATTAGCTTTTAGCAGCACTGCCCCCGTATCCATCCCCGCATCCATTAGCATCGTTGCGATCCCCGTTTCTGTCTCGCCATGATAGAGGCACCACTGGATGGGAGCAGCACCCCGATACTTGGGCAAGATCGAGCCGTGTACGTTGATGCAACCCAATTTGGGCATATCTAGAATTTGTTGGGACAAAATTTGTCCGTATGCCACCACAACAAAAACATCTGCATTTGTCTGTTTTAGCTGAGCGAGCGTTTCCTCGTCTTTTTTAATCCGCTGCGGTTGCCAAACAGGTAGCTGATGCGTCAAGGCGACTGATTTTACTGGAGAAGGCATCATTTGGTTGCCCCGTCCCCGACGTTTATCCGGCTGCGTAACAACGCCTAAAACTTCAAATTCTGGATTAGCGAGTAACCGTTCTAAAGTAGGGACGGCAAATTGTGGGGTGCCAAAAAATATGACTTTCATTTCCTTAGGGAACGGTAATTGGTAATTGGTCTTGATTGAAAAGCAATTTTTCCCTTAACCATTAGCAAAAAAGTAAAAACTAAGGGTTAATAATCGCAATTTCGATGCGGCGGTTTCGTTGTCGGTTGGTATCGCTATTATTTTCTACTAAGGGAAAAGTTTCGCCGTAACCAACAACAATCATGCGATATTTTTTCTCCAAAGCAGTGAATAAATACTGCTCGGCAGCTTGGGCGCGTCGAAACGATAGCGCTTGATTGTCTGTAGATTCACCAACGTCATCGGTGTGAGCAGCAATTTGAATTGTGGCACCTGGATAGTTCCGTAAATCGGCGATGACATTGTCTAAAATTACGGGTGCCTGTGGTAGCAGAACACTATCGCTGTCTTTAAATAATAAGTCGCTAGGTAGGGTGACTTTCAAAGCATCCGATGGTACAGAAACCCTAGAAGCGTTAGTGACTTGATTGGAATTGGGAACGCGATCGCCTTGAAGTTGCTGGGAGATTTCTTGTAGACGTGCGGCGAGGGGTTCGCTGGAACTCTGGCGACCGACTTGGGTTTCCAGTTTAGTCGTGCGATCGCGCAGTGCTTGCAATTGCGTCTGTAACTGTTGCAGCTCTGCTTCCAGTTGCTGTCTTTGTTCCGCACTCAGTTCTACTGGCGGACTGGCGCTGGTGACAGCAGGGGACGGCTTAAAAGTAGAGGAGGCGGTGGATGTCTCTAGTTTGGCGCGGCGCAGCACTTTCACAACTAGGGGCACCTCTGGCGTCAGGTCGGGAAAGACTCCCGCGAGGACGAGACCGAACAGCCACGCCAAGCCACCTCCCACCCCCAGCAACAGCACTCGCCAGAGTAAAACCAGTAAAAACCTCCCAATGCCTGTAGATTGGCGAGGAGAAGTGTTATCGGCAAATGGTGCTTCTTGTTTTGTCACCCGTTTTCCTATTTTTATCCAGACAACAGATTAACACTCGATAATTGCGATTAAGCTTTTTTCGTTGTCCGAGGCAATAAAAATGGGCGATCGCATTATTAACTTGCGCGAAGAGACATTTGGGAATACTTTTGGGATATAACCCTGGAGTGCCGTTGTGATGTTATTAGGTAGCCCTCAGTCACTGTCTAGGCAAGTATGTAGAAATCAGTCAACCTGCCCCCAAGAAAATTTCTTGCCTTAGATTAATTTTTAATCGCTTTTCGACCGTCTTGTGGAAAAATATCATAACAAGAGCGATAAGGTGTTTCACCCATCAAGCCGGATTCATTGAGATATGATAAATTTTTTTACATCTTTTGTTTTTTTTGACAGGTTTTGTGGATATACATATAGATATAGGGACGCTGCACTGTTCCTTGGGCGTTGCTCCTCACACAAGAAACGCCGTTTAGCAACCCCACCCCCAATCAATGTTCATTCGCCTCTTCCGCTCAGGATGGTGCTCTAATCAACCATACCTTCCGCTTATTGCGGCTGCGCTGCTGATGGCTCCTAGCTCATTTGCCTTAGCTGGCACGGCTGCGTCTACAATCGCAGGTCCCTCTACCATGCAATATCCGCAAGCCCGAAAGGAATTATCTGAAGCTGCTCCCGACATGACTCAAGCAGTAGTGCAAATCGATCCCCTCGATAGCCCTCATCCCGTTCCGTGGAATTGGGTAATGACCACTCATGCAGAAGTTACTGCCAACGGCGGGACTGGGGTACGCTACTATCGCAGCCCCTCTTTAGTGTCTCCGGATGGTCAGTATGCTGCTTACAGCCGGATTCAGTTGCAGGTGCAGCCGGAGTTGTACCAATGCCGAATTTCCAGCGTAATGTTTGTGGAAAATTTGAGGACAGGAGATTTACGAACGATCTCGGCGTCTTCTCCTTTGGCTGACAATCCCTTTGTCAGTAACGAAGAAGCGGATATGCCGGGGATCATCGCCATCTTGATCCCCATTTCGTGGTCGGCGAAAGGCGATCGCGTCTTAGCACGGCAATTTGAAGGTTTATTTAGTACGTCCGATGCTTCTGACTATGCCGTTGTTTGGGATCGTCAGCAGAATCGTACTACGACTCTCTCTCCTGACCGCGATGATTACACCAACGCGGTGTTGTTAGGCTGGAGTCAAACTAATCCCGACCAAGTTCTGTTTCGAGCAGGCGAATTGGGCGAGGAAGAGTGGCCTCTATGGGCGGTTGATTTGAAGGGTCAAACCGTAGCCGCAATTGAGGATCAACCCCTCATTTTTGGTCAGACGATTACCCATTCTTGGGCAGGGCCACAGGCTCATTTCTAAAGGAACAAAATCAAGGATGAAGGATGAAAAAGATTGAAGGTGACAAAAAAAGTTTTTTACTCATACTGTCAGCCGGAATTTTAAACTTCATCCTTCTTTTTTTCTGATGAATCTAGCTTAGAGCTGCCAATATTTATATATTTTTAAATTAAATTTTGATTAAATCTTTGATTAAGTCTAAACGATTTAAACGAGTCTTTTTAAGAGTTTTCGTTAGCCTGACTTTTTTGCTTTTGGGTTCGGGCTTTTTTATTTATTATACATTAAAAAATTCTGCTAACAAAAACAATATATCAAATTATGAAATTTACCTCAAAAATCAATTAAATCAACCAAATTCTTATCCGGTTAATTATCCTATCTCATCGAGTGTTTATCAACCCGTCAGCGTGTGGACAGGACGCCTAATATTACTACCGAAAGAGCAGAGACAGCTTAGAAAATCGGTGCTCTTTGAAGTTTATAATGCAGATTCCGCGCATCAGAACTTAGTAGGAAAAATTGTAAATTTAGAGTGGAGCCGGGACTCAGAAGCGCAAAAATTCGTCCAGGCTGTAACGCAAGATGTCAAGTTTATTCAAGCAACTGAAGATAGTAAAAAAACTGGAAATTTACATCCTGACCGATTAAATAACTGGCAAAATGTTGATCCCTTAGAATCCTTGGCTGGGGCGCGACCTCAAGATGATGTCGTCGTGGAACTCAAAAACCCTGTAGTTGTCACCAATCACCAAAAAGAACGCCCCTCGCTGAAGATTGCCCAAGAACCCGTACAAGTCACGGGTCGGATTTATGCTTTAGTGACAATTATTAAACGAGAGAAAGCAGATAGCGTTAGCGCAGCGTCTCCTTCGGATCGCTTTGTTGTGCGTCACTTTAATAAAAAAACAAAACAATTTGATGGCCTTTTAGAAACAATTCGGATTCCTCAAGTGCCATCTGACCGCAACGGGATTACTCGGTCAACAAATCGAGGAATTGAAAAGTCTCCCCTCAATTCCGCAGGCTGGTACATTTATGGGACAAAAGATGCCGAGGGAATATTTGTCACCCAGGCAATTGAACCCCGCGCCCTGATGCGTTTGCAACCGGATGAAGTGCGGGTAAATCGGAAATCTGCTAATTCCTATCTGAAAAAAGAACTTTGGAAAGGTACTGAAGGTCAAAAAGGAACCGCCAAGATAGTTTTACTCGATCCAAAAAGTCAACAATTTAACGAGGCGGTATCGAAATGGCGCGAGGGAGATCGAGCAATTGTCCTTCATACATACGGTGGAATTGGGGGTAAAAAACCCGAACCCGAACCGCTGGGCGTAGTTACGGGACATTTTGCTTATGGCATTGCGACAGTCGTGCGCGATCGCTTCACGGATGAGTTACGCTTTGACATCGAGTATCGGCAAGTTTACGCCCATAACCCTGATGGCATTATTGCTGGGACAATGAAATGGTCTACTTACATGGGAGATTTACAGCGGGGTTGGGTGGGAAATCGACCTGTATCCGATGCGATCGTCAAGCTAGATGCTGTGACGCAAGATTATGATTTTGATGGCATCCAACTGTCACCCATGAAAGAATTTATGCGCCAATTGGATATCATGATGGCACGCTACCGGATTGGAGATGGAACGGGTAGTTCAGTAGTGACACCCTCAACTTCTTGCGTACAAGATGCTAACCAAGCGCTTTTTGTGACAATTAAGCAGGTAGAGAAACAGGTGGCGTCGAATCCTCGCATTCAAGAGTGGTTGCGGCGTCATCCCAGCGACACCCAAACCTTACGATTTCAGCAACTCGTGAAATTAGGGCGATCGCTTGAAAAGCAATTAGCACCCCTAGGGATTATTCGTTCCGATTGGCAAGAAAACGCTGAGAATTTAGCAGGAACCAGGGCAGCGGACGGCACCCTTACCACTGTCTTGAAGGCAGCAACAACTTGGCGAACCATGTTACCTCGACGGGCGCATGATGAAATTGCCACGATTTTGTTAAATAATGGAGCCGCTTTGTGGGTAATTCGGACGAACCAAGTGGGGGGATTTAATCCAGATATTGTGCCTCGTGCCCCTACAGCACTTTTAGGGCACCGTACGAATTGAGAAAAATCCCATCAAACAGCAGAAACTAGCAGGAGGCAGGAGTAGCAATGGTGCAGCAACCAAGGCAGGAGGATCGACCACCACTTTATAGCTGCGTTATTGCAATTGATAAGGTTACCGGACGCCAAGAGGAAGAAATAATCGCCTTCGGCGTATCTGTGGATGACGCGAAAAACAAAGCTCAGCAGTTGTTAGCAAACTATGGATGTGACGAATCGCAAATTCTCAAGTTAATACAACAGGCGAGAATTGAACCCCTATCTCCCTGGTGTTCTCCTGAAGATAGACAAGGTTAATCTGAATGCGATCGCTACTCGTCTGCTTTATCTAAAGGATTTTGAAGGCGCTTCCGTTCGATCTCCTCTAAAGCTTTTCGAGGATCGGTACGGCGACGACGATACCAAGTCGCGCCCCCAACCAACATCGCAATTAATAGCAAGGCACCAATTAAGGGCAAGAAATCACCCGTTTTTAGCGCCCGTAAGCCGTAACTCCCTAACATTACAAATGGCAACACTCCGGGGATGGTTCCCAGAATGGTTCCTAGTAGATAATCCCGAAAGCGAATTGAAGTCAAACCAGCGGCAAAATTAACTAGGCCATAGGGAATAATTGGTTGTAGGCGGATGGCAAACATATAGAATAAGCCACCCTGAATCATCTCCGCATCAATCGCTTGCAAGCGTCCACCCAACTTTTGAACGACAAATTCACGCCCCACTGTGCGCGTAAATGCAAAAGCCACTACAGCCGCAATCACGGCGGCAATACTCGTCCAAAGCGTCCCCAACCAAGGACCAAAAATTGCGCCACTGGTAAGATTTAGTGCTGTAGAAGGCAAGATTAACAGTGTCGCCAAGGTATAGAAAACGATATAAATAATTGGTGCCCAGATGCCAGCTTTATTCAGCCATGTTTGGAGTTGAGCTGGATCGATGCCTCCCAAAAAATATACTGCGAGTCCCGTCGCTACAATGCAGACGGCAGTCAATAAGAAAATGCCACTTTTAGCGTTCAACAAAAACTCCTTTGTTTTTAGCCATTAATCATTTGTCATTAGTAATAGGACTTACGCAGAGATTTCCCTAAATCCCTCGATAAATTGAGGGACTTTTCCAGTTCTCCCCCTTTTTAATGGAGATTAGGGGGATCTAGATTTCAAGCTTTCAGCGTGTAAGTCCGGAGTTGTTCTTGATTAGTCTTTGCTCACTCGTTCTTCGGATATTACTAAAGACTCTTGAGTGCTGACTTCTGACTTGTGACGCTTTTCGGTTAGTTCCTGACTTTTGAAACCATAAGCTTCGCGCACTAAATAAAGCGGACGTCCTTTGACTTCTTCGTAGACACGACCAAGATACTCGCCAATGATTCCCAGTGTTATTAACTGGATACCTCCCAGAAATAACACCGCCACCATGATGGAAGCATAACCAGGAAGATCGATCCCATAAATTAAAGTGCGGAAGAATAAAAAGCTAGCGTAAATAAATGACAAAAAAGATATCGTAACGCCCACGTAACTCCATACTTTTAAAGGGAGAAAACTAAAGGAAGTAATCCCATCTAGGGCAAAGTTCCACAGACGCCAATAGTTCCACGTTGTGGTTCCCTTATAACGTGGGGGACGATCGAATAAAACCGAGGTTTGCTTGAAACCCACCCAAGCAAAGAGTCCTTTCATAAATCGGGTTCGTTCTGGCAGTAGCTTGATAGCTTCTACCACACGCCGATCGAGCAACCGAAAGTCTCCGGTATTGCGGGGGATGGGGACGCGACTCATCTTGCCAATGATCTGGTAGAAAGCCTTGGCTGTAGAGTTTTTCAGCCAACCTTCATCACGCGATCGCCTAGTTGCATAAACGACATCATAGCCTTCGCGCCATTTGTCTACCAGTTCCTTAATTAACTCTGGCGGATCTTGCAAGTCGGCATCAATTGGGATTACCGCAGCACCCGCAGCATAGTCAAGTCCGGCACTGAGGGCGACTTCTTTGCCAAAGTTGCGGGACAAGTTGACGACTTTAATCGCTGGGTTACGATAATGATGCTCAATTAGACACTTCAGGGTATTGTCCTTACTGCCATCATTGACGCAAACAATCTCGTAGGTTGTATTTACGGTTTCTAGTACCGATAGCAGCCGCTCAAACAAGTAGTCAATATTGTCCTCCTCGTTGTAAAGCGGTACTACCACAGAGAGTTCTACTGGGTCAATATCTAAAGACATAAAAAAACAAAGACAAGCTAATATATGTCAAGTTTCACCTAACTTGACTGCACTTTAACCTAAATTCTAATTTCGTCAATATTATGAGCCGAAGCTTCACAGTTCCTAAATCATCGCGGCGCTGGTTGTCGCTGGAGATGTTGCTCCTAGGCGCGATCGCGATCGCTGTTTTGTTAAGAATTATCTATCTAGGCAGCCGAGAATTTTGGTACGACGAAGTTCTATCCCTGATCCTCGCCAGCGGTCACGGCGTTGACTATCAAGCTCCGGGAGCGCAACCCGTCAACCTGCGGGACTACAGCGCTTTATTGATCCCACGAGCCGGTGATGTCGTAGGAACGATCAAAGATGTCTATAAAGGTATCTTGGGCGATGTCCATCCGCCCCTTTCTTATTTCAGCCTGTACTTCTGGCTACAGCTATTTGGCAATAGCGAAGCTGCCTTACGAGGTCTGGGCGCATTGCTGAGTATAGGTGCAATTGGCGGTGCTTACGGATTAGGACGTTTTGTGATGGGACATCGCGGCGGACTGATTTTTGCTGCCTTACTCGGTACAAATCCTTTCTATTTATTCCACTCTTTAAATGCCCGGATGTATGGCCCGCTGATTTTATGGACGATTCTCAGCACCTGGGCAATGCTGCATCTGGTTGACACAAAAGGAGCAACAGAGAGTGTCCGAGCCTCCGAGTGGGAAATTGAACCAGACGCCACGCCATCATCCCATCATCCCAGCAACCGCTCATCGATTCTCTGGAGTGCGATTCTGATTGTTTCAGTCGCTGCTGGACTGCTGACGCAGTATCTTTTTGTCTACTGGGTGATGACCCTAAGCATCTTTGTCCTCATCTTTGACCGGCGGCGGTGGTGGCAGCACGGATTGCGTTTGGGGGCGAGTGTATTGCTGTGGATGCCTTGGTTTGTTTGGGGAACTCGGAAGCAGGGGCGTCTGGGTGAAGTGGGCAATCAGTTTTCCAAGGGAAATCATTTCGCAGATGTTACCCAAACCTTGAGCAGTCACTTGTTACTGGGAGACTGGGTGGGAGATGTCGTCAAAACTCCCGCAGAAGCGACCCTCGCGATTGTGGCAGGGTGCCTGATAATTTTGTTGCTAGCCGGGTGTACCTTTAGCCTCTGGCGGCAAGCAAAGCGTCGTACCTTATTCATGGCTTTGTCACTGGGAATTTTGCCCCTGTGCATTGCATTTGCAGTGGATATTCTCGCTGGCAAATACACGATTGGCTTTGGCGGTGGAAGGGCACTGATTTTTGTTTTGCCTGGATGCTTGCTATTAATTGCTTTATGGCTGGAACGGGCGGCGGGACGCTGGCGCGGAGTAGCGGTAGCAGGTTTGCTGCTGTTGTATCTGGGCATCAGCATCGGGGACTTCAGCACGAGAAACCGCTCGATGTTCCATCAGATAGCAGATTTGATTCAACAGGAACCTACAACGCCAACTTTAATCGTGATGAACTCCCGCGCTTGGGGTCACATTCTGCGTTTGGCTTATTATCTTCCTCCCACTGCCCCGGTTCAGCTATTAGCACAGCATCCTGCCGACCTTGCACCTGCTTTAGAAAAAGTTCTGACAAGCGGACAAGCAACGCAATATCCTCGGATTCTCTGGTTAGAGAGCGCTCGTCCTGTGAATAAGGCTCCCAAAACGGAGGCAGAAAAACAGCAAATTCAGCAGGAAATCCAGCGAGTTTTGCAATCTCGTTACCAGTTGGCGCAAACGCAGCAGCTATCGGGAACCACGATTCTGGATGAGTTTGCGGTTAATCTTTACAAGAATCGGAATCTCTAATTTTTGGGCCATTGCCAGTTAAAACGATTCCATTCGTAAATGCCTTGAATCTCATACTCGCTGCCATTCTCAAACCGGATAATGCAGTTAGTATGAGAGACCCCGCTCTCTGTGGTCTCGTAAACCCCAACCACCGTGCAGGGAAACCATTCGCGGCTACAGGGGCCGTTTTCTTGCACCCACTCCCACAGACCATTAGAAACCTCAATGCGATCGCCTACTTTCAGCTTTAACCCTTGCTTGCCTTCCCGCTCATAATACTCAGCCAGATGAACCGGCTGAATGCGATAGAGCCACCCAAAGCCATAGCGATCGCGTAAAAATTGCATCGCTCCCGAATCTTGATTATTCAACCAGTCATTGAGTAACGTAATCTTCCAAGAGCGATTTTGTCTTTCTTGTTCCTTGACAAATTGCAGTAAAGCTTTGACTTGTTCTGCTGTAAGTTCCTCCAATGGATTCGCACCATCGGCATTTTCATCACCACTCGCCGGGTTCTCCCCTTGGGCACCCAGCAGTTCCTTGACAAGAACTTGCAGCAGAATTTGCTTCTGCATATCGCTGAGAGGATATACAGCCTCCTCACATAGACTAAATGCTGCTTGCAGTGCCGCTTCAATCTCAGATCGGGTCACAATCAATTCCTTACTTTGGAATGGATCGCCACACAGCAGAGCTATCTCGGTGATTCTGAGTGGGAATGCCCAGACTTAGAGCGCTCATTAAGGGCGATCCCCTATTATCGCAGAATTGTCAAGATATCCCGAAGCTCCTGTTTGACTAGATTCGCGCTAAGCTGAGGGGTGAAGTTCCCAAAAAACCTGAAGTCATGGTACGGTTTATGCGATTTCGAGCTGTGTCTATTTTTTTCATCTCTTGCCTTATCGGAGTTGTGAACTTGCTGTTTACTCCTCCGGCTTTGGCATTGACACAGATTAAACTGTCTGAACTTTCCTACCATGACTGCCCATCCGAGTTAGCAGATGGGGCGGTTATGAGTACTGGCGCTTCCAGAGCCGCGAGTTGCTACATAGTTACCGGCAAAGCTCAAAATGACTCTGATAAATATGTCTACAACGCCGATATTTTTGGTCGCATTTACGACGCGAATGGCGACTCGGTAATGCAAAACCGAACGCGCCTCGGTTCGATCGAAGAAGTGCCGCCTGGAGTCAGCGATTTTGAACTCAGGATCTCGGTTGCTGCAAATCAACCGACACCCTTGCAGCTCAAGCAATTCAAAGCCGCTGGATTTAACGGTACAGTCCGCCGTTAACAAGTCCGCCGTTAATAAGTCCGCCGTTAACATCTGATTGCAAGGATTTTAGATTATAGATTCACTCCAAAATCCAAATCTAAAATCCTTTGACCCTAAAAACCCGGAGTGAATTGAATACTGGAGAACAATCCAGCCAGAATTTGCAGCACAAAAATCGCTAAAATCGGGGAGATATCCAGACCACCCAACGGAGGAATAATCGAGCGAAAAAGGTTGAGGTAAGGGTCTGTAATTGGACTCAGGGTGGAAGCTATCTGGTTCATCCAATTGACTGTCGGAAACCAAGTTAAAAGAATCCGTACAATCAATATGAACATATACATGTTCAGAAAAGTGGAGATCGTATTGATCAGTAATTCGGCTGAAGAATTCATCGGTGTTGAAGGTTCCTTGTTAAAATTGGTGAACGCTTGAAACTTGAAGACAGTTTAACGGATTTACCGGATTGAAACTTAGGAATCTTGATTAAGCGATGTTCCTAGGGAACGACCCCTTTCAGAAATTCGTGCTGTATCTGAGGAAGAAAATCGCTCCCGCTCTAGTTCTGTACTTTTGCCATTTACATTGCCTAGCTGTGTCCGGACTTCATCAATTGCTGCATTTAACTGAGCAATTTTATCCTCTAAGCCTCGCCGTGCAAATTCAATACTCTCTGAATCCTTTAGCTGACGCTTTTTCCCCTTGCTCAACTTCGCTTCTGACGAGCCAGGATTGAGCAGAGAGGCGTCAGTTGTGTCAGTTTCGGACGCGCGTCCAGAAGCAACCAGCGCTCCGACAATTCCACCGACTAGACCGCCAACTATCGTTCCAGCCAGAAATCCACTGCCAAAACTATCGCGCTGACTCATCTTAAAATTACCGTTGTTTTTTTTCTTGTTGCAACTGTTTTCAGGTTAACTTTTTGCTGACCTCGATGCCTACCAGTCTAAGGAGTCATCTGTTCAGTTGTCAGTCGTCCTAAGTAAGAAATCTGAACACAGATTTCATCTTTGATTGCTCATCTTTTGGATACCGCTTTGGATACCGCTTTGGATACCGCTTTGGATACCGCGTCAGGTGCCAAACGTGCGATCGCCTGCATCTCCCAGCCCCGGTACAATATACCCGTGGCTGTTCAAACCCTCATCAATCATTGCCGTATAGACAATCAAACCCGGATACGCGACAGAAAGCTGTTGCAGAGCGGGTGGCGCTGCCACAACCGAAATAATCCGCATTAAAGCTGGGTCAACGCCTCGCTGAGTCAGTTCTGCGATCGCCCTCATCATGGTTCCACCCGTCGCCAGCATCGGATCGCAAATTAAAACCCGCGTTTGAGGGTCAAGCCGTTCCGGCAATTTATTCAGATAACAGCTAACTTCCAGGGTTTTCTCATCCCGCACCAAACCGATATGGTAAATCGACGCCAAAGGCAGCAACGTCTGCGCCCCATCTAATAACCCCAATCCTGCCCGTAAAATCGGCACCACAACCAGTGGCACCTCTGGATTGATAAATGTAGCCGGACATTCAGCCAGGGGCGTCTGTACGGTTGTTTCTATCGTCGGCAACCATTCTCTAGTTGCCTCATAAGTCAGCCAGCGCCCCAGTTCCGTCATCGCGCTTTTAAACAGCACCGATGGCGTCGCAGCATCACGAGCAACAGCCAACCAATGTTTAATCAGTGGATGGGGAGGAACATAGACACGCAGTTGGAGAGTCATAGTTGCGATTTTGGCAGTCAGATGCCAGCTCAAAGACCTGACCTATCATAGAACCTCCTGGGATGTCTGAAAACCCAGAATCAATCTGGGTTCGGTTTCTTTGTCACCAAACCCCACGCCAAAAGCATTTGTGGGGTAACGAAAAGCCCACAATTCCAACTAACTTGGTTTTTTCTATTGAAAATAACTTGCAATAGTATTGACATCTATTTTCAACAAGGCTATATTTATTTTCAGTGTTCTCCTCTCATTAAGGATCGGCAGGTGGGGCTGGTTAGCAGTAGCAAGCTAGTCCCCATTTTTTTTAAGAGGCAAGACACAAGCCCAATAAAAGCAGCCTTTAGCTCATGCAGTCGCTCATATGAGTCTGGTGAGATAAATTAGACACCAAAGGGCTTGAGTTATTGGTTGAGTTGTTGGCAGCGGGGCATTTTTGTGTTACTCCCTAATAGGGATTGAAATGAGTAAAATTTTCCCTTACTGCTGCCTCATGCCTTCAACTACCGTTAAATCTCCATCTGCACAAACGTTTGATGCCATCGTGATTGGCTCTGGAATTGGAGGGCTGGTAACAGCCACCCAACTGGCAGCCAAAGGCGCTAAAGTTCTTGTACTGGAAAGCTACTTAATTCCAGGTGGCAGTGCCGGATACTTTGAGCGGCAGGGGTATCGATTTGACGTTGGGGCGTCGATGATTTTTGGGTTTGGGACTCAGGGCACCACCAATCTGCTCACCCGCGCTCTAGATGCTGTGAATGTCAGTCTGGAAACCATCCCCGATTCCGTCCAGATTCACTACCATCTTCCCGCCGGTTTGGATCTAAAAGTTCATCGCAATTATGAGAAGTTTTTGCAAGAACTCACTGCCTACTTCCCCCACGAACGGGAAGGGATTCGACGCTTCTACGACGAATGCTGGAAAGTTTTCAACTGCCTGAATGCGATGGAATTGCTGTCGTTGGAAGAACCCCGGTATCTGACACGGGCATTTTTTCAGCATCCCTTAGCCTGTCTCGGCTTGGTAAAGTATTTGCCTCAAAATGCTGGTGATATTGCAAGGCGATACATCAAAGACCCGCAGCTACTGAAGTTTATCGACATGGAGTGCTACTGCTGGTCAGTTGTCCCCGCTGACCGGACACCGATGATTAATGCAGGGATGGTGTTCTCAGACCGGCACTACGGCGGCATTAACTATCCTAAAGGGGGTGTAGGACAAATCGCCCAAAAACTGGTGGAGGGGCTGGAAAAAGCTGGGGGACAGATTCAGTACAAAGCTAAGGTGACGAAAATTATTACCCAAGAGGGTCGAGCAGTAGGCGTCGAGTTGGCAAATGGAAAAGTCTATGGAGCCAAGCGGATTATTTCTAATGGGACGCGCTGGGATACTTTCGAGAAGTTACTGCCAGTAGAAGAGATGCCAGCGGCTGAGAAGAAGTGGCAAAACCGTTATCGAAAATCGCCGGGTTTCTTAAGTTTGCACTTAGGCGTTAAGGCAGATGTGCTGCCACTGGGTACGGACTGTCACCACATTTTGCTAGAAGATTGGCAGAAGATGGAAGCGGCGCAAGGCACGATCTTTTTGTCGATTCCTACGTTACTCGATCCGGATTTAGCACCAGAAGGTCATCATATTCTGCACGCCTTTACCCCTGATTGGATTGAAAATTGGCAGGGACTTTCTTCTAGCGAATATGAACAGAAAAAGGAAGAGGCAGCAGGACGAATCATTGAGCGGCTAGAGAAGATTTTCCCCGGTTTAGATGCAGGGTTAGATTATCTGGAAGTCGGGACGCCCCGCACGCATCGGCGCTTTTTAGGTCGTGCAGATGGTACGTATGGCCCAATTCCTAGAAACAAGTTATTAGGACTATTGGGAATGCCATTCAATCGAACTGCGATTTCGGGACTTTATTGTGTGGGAGACAGTACGTTTCCAGGGCAGGGTTTAAACGCGGTGGCATTTTCTGGTTTTGCTTGTGCCCATCGCGTGGCGGTAGATTTGGGGTTGTAAGGGTTTTATCGAACCCCAGACGACTCCCTAGGGCGCAGAGGAAAGAAAACAGCGGATTTCTGGCTGCTGATTGCACAAGTTACATTATTTGAAATGCCCGAATCATCACTTCGTTCAATTGTTGCATTTGCAGAATACCCAACTCTCCTAAGCGTCTGATGATTAATCTACGTTCAAGGGTAGCAATTCGAGTTACCCTAACTTTAGAAGAACTCGCAATCCCGTGCTGGAAAATTCTGCGTCTGAAATATTGAGAGCAAATTCTTCAAGACTTAAGCTGGTGGCATTTTGAGAGGAAATGAAGCAAAGAGTCACTTCATCTATTGCAGAACTTGCCGTCAGCACTAACGCAGGACGTAATTTTGTTGTACTTAAGTCTGTAAAGGGAAAATTAACTAGGACAATATCTCCTTTTTTAAGTCTCACTAGATTGCTTCTCCATCCTCGAGGGTGTAAATATCAGGTTCATTGTGGAGAAAATCAAAAGCTCCTCCGCTTTGTACAAGGTGCGCTAATTCAAGGGTTGAAGGGTAGGGTATATTGCTAAATAGTTTTTCTTCAAGTAGCGATCGCTCATCCGGTGGCAGAGATAAAATAACTTGGACTAGGGATTCAACTAATTGGGTATTCATGAATTATTCTCCTGGTTTCTGTTGAATTACTTGTTTTATGATAGCGATCGCGTCTTTCTCGAACTACAGGGAAAAGAGGAAACAGAGCCATCGCATTCAGCGCCATTTGCCCTTAACACTTGCCTGCTCTATTAGATAAAATCTTGTTGACTGCCGCAGCCGCTACCATAAAGCATGGGTTTACTGCGCCTGCTTGACGAATTAACACAATGACGACAGAGCCTAATCCTTCCCAGTCCAATTCACCGTCAAACGCTCAAGATAGTGGCAATGGTAACAGACCTGCTGTGAACAGCCCGTCGCAGATGCAATCGCTGACACCGTCCGGACGGAACCAATACGAGCAACATTTGGCTACCATGCCGCGATCGCTGGTGCTGTCTAAAAAGAATCCAGTTGTTCCGCAGGGAACGCCTATCGTCCTGATAGCGATCGCCTTAGTCATCCTAGGGTTAGCAATTAATAACTTCTGGATCGGGATATCAGGAGCGATCGTCGGGCTAGTCGTATCGCTGCGGATGCTATGGCTTGGTTTGGAACCCGTGCTGGATGAGATGCTACCGCCAAAACAGCGAGCTGTCATCGTCGCCATCGTCGGAACAATTTTATCGCTCATCAGCTTGCTCAAGTTCTCTGGTATCAACCAAAACATCGGCAAGTGGTTAAACCAGCAAAAATGGGACGAACTCGGTTCCCTGGCAGAATGGACAGGAGCTGTAGGGCAAATTTTCATTGCCGTCATCGCCGTATACGTGGCGTGGCGACAGTACATTATTTCCAGAGACTTGACCATTCAGCAAAACTCCCTGACGATTCAGCAAAACCTGATTACTCAGCAGCAGACGATCGATACTTATTTTCAGGGCATCTCCGACCTAGTATTAGATGAAGAAGGATTGCTCGAAGATTGGCCTCAAGAGCGGTTACTAGCCGAAGGGCGTACCGCCGCTATCTTGAGCAGTGTAGACGCCAGCGGGAAAGCCAAAATTCTGCGGTTCTTGTCCAGTTCTAAATTGCTAACTCCCCTAGAACGCGATCGCCGCCTAGGTCGAGCTATCTTTGACGGACTGGGAGGCTATGCAGAAGACCGCGTCAACGGCGTGCGCGTTATCGACTTAGGAGTCATGTTAGCGAAGGCAGATTTGTCTGGCACCGACTTGCGCCGCACAGACTTAAGCGAAGCCAATCTTGTTGGTGCTAACTTAAGCAATTGCGATTTAGTCAAGGCTAATTTCTCTCGCACCATCTTGTATGAAGCGAATCTTGCCGGTGCCGATTTCAAAGCCACCCGTTTGTTCTATGGTCCGGGGGAAACTGCGACCCCTCGCACTCATACTCAACCTCCCTACGCTAACTACAAAACAGGTGCTTATACGGGCGCTGTAGTAGAAAATGCCGACTTCACCGACGTTGAGGGACTCTCGGAAGAACTGCGCCAATATTGTTGTGCTTGGGGTGGCGAAAAAACCAGAGCCACAATTCCCGGTGGTTGCGAAGGCATTCCTAACAAATTGGAACGATAATTCGTAGCTGTTAGCGATTAGTCATTAAATAGAGGGACTTAATTATTTGCCGGATGAGTAGGGCGACTAAGCGTTACTCATCAAACCTTATCAATGTATGGTTTTGTCCCTCAATCCAAACGACAAAATGACAGGATTAAATTCAGTTATCCTACTTAGTCATCAGTCCTTTGCGATTGACGAAGAGCGAATAAGTAATGACACTTGACCAATGACAGCGATTCACTAAAAGTTATTGGCGAATCGTTAACAGCTAATTATGAACCCCAAATATTCCTTCATCATTCCCATCTATAACGAAGAGAAAAGCATCCCCGAACTTTATCGGCGGATGAGTGCGGTGATGGAGCGGCTAGATGCCCCAACGGAGCTAATTTTAGTCAACGATGGCAGTCGCGATCGCTCTTTACAAATGCTGCGCGAATTGCATGAAAAAGACCCGCGAGTTTGCTACTTAAGCCTTGCCCGTAATTTCGGTCATCAGATTGCTGTCACCGCAGGTCTTAATTTTGTTCGGGGTGAAGCAATTGTTATCCTTGATGCCGACTTACAAGATCCCCCAGAATTGATTCCAGACATGGTGGAAAAATGGCAACAAGGCTATCAAGTCGTCTATGCTCAGCGCATCAAACGCCACAAAGAAGGCTGGTTCAAGCGCTTCACCGCCTATGTGTTTTATCGTCTTCTCAAGCGTCTGGCAAATGTAGACATCCCTACCGATACAGGCGATTTCTGTCTAATGGATCGACAAGTCGCAGATATCCTTAATTCGATGCCTGAGCGCAATCGTTATATCCGGGGACTGCGTTCTTGGGTAGGCTTTCCCCAAACCGCCGTCTACTTCGAGCGTCACCCCCGCTTTGCTGGCGAGGTGCAGTACACTTTCAGTAAATCTTTGTCATTGGCAGTGAATGGATTAGTCTCCTTCTCAAAAGTACCGCTGCGGCTATCTACTTATGTCGGCTTATTCGCGGCAGCGATCGCTCTAGTGATGGCGATATTAGTTCTGTATTGGCGCATTTTTGTCCCCAATTCTCCTTTAACCGGGTTTACCCTGATTCTGGTAGCAATTTTCTTTCTCGGTGCCGTGCAGCTGGTAAGTATCGGTATCCTAGGAGAATATATCGGGCGCATCTATGAAGAAGTTAAAGGCAGACCCCTGTACACTTTAGCGGAAGTCGCCGGTTTCAAAAATGTAGCGAGTCGCAAGTAGAAATTAGAAACTTTTTTAAAGCTAATAACATCAATATTTTCATAAAATCTGGCAGAGATCCGCTTCAAGTTGAGCTGGCGTTGCCAAGTGCCTTAACACAAAGTTAATTGACTACCCTAACAGCGCTTAAACTAAAACTGTCTGCCTAGTTTCTGCTGAACGACGGGCGGCATCGGCAACTTTGAGGGCGTATAAGCTAGCCTCTGGGGTAACATACAGCGGCGTGCCTTCAATCAAGTGGTCTAAAACCATGCTGGTGTCTTTGGCAAATAAACCCCGACGCCCTCCCACTTCAATCGGTGTTGTCTCGTTCTCTTTGATTAGCTTGCCTTCATCTCCATCGAAAATTAATCCCCCCTGTTCTCCGTGAACCTCAAAACTTCGGGATGGTTGCCAGAGATTTTCCCCTTTTCCATAAATCACCTCTGCTACCACGCCGCTAGTAAACTTTAGCTGGGCTGTGCAAAAACAGGATTCGTAGAACGCCCCCCCGCCCCAATACCGTGCTTGACAGCTAACGGTAGCAACAGTTCCAAACAAATCAGTTAGGCGATGGATGCGAGAGAGGGCACCGCACAGAGGAAAACCAAACAATTCTGGGTGATAAGTCCAGCGCTGGGGTGCTGGGTGCTGGGGATTGATGGTGCTGTAACGGGCGTAAAAGACTTCTCCAATTTCGGGTAAGGATTGCCGCAGTGCTTGATGCAAACCGCCCAGAATTTCTATATGCTCGACGTGCAGGAGTTGGTTGCGATCGCGTGCTAAGGCAATGAGTGCTTCTGCTTCGGCAACGTCCAAGCACAGGGGATATTCGACAATAACGTGTTTGCCAGCTTCAAGTGCGGCACGCGCGATCGCTCCATGCTGCTGGTTTACCGTGCAGATGACGATCAAATCGATATCCTCGCGCCCCACTAAATCTTCCCAAGATGAAACGGCTTGGCAAGAGTAGGTTTGACCAAATTCCTTTGTGCTGTCCGGGGTATGTCCGGCAACGGCTACTAGCTGGGTTCTATCTTGGGATTGAAATGTTTGCGCCCGGAGTTTAGCTGCATATCCGGTTCCCACCAGCCCGACACCGATTGGGAGCTTGCCAGACCACGCAGGATGAGACACTGATGTTGGCATTTTAAAAATGTGTTGTTGCTAACAGTAAAAAATTATCCGGTGATTAATCTCTAAATTTTTCAGTTCATCTGTCTGAATTTAAAGATTAATTGTTGTTATTAATTCTTTCTATAATTACAGCTAATATATTTACCCCGAAGAAGGTATCTCGATGTTCTCGAGGAATTGTCAGCTGAACATCGTATCACTGGTCTACCATTCCATTGATAAGTATAAGTAATTAGGATTGAATCTTAAAAGTTTATTACGAATACCATTCACACCATCTATTGATCTCGTGTTGAAGGCTCTGGTTTTTCCCGTAGTATCTAAAGAGGAAGTGAACCTAGTAAGCAAACCTTTACCTGAGCTTAGTCTAGCGAGGAAGGTCGCTCTACTCTGAATTACTACTGCCATTTCGACTACTTGAGAGGAACGCTACATGGCTTATAAAGTAAGGTTAATTAACGAAGCCGAAGGGCTGGACACCACGATTGAAGTTGAAGGCGACGTCTATATTCTTGACGCCGCAGAAGATCAAGGTCTCGATCTGCCCTACTCCTGTCGCGCTGGTGCTTGTTCAACCTGCGCTGGCAAAGTGACGGAGGGTGATATCGATCAATCTGACCAGTCTTTCCTGGATGACGATCAGATTGAAGCTGGCTATGTCCTGACTTGCGTGGCTTATCCCAAGTCGGATTGCACCATCATGACCCACCAAGAAGAAGAACTCTATTAAGAAAACCAGTCAGTGGTTGGTTGTCAGCGATCGCAGACAAGAAAAAACAACGTACAACGGATATCAGTAAAAGACGCGCTATTATTGGCGTCTTTTCAAACCAGCAACTGACTTGTATGGGCGGGTTGATCGATAGGATGGACTATTTACAGATATCTGGATTAAACCCGCCGCCAAATAACTGACAACTTCTAAGCTTTTTAGCAGGGACACTCTTCCAGTGTCCCTGCTTGATTGTTTTCAGGAGTTGGGCAACGCTTTTGTATTTTGATCCGGGCCGAAGGTAATGGACTGGTTGAGAGGCTGGATTTGGGCACCAGGATAGTAGAAGTTGAGAATCTGCTGACTTGACCAACCCGCTTTCGCTAAATTGAATGCGCCGGTTTGGCTCATGCCGACGCCATGCCCCAATCCGCCCCCAGTAAAGGCATAACCTTTTACGGTTTTGTCTGCGCCATAGATAGGTTGTAGGTAGAAAAGGGTGCTGCGGGGTGGTCGGAAGGCACTGCGGATATCATCCTTATGGATCTCAACCACGCCGGTGTCGGTTTGCACCGCCAGTCGGATAATCCGTCCGGAGGGCGATCGCTCTGCTACCCGCAATTGCTTAATTGCTTTAAAGGGAGTATGGGGAGTCTTTGTCCGCTTGAGATAAAGCTGCAAATCTTGGGTAATCTGAGCGATACTGCTGGCTTTACTCCAGCGAAACCAATTGCCGCCAGTTTCGTGAAATCCTTGTTTCAGGCTGATAAACCGCTGGAAATTTTGTTCTTGAGCTAAAGACAACTGCGGGTTCCAAATTGTCCCAGAGGAATCCACCACGGCTTGGAGATACGGGCGATCTGGGCCATTCCAGACATCATTAAAGGGCGCACTGATGCCACCGCTGGTACTGGAATAAAGGGCATCCACCAGTTCATTCTGGTAAGTTAGCACTTGACCTTTCGTCGCCGCGATCGCTTTGTCTGTTGTCGGTACGGTGCCGGTGAGACCCTTGTAGACTTGGCAGTGGGTGTCTGCACACAGTTCGTACCCATCCACTGTAAACCGCCGTAAGTTCCGCAGTGCATAAGTCCGAGCAATGATTGCCTGCGCTTCCGCCGCCGCATAGGGGGCACCGCCATCCAGTTCGTGCGGTACGACGCCCCGCAGATAAATTTCTAAGGGTACTTGATTGACCAGGGTGTAAGTGCCGTAAGCGTTGGGTTGCAGCCGCAACGAGCCAGCGTAGAGAACGCTATTTTTCGAGTTTTTGCCTTTTGTCACCTGGATCGGGTGTTTGCCAGGGATAATCTCTATCTGGTCGCGATCGTACCGAAAACCATTCACCACGAGAGACGCTTTGGGCACTTTCTGCACCACTTCCGTCTCCAAATACGCAGCGCGATCGCCTTGAGCTTGAAGGTTCTGCAACAGCCAGCGGCGCACTAAAGGCGTTTTATAAACATCGCGTTTTGCCCACACCTGCCAGCGTTCCGGCTGCGCTACCTCAACCTCAATTCCCTTGGCTTGCCACGCTTTGGCACTGTCTTCCGCCATCTCAAAACTCCGATAAATGCCCAGGACAAGCCGTTCCTCTAACGCAGGTGCTGGTAGAGGTTGCATGGTCACTTCTAGCTTGGCACTGGTGGTTTGCAGGGTTTGTTGGCGATCGCCTGTATTAAAGCGCAACATCAAGCGATCGCCCGATGTTGCCTGCAACGTCATTTGGTCGGGTTCCTCACCAAATCGCTGCACAACCCCCACTTTCAGTTCCACATCATTGCTACTGGGTGCCGGTCCAGACGCCGCTGTGAGTCCTATCAGCCCAAACACCGTCAAAATGGTGCGCGACCAGTGACCTAAACGTTTTCCCATCCCAGCCGGACGAGTGAATTTCCGACTTTGCGATTTGGTTTTTACCAAATTCTGCCTCAAGGTACATCCCTTTTTTTGCATGGACTATCTGAGGATAGAAGATTTTTCTTCAAAGCTGACTCTATATTTTGTCTCAACCTACGCAGCTAGTTGTTCCATCTATTGTGATAGACGCCAGGACGAATAGATCGGGGATGAACGACAATCTTCAGCTTAATTTAAAGTATCCAAATGTCAAGTCGAAGTCATTCCGAGTATGATTTAGAAAGAAACAACAGATGGAGACAGCTACTCGTCCTATGGTAAGGGTGCAAGAAATACCCCTGCAAAAGATTCATCGTCCTCTGCCGCGACAAACTGACCAAGCCAAAGTAGCGGCTTTGATGGAATCCATTCAAGAAATCGGTCAGCAAGAACCCATCGACGTGCTGGAAGTAGATGGAGAATACTATGGTTTTTCCGGCTGTCATCGATTTGAAGCTTGTCAGCGCTTAGGTCAAGAAACAATTTCTTGCCGGATTCGCCGCGCACCGCGCTCTGTTCTGAGAATGCATTTAGCTTGAGTCTTCAAAAACAAGCTTTCCAGCTCAAAATTCAGCCTGTACTGCGAATTAGTATCCTCGATCGCAGTTTATCTTGTCCTAAGCGTGCAAAGATAATCTACAAAAGTCTGTGCTTTTCTATACACTTCCATCTAAAAGGATCAAGGCATATGAGTAGTATCAATCATCATCAACGTCTCTACCCGACTAGCATTGACATCGCCGCAGAAACTCGCTCTAAGGTAATCGAGCTTCTGAACCAAACCGTAGCAACCACCCTTGACCTAAAAACTCAGGTAAAGCAAGCGCACTGGAATGTTAAAGGAATGGACTTCTACCAGTTACACCAACTTTTTGATGAGGTTGCTACTGAGTTGGAAGAATTCACCGATCTGTTTGCCGAAAGAGTCACCGCTCTAGGAGGGATGGCGATGGGAACGGCTCGGATGGCGGTAGCTGCCTCTATTTTGCCAGAGTATCCGATCGATATCATCGACGGCAAAGACCACATTATCGCTTTGGCGGAACGCTTTGCACCTTATGCCAAGTCGCTGCGCCAAAATATTGATGCTTCAGCCGATTTAGGCGATGCTGATACCGCAGACCTTTACACAGAAGTGTCTCGCGCGATCGATAAGCGGTTGTGGTTCTTAGAAGCGCATCTGCAAACTGGAACCCTAACCTCTGTTGGCACAAGACAAGCAGTTGCCAGTAAACATTAATTACTGACAGTAGGGGCGCACAGCGAGTTGTGTGCCCCTAGGAGCTTTCAATAATTAAAACGCACCTGCGGGGCGAACTGAAAAAGCAAACGTGGTAAACGAACCAGATTCTGTACAGCAATTTGCCCGCCAGTTGCAGCAACGGATGCAACTGCTGGGGATTTCTAGTTATAAAGCTTTGAGTCGGCAAGCTGGAGTTTCGGAACGACAAGTCAAGCGACTGCGACTGGGACAAGTTTCGCAGATGCGAGTAGAAACTCTGATCAAGCTCTCCCAAGCTTTGAAAGTGCCAGTGAATGAGTTACTGACCACCTTTGGGGATAGGAAACCGCCAGCGCTGGGAGAGCAGATAAATCGGGAGCATGAGTTGGCGTCTTTACAGCAAGAGTATCAGCGGCTGCGATCGCTCTTAGAACAGCAGCGAGAAACTTTAATGCAGGAATTCCAGATGTCGAGTCTGCAAGTTTTAGAATCTTTTTTGTTGTATTGGCCTACCGCAGCCGCCAGAGCTTTAGAGAATCCCCAGATGGAAGCGGTGAAATTGCTGCCATTAGTCCGACCTGTGCAACAGATGCTTTCTCAATGGGGAGTGGAAGCGATCACATCTGTCGGTGCAGAACTCCCTTACGATCCGCAGTTCCATCAACTCATTAAAGGAACTGCTCAACCTGGAGAAATTGTGAAAGTCAGTAATCTCGGCTACCGCCAAGGAGAGAAACTGCTGCACCGCGTCAAAGTCAGTGCTATATCCAAAGCTTGAGCCTACCCATCTGACTACGTTCAAACCCACGCAATATCAAGCGCTCGACTAATCTCCCCTTTGGCTGATGAATCCCCTGTATAGATTTGTTGCACTAGTAAGAGTGATTATCGCTGGAGAACACAACAATTATGCGTCCTTTAAACATAGGTTTAACAGAAGAGCAGCGTCAAGGCGTGACGGATTTATTAAATAAAGATCTGTCGGATGCCTACCTGCTATTGATCAAAACCAAAAAGTACCACTGGGATGTGGTTGGCCCTCAGTTCCGCTCCCTGCACCAGCTATGGGAAGAACACTACACCGCGTTGACGGAAAGCATTGATGCGATCGCTGAGCGAGTTCGCGCCTTGGGTGGTTATCCCGTAGGAACTGCGGAAGGCTTCCTGAAGTACGCTTCTATTAAAGAAGATCCGGGTACTCTTCCCAACGCATTTCACATGGTAGAAAACCTCGTGTCAGATCACGAACTGGTTATCCGCAACCTGCGCGAACACATCGATCAGTGCGGTGATAACTTCCACGATCAAGGTACCGCTGATTTCCTCACCGGCTTGATGGAACAACATGAGCAAATGGCTTGGATGTTGCGTTCCTTCATCGAAGGTGAATCCATTCAGCCAGACGGCAGACTCTCAGCAGAAGGTTTGAAAGTTCCCGTCAACATGAAGTAATTCATTCGCAAAAGTAGACACTGAGGAGGTAGATTAAGTTCTACCTCCTCAAGTTTTTTTATGCAGCCAGAACTGAGTCCTACTGAAGCAATTAAATTAGCTAAACAAGTAGCTAATTTGCTACCATCACCACCACGAATTTATCAGAATCAGAATGGGTGTGTTCAAGAATGGCCTGATTCCCCTGGTTCGGAAAATATTTTAACTTTACAGTATGTAGGCGGTGTTTGCATTCCAACTGAGTGCTACCCTAAGATAACGCTGCTCACTATTACCTTTGAAGGCGAAGCTGCTAAACAACAAAACGATTCGGTCACTCTAGTTCAAAAATTAAAGAATAGAATTTTTTCCCAAAAAAGCAATTCCTCCGTTCACTTACCTGTGGGAGGGGAAAACATAATATTTGTTTGTAAGTGGGACAGCCCGTATAAAAGGGGGGAACTTAAACACAGTTGGTGGTTTCATGTTGCTACAGACCACCAAGTTAAGTTTATTCTTGAGTCAGGAGATAATTTAATTTCCTACGATGATGGGCCGCCGCGTTGCTGAAGTAAACAATAAAATTAGTAGGACTTTCGCAGCTAGTTGATGCTCAAGAAAGAAAAGCACAATCTATTATTGTGCTTTGCTAATAGCAATCCTATTTGAGTGATGAGATGCCAGCAATGTCAGATACCCTAATTCTCTCTCGAAGCCGGGGATCTTGCCTTTAGGAATCCTTTAGGACTGCTATAACACGAGCTTTCTTTCTTGCCTTGTTCAGCCTACACGCAGCAGTTACACCATTGCTGCTACTAAATATTCAAGTAATTGTTAAGTAGGAGAGAAAGGCTGTAACCAGCGGAGAATTTCTCTTTTCAACAAATTCAGCTCTTTGTATAAAATTTCTTGCTTCACCCATTGACCAACAGCATCAAACGGTGTGAAGTCCTTTCCCGCTTGCCAATTGACATCTTGACCAAGCGGTGTAATATGACTTCCTGGTAGCATTTGCATGGCTACCATCCCCGAAAAGCGCTTTTGCAATACTTCAGTTAAGCCAGTAGATTGGTCAAGCGTATCGTTAGAGAATTTTATCAGTAAATTGCGCGGGACACTGTATTTATCAGCAATTAGCTTGTTAGTTTCCACCGGCGAAGGTGTAAACTCGACATTAAAAGCTGGGCTGAAATTAAACTGCTGCACAAATGGGATGGCTTCGCTAGCGGTGTAGTTATTAAAGGAAATCAGGATATTACCCGCACGTTCGACAGAAAAAAGACTACCAATGAGCAAATGCAGTTTGCAACCCATACTGTGTCCGAGTCCGTAGACTGGGAGATATCGCCGCCGCAATAACGCTTTTGCTCGTAATTGTTCGATGGCGCTATCGAAGCTGAGGAGAACGTTGCCTGCGATCGCGCTATGATCTAGCGTATTCACAAACGGCGTCGCAATCACCGCATAGCCTTGATTCCCCAGTTGTTCTAATAACCAGCGATAAGTGACGTGGGGTGCAGCCGCCACAAATGCGCCCCCAAGAAAATGCACAATTCCTACAGGATGTTGGGGAATTAACACCCAATTACCGGATATTTCTTTCCAGTCCATGAAGCGATATTCGCGTTGTTAATACTTCTTCATCTTAAAGCTTGCTTGCCGGAGGTGGGAGCGATCGTTCCTTATTGAGAGTATTTCTGGAAAGGTCAACTCATGCCAAGATAGCCATAATGATTGGGTCACAATGGGATTAGATAGCTGAGTGTGGGATTAGGGAGAGCAGAACAATGGCTAAGAGCGCTCGGAAGCCATTTGACAGGGAACAAGAAGAGCTTCTGCTTAAAAATCACGAGCGGGTTGGCAGAGGACTGATTTTTCTCGCTCAGGGACTCCAGCCATTTGTCGAGAGTCAGATGCAAAAGTTTCATGGCGATGGCTGGGAGGAGGTTGCTAAGGAATGTCTGGGGGATAAGGATTTTCACATTGAGAGCGATCGCATCAACCTAGAGGATTCCCAAGCACTGATTCAAGTGATTATCAACCAACGGCAAGAGGCGTTTGAGTCTGTCCTAAGTCGCAACGATATTGATTTGGTGTTCAAGCTGAGAGATGTACGCCGGAAATGGGCGCATCCACGCCTGAAAGACTGGAACAAGCTGCAAGATTTTACCCCCAGCTATACTTACCGGGAACTGGATAAGATGCACCAGTTACTTAGTGCTATCTCTGCTGAGGAGGCGGTAAAAAAGGTGGAAGCCTTGATGCAGGAGGTAGTGCCGTTACTGCAAGGGAAGAGTCAAGCTGAAGACAAGGAACAGCAGAAGCTAATTGAGGAGAAGACGGAGGGGTTTGTCGGGCGTGAATTTGTGTTTGAGGCAATAGAGAAATTCCTGACCAGCCAGCCTAACGGCTACTTTATTATTGAAGGCGAACCCGGTATCGGCAAAAGTGCAATTCTCGCCAAATACGTTCAGAAAACTGGGTGTGTGGCTCATTTCCATGTTCGTTCCCAAGGCATCACCAGTGTTGAACGATTCCTCAAGAATGTCTGCACCCAACTGATTTTCCGCTACAATTTGCCCTACTCCTCACTACCACCCGACGCCACGCGAGACGGTCAATTTTTCGCTCAACTGCTGGGTGAAGTCAGTGCCAAACTTAAACCGGGTGAGCGGCTGGTAATTGCTATTGATGCGCTGGATGAGGTGGATCAGGCTGACCACACTGGTGCAAATCTCCTCTACCTGCCTACTAGGCTCGACAAGCGTGTCTACTTCGTGATGACCCAGCGACCTGGCACTCTACCCTTAACCGTTAACACGCTGCCGCATCGGTTCGACTTGATGCAACATCAAGAGCAAAGTTTACAAGACATCCAGACTTACATTCGTGGTGAGATTAAAGAATCGTCGCAGCTACAGGCGTGGATTGATGAGAAGGGGTTGACGGTGGAGGAGTTCGTCACTCAGCTAGCGAACAAGAGCGAGAACAATTTCATGTATCTCAAATATGTGCTGCCAGACATCGAGAGCGGCAAGTACGGAGATTTGAGCACTGAGAATCTGCCGCAAGGTCTGGAGGCTTACTATGAAGATCATTGGCGGCGGATGGGGATGATGACTGAACCCCTGCCAATGCACAAGGTTGCGATCGTGTATTTCCTTGCTGAACTTCGCGAACCTGTGTCACGCCGACTGCTTTCTGAATTGTCTGGTGAAAGGGCTGTGACGGTGCAGCAGGTACTCAACGAGTGGAAGCCGTTTTTGCGTGAAGTGCAGGTTGATGACGAAACTCGCTATAGCGTCTATCACCAAAGCTTCTCTGATTTTCTGTACCGCAAAGATATTGTTCAGGCATACGGCGATGACTTTTCTTCAGAAAATTAAAGCGCGAATTGTCGATAAGTTTAGCGGGGGTGTGGGAACCAAGGATATTGGGAAACAGTTAGATAGCTTGGTGTCTGAAGATAGAGACTATGGCTTAAAGCATTTACCGTATCACATGGTTGAGGCTGGTCGTTTCGAGCAATTGCACCACTGGCTAACTGATTTTGATTTCATCCAGGCAAAGGTTTCTGTTTTGGGAGCGCAAGCGCTAATTGAAGATTATGACTTAGCTTTGAAGCCTGAGGTTTTGCTTTGTGGGGAAAAAGCGGAGACTCTAACATTAATTCAAGGGGCAATTCGACTATCAGCACACATTTTAGATAAGGACAAAACACAACTGGCTGGGCAACTGTTGGGGCGTTTGCTATCTTTTGAAGTGTCAGAGATTCAGGTGATGCTGAAACAGGTAGCGCAACAGAAAGATGCTCCTTGGTTGCGTCCTCTAACATCTAGCTTGATGCCGTCTGGTACACCTTTGCTACGTACCCTCTCAGGTCATATTGGACCGGTAGATGCAGTGGTGGTGACACCGGATGGCAATCGGGTTATTTCTGGTGCTGAGGACTACACCCTCAAAGTCTGGGATGTGGAAACTGGAAGAGAACTTTACACCCTCAAAGGTCATCTCGGCTTGGTAGAAGCTGTAGCAGTTACACCAGATAGCAAGCAGGTCATTTCCGGTTCAGCGGACGAGACTCTCAAAATCTGGGATTTGGAAACTGGAAGAGAACTTTACACCCTCGAAGGTCATACAAGCTTAGTTTACGCTGTAGCAGCTACTCCAGATGGTAAGCAAGCAATTTCTGGTTCCCATGACAACAATCTTAAAGTTTGGAATCTGGAAACGCGAGAGGAGATTTTCACTCTAGAAGGCCATACCGACAGGATAGCAGCTATAGCAGTGACTTATGATGGCAAGCACGTGATTTCTGCGTCAGCTGACAACAATCTCAAAATATGGGATTTATCAACTGGAAAAGAACTCTTTACTCTCAATGGTCATACCCAGTGGGTTGAATCTGTAGCGGTGACACCAGATGGCAAGCATGTAATTTCTGGCTCACAAGACAAAACCATCAAAATCTGGGATTTGGAAACGGCAAGAGAGCTTTTTACCCTAAAAGGTCATACCCACTCAGTAGAATCTCTGGCAGTGACACCAGATGGTAAGCGGTTGATTTCTAGTTCACGAATCATTATTAAAGTCTGGAACATAGAGACTAGAAAGGAACTTTTCTCCCTCATTGGTCATAGTGACTGGGTAGGGACTGTGGCAGTAACCCCAGATAGCAACCATGTGATTTCTGGTTCATATGACGAAACTATCAAAATCTGGAGCCTAGAAGCGGGAAAGAAACTGTCTATTCTAGAAGGTCATACCGATTCAGTAAATATTTTGGCAGTGACCTCGGATGGAAAGAGAGCAATTTCTGGTTCAATCGACAAAATGCTCAAAGTATGGGATTTAGAAGATAGAAAAGAACTTTTCACTCTAAAAGGTCATACTAGCTCAGTAAAATCTCTAGCAGTGACGGCAGATAACAAACGGGTGATTTCTGGTTCAGATGATGGAACTCTCAAAGTCTGGAGCCTAAAAACAGGCAAGGAACTTTTCACCCTAATAGATTATCCTAATTCAGTAGAATCTGTGGTAGTGACAGCAGATAACAAACAGATTATTTCAGTTTCATACGATAGGACTATCAAAGTCGATAGTACTATCAAAGTCTGGAGCCTGGAAGCTAGAAAAAAAGTTTTTACTCTAAAAGGTCATACACGTTTAATAGAACCTATGGCACTAGCACCAAATGGCAAGGCTATGATTTCTGGGTCAGTTGACAATAATCTCAAAGTCTGGAATCTAAAAAAAGCTTGGGATCTAAAAACGGGAAAGGAGCTTTTCACCCTAGAAGGCCATACTGGTTCAGTAGCATCTGTAGTAGTGACACCAGACAGTAAGCGGGTGATTTCTGGTTCCTGGGACAACACTATCAAAATTTGGAGTCTAGAAGCGGGAGAAGAACTTTTTACCTTAAAAGGTCATACCGCCTGGGTACAAGCTGTGGCAGTAACACCGGATAGCAAGTGGGTAATTTCTGCTTCATCTGACAATACCCTTAAAGTCTGGGATTTGGAAACTCGGAAGGTTATTGCCAGTTTCAGGGGAGATGGTGAGTTACTAGCTTGTTCAGTTGCGCCGGATGGGGTGACAATTGTAGCGGGTGAGGCATCGGGGCGAGTGCATTTTCTGCGATTGGAAGGTGTGTAGTAGATGGGGAGGCGATAAGCACCTGCTACTCACACAAAAATGCGATCGCGCTGACAAAAAGAGAATGCGATCGCCTTTGCTTACCCAGCGCTTTTTGCGAAGGCTCAAAGTATATTCGTTCTCTTCCTTACCGCTCTACTAACTCCGACTGCCCTGAGTGCGGCGGAAATCCCACGGCATCATCGGTTGAGCTTGATTCCAAAAACCCAGACGTTGCTTTTTAGCTGCTGCCTGTGCTTGCAGATATTGGTTTTTGGTAGCAGGGCAATTGTTTAAATGTTGCGGGTAGACAACGGCTTGACCTTCTTTCACCATTTGAAGGTTTACCGACTGATTGCCTCGGTAAACTTCCGCCACAGTTCGCCCAGACTTGTCTGTATTCACCACCCTTAGCCGCACACTCTGACCAGGGACTAGAAGCTGCTTGAGGCGATTAGCCGATCGATCGCCCCACGGTTTCTGCTCTCTTTCAGGCGCATCAATACAAGCTAGCCGAATTCTGAACTGTTTGGTGCCTTGGTTTACCGTAACATCATCTCCATCTCTAGCACTTACTACTTGAAATGAGGCGTTTTGGGCTAAGCTGTTGCCGCTCAAAGAGGCAAAGGCAATCGTTAACACAGCAGCAGGCAGGGTTTTTGCAAACATTGATAGATTCATGGCAGTTGTTGTGAACGCCTTGTAAAAGACGTAATTTCTAAATTTCCGATATGCGATCCGAAGGCTGCGCGGTAGCGCAATCGCTCTTTTGTTTACGGCTGACACAATCGTGCGATCAGCCTAGAGGCTTCGCTTCGCTAAGGCGCTCAACCAGAGGAAATGCGTGAAACGTTCGCGTAGCGTTCTCGTTCCTCGAAGGGGTTCCCGAAGGGTAGAGTAGCTATCCCGTCGGGAGTCGCGCTTTACTTCTATAAAGCATCACTCGTCAATCGCTGGAGGCTCGCGCTTTAATAAATCAGAGGGAGGGCGATCGTTACTCCACGCCCACCAAACACAACCACACTGGCACTGATAAAACTCCTGCCATTTTCGGCGATAGTCTTCCGTCATCACGGGCGATCGCCGGTTGAGCCAAACCTGTTGCGCTTCCCTGGAGGAAGCCCGACAGTTAGGACAGCAAAACTCGCGGGCGTGAGTAGCAGATTCGATCCATTTGGGAGGAACTGAGTCAAAAGCTTCCATGTATTGAATTTGCGGGTAGTTAACTGCCCAAGAGCAGCATTCTTCAAGCTGGGACTGCTCTAGCTAAGTTGTTTCCTTGTGTTTAGGAATTCTTAAGTTTGAATAAGATACAGGCTTCTGTGCTTATTTTAAAGCTGTAGTAGTACTGAAGCGCCTCATTTTCAGGTATTGTCTTGGGTGTCCCGTGTCATCCTTCTCCAGGCGGGGATAAAGCCGAAAAACGCGCTGATTTGTAGGGGACGGCAAACTGGGAAGCACTCTCTCAAGAAATAAGGATTCAGCCCATGTCTCATCCTTTTTATCTCAACCTTATCTCCTTTTTCGGCCTTTTTGGTTTATGCGCGATCGCATGGCTCTTTTCCGAACACAAGCGAATCATCCCTTGGCGCGTCATTATCTGGGGCATCGGGTTGCAATTAGTCTTGGCTTTTTTGGTGTTCAAGTTTCCCCCCACGCGAATCGCACTGGAGCGGTTTACGACCTTACTAGACGCGGTGTTTGTCGCTGCTGACACTGGGGCGCGGTTTGTCTTTGGGAGAAATATTGTCCCCATCCCCGGTCAAGATCCACCAATCAATCTTGGCTATATTTTTGCTTTTCGCGCCTTACCAACAGTAATCTTTTTCTCCGGACTGATGGCGCTCCTCTACAACATCGGCGTCATTCAAGTTATCACCGAGCTATTTGCCAAATTATTTTATTGGACGATGCGCCTGAGCGGGGCGGAAGCGCTCAGCGGTGCCGCGAATATTTTTGTGGGCATCGAGGCGGCGATTGTCGTCAAGCCTTATCTGCCAAAAATGACCCGTTCGGAACTGTGCGCGATTCTAGCGTGTTGTTTTGGTACGGCTGCCTCTTCAACCCTAGCAATTTACGTCAGTTTCCTCAGACCTGTCTTTCCGAACATTTTGGGACACTTAGTATCGGCGTCGATTATGGCTATCCCCGCCTGTTTTGTGATCTCAAAAATTTTAGTGCCAGAAACCGGAACACCGCTGACGCTGGGCGGTATTCCTAGCGAGAAAACAGCCAAGGAATTTGAGCAAAATGAGTTTGAGGAAGTCGAGAAGGAAGGAACGTACAAACAGGAAACCGTAGCTGGAGAACCCATTGAGCGAGTCAGCCCCTTAGATGCGGCAATTGTCGGCTCTTTAGATGGGGTGAAGATGGCGGTAGCGATCGCTGCCGTGCTGATCTTAATCTTGGGTTTAGTGTCTTTAGTGAATCAATTTTTTGGTTGGTTGGGCGGTTTACCCGGAGCAGTCGGTGACTTATTCAAAGTTGTCACTTTAGCAAATATTCAAGGAGTCTTGTTTTATCCCCTAACAATCTTAACCGGCGTCCCCTTTAGCGAATCTTGGACAGCGTCTGTGATTATTGGGCGACGACTCTTAGAAACCGCAATTCCTCCCTATCAAGCGTTAGCAGAAGCCGCCCAAGCGGGAACTGTAAGCGATCGCACGGTGTTAATCGTCAGTTATGCCCTCTCCGGATTTGCCCATCTGGCTTCGGTGGGAATTTTTGTCGGTGGCACTATTGCCCTCATCCCCTCGCGGCGCAAAGATATCTCCGAACTCGGTTGGAAAGCGCTATTTGCTGGCACGCTGGCGACAATGATGATTGCCTGTCTAGCTGGCATATTTGACACTGGAGATCCCAGTATTTTGGGTGTACAGGGCGCTCCTGCTTCTATCACCGCTCCGGCTGCTAGCCCAACGGTGTCTCCTGCTCCCGGTACGACAGTTTCCCCTGTACCAACGTCAACACCCGTTAACCCAGCGATAACGCCCTTACCGGCTACAACGATTTCACCCGAACCAACGTCAACACCTGTTAGCCCAGCCCTAGCGCCCTCACCCGCAACTCGGCTGCAAGCCCCCGCCACAAAACCTCCGGCGACACCCAGAGCGACAACAACACCCAAGGCGACGCCTAGAGCTACCACTCCGCCCACTCAGCAAGCTCCTAAACCCAAGCCTACGGCTTCAGCCGTTCCGTCTCCCTCCCCCTAAAACTGAGGATTGTGGATTTATTTCAACTTCCTGGGTAGGGGCATATCCCTACTTTTACCAGTTATTTCATCCACATTCCTTAGAATAGTTTTCAGTGAGTAGAGGGGAGCGATCGCGTCTTTACCATAGTTGCCCCAAGTCATCCAAGATGAATCCAGAGCCTGAAATTCGCCGCTTATTAGATGTCATGCCTGCATCTGGTCGAATGCTGACAAAAGTGGTTAGCAAACCGGAGCAACAGCAGGTGATTAATAGCCCATTTCCGCTGCCTTGGGCACAAGATCGACCGATTTATATCAATTTTGATTTATGGCGTCGCTTGTCTCAGCCGCAGCGAGATTTGCTGATTTTACGCACAGTTGCTTGGCTGACTGGGATCAAGTGGTTTAAACCCGACCTTTATCAAGGTGTGGTGGCGGCTGGAGCAATCGGAGCAATCGTGCAGCTTGTCCAAGGAGATGCTGTGGGTGTTGTCGTGGCTAGCGGATTGAGCGGACTGGCAGCGACTCAGATTTGGCGAAATACTCGCAGTTCTCAGTCTGAACTGGATGCGGATGAATCGGCAATTAAGGTAGCAATTCGGCGGGGCTACACGGAAGCTGAAGCTGCCCAGCAATTGTTATCCGCAATTGAAGCCGTCGGTAAAATCGAAGGTCGCTCTAGTTTAAATTTTACAGAGTTAATTCGCTCTCAAAATTTAAGAGCGATCGCGGGTTTGTCATCGCTGAGCGTTCCAGAAAGCGTCAAAAAAAGCAGTTAAGCTTTAGCGATCTCGACAGTAATAAAGCTTGGTTTCGTAGCCATCCACTGAAGGAAAATTGGCATTCGTAACACATTTATCTAACTCTATGGGTGCGTGGAAATTTACCAGCAAAACATCTAGAGGGCGCGGTAAAGTAGCCAAAGTTTTTTGCAGCGCCGCTGTTGAAGTTTGAGGATTTTGGTCTTGATGCGCTAGGAGAAATTGGATTTCCCTTGGCTGTACCGCTTGCTGTTTGAGTTCCCACGCGATTCCCATCATTTCCCCATTTTGTACATGGGTTTTGTGAGTTGTGGCAATTAGAATTGGCACTTGCACAGATGAAGATGGGGAATCTTGCAACTCTATAATCGGTGGTACTAAGAGATCGGGGCGATAGTATTTCTGATAACCCAAATTGCAGGCGACTGTTAGCCCGCTCAAAAGTCCCATGAGCCAAATGAGCGCCACAGCTTTTTGACCAGATATTTTAATAAAAGGGTTGATTTTACCTTTGGTTTTTGAGCTGGGATTGGTGCTTACTGGACTTGACTGTTGTAAAGCAGTTTCTTCAACCTTCACAGCGTTCCAGCAGGCGGCAAGACTGGCTCCTACGATAACAATTACAGCGGGAAAATAGACGAAGTTATACCTTGCCCCGCGAGTTAAATCAATTCCGAGGATGTAGGTAAAGACAAAAAATAGCGCGATCGCACTCCAAATGAAACCCTCAAATAGTTGGGTTGTCAAACCCGCTGCTTCTTGGCGCTGGAATTTCAACCCTCGACAGAAGATGGGTAGCGCCCAAAGAAAGAAAACAATCATCACAGCCCCAGAAAGAATCACCACGACTAAATCGGGTGACTCTACCGGCAGTAGAGCGATCATCGTAATCCAAGCCGCGATCGCTTGAAAGATTGGGCTAAGCCATGCCAAACCGACGCGATCGCCTTGAATCCATTCGGTTAGCTTGCCCCCATAACTGTTCTGCAAGAATACTGGCACCCACACTAATCCCCCCGCCAGCGTCCCAGCCGCAACCGCCAGCAATGGGATCGAGGACTTGACACTGGGAAATTTAAAATTCTTCTGAGTCCGTCTTTGTTGCCATAGAAGGACAATCAACGCCAGCGCTTGGGCACCTAAAGTTAGAACGAAAAAATAATGACTGGAAATTCCTAATGTATTAATCCCTACCCAGAGTAGTACCAGCCAAACGGGCAGAGGTACCTGACGTTGCAGGTGTCGTGCGGCAACCACCAGACAGGTAAGGGAAGCGATCGCCCACAAAATTGCCAAAGTGTAATGACGGGCTTCCTGCGCTAGAAAGATGCCGTAGGGCGAAACCGCCATCATTGCTGCTGCCAGGTGCCCTACCAACCGAGAACGAAACGCAAACCAGCCGAATGCGTACATTGCAGGGATAGAGGCGACGCCGAAAAGGGCAGCAAGCGATCGCGCCCCCCACAGCGAAACCAATCCCCCGTTTGGGGGAAATAGTTTCAACCATAGGTGAGTTAGCACAAAGTAGAGCGGGGGATGGTTACTTTCAGTGACTAAGTGATGAATGACATCGTTGATTCCTGCTGCTGGGTTTGGTTGCAAAGGTTGCAGAAGAGTATTGAGTGCGATCGCTCGATCTAGGGGTACGCCGCGAAAACTATTGCCCAGGCTGAAAACCAGCGTCGAAAATTCATCCGTCCAAGGCGACTTGCCAGCCAAATTCAGCAAGCGCAAGCCAGTCCCAACTCCTATCCACACTAAAAGTAGCAGCCAGTTATTAGTCATTAGTCAATGGTGAATGATACTTAGTTAAGCGCAATCGCTAACTATCATCCCTAGCTTAAATGGCACTCGCGTTAAGCCGTGTAAGATCCCATTGAACAAACGTTGCTAATCTGTTGACGTAGTACACAATCAGGTTGCTGCATGAGCGGATAAACTCGATTGGCGACGCTTTCTCGCTCTCAGGGGACTGCGTCCCGGAGGCTCTGCTCGCAGTCTGAATGCACGACAGCTTAGTAATCTGAAGAGACACTCGAAAAGGACATCCTCTCCTATCCGCTTGGCAAATCATTGCCGTAGTAAAACATTACTCAAACATAGCACCGGCTATCAGTTGCACAGGAGCCGTAAAAACGTAGTAGATGATACCTGTCCCCAAGAGTAAGACAGCCAAACTGAAGAGCATTACCCAGCGATCGGACGGTTCATAGGTATCTTCGTCAATATCACGAGCCTTTGATGCGTGAACTACCCACCACCAACCGCAAGCGGTATGGTGGCGCTTCCAACTTCGTGGGGGATTTACGGCGAATAAGTTAATTTCACTTTATGAGGATTGCCTCATAAAAACAAATAAACTTTCTTGTCAGATGAATAATTAGAAGTGATTGAATGCTGCCTTCAGCTATTAAAGCTTGATATCAGAGAATTCCAATCGAGGTTTTTCACCAGTTGGATCGCATCTTGGGGCAAATTCCCGATCTCACCCCACAACTGTCCGGGGGTAATGCCAAAAACGTACTGCAATCCCGCCACCAGCACCAAAATCGTCAAAATCAACCCGAAACCAGCTTTTAAGATTCTAATCAGCAGCGTAACCAGCAAGAGGGACACGGCGATCGCTGCAACTACTAATACAATCTGCGAATCTACTGACCCAATTAAAGAATCCATAATCCAAAATGCTAATGAGTGAGTAACAATAACTTTCCATTCTTTTGTACGGTGAGTTGACTCAATGAGCTTGCAAGCCAATTTGTTAAATCATTGCGTCAACCCACTTGTACGCATCCCATTAATCGTCAATTTCTACGGCTGTGAACGTACTAGGAATGCGAGATTCAATAAATTCCTGCGATACGTTAGGAACTGCCAGCTTATTCTCTTGGGAAGACTTGAGTGGTGGAACGTTAAACTCAAGCGCAGAGGTATCAGGATTTCGGCGAGCGATTAAACGGGTACCATCCAGAATTGTATAAGTGGCAGGTGTTGACTCAATGCCTGCAACGTTAATACCACTCGGTAAATAAATTCCCTGGCAATCCCAGCCTTCAGGAGTTGTCTCACCGTCTGCTAGAAAGTAGAGATTGTTATCGCCAGTCTTCGATTCCTCAGAGGCGGGACCAAAGATGCCGATGGTGTTCCCGGTTTCGTTCCTGCATTGTCCCCAGGTGACACCCGACTCGATTGCGGCTTTTTGCAAGGTCAACTCGTCAATTCGCTGTTGCACTTCTGGAGGGACATCCTGGCTTTCCTGGAGTGCTGATAAACCGTTTAGCGTTTTTGTCACCTGAATATAGTCAGGATTTTTGGATACCTTGGGTCGATCTGCCAGAGAGGGTTGGGCGATCGCTAGGTTCACCACAAATATCACTAGGGCGAGCGCAATTTTGAAAAGATTCTTCATGTTTTTCTCTTGTGACAACCAGAAAGGCTTTCTCAATGTTCTTGTGTCTTTTGTCCAGACTGGCTATCCAGACTGGCGATCCGGTTTGGCAAGAATCTATTGCAGAAGCATAAATTCATCCTACGTAATCACAATTTATAAAAGCAAACACTCTTTTTTGTTGAATCGATAAACTCAATTGATTGAGCAACTGGCATTACTGAAATTACCCGCAATTTGCACCAACGCTGTTCTGGGTAACAACCAGGGTTGGAAAAGTCGAATTCATAACGCTTAGCCTAAGTCAATCACTTCAATTTATTAATTCAACAAGAAAGAGTATTTGCTCTTATACTTTAAGCGCCATACAGTGAAACTATAGCAAGTGCAGCACAAATACAAAAAACCCCTAAGCGCACTCATCAAAGCATTAAACGAATTTGAAGTTGCAAGAGGTAACAGCATGAACTCCACTCAATCCAGTCAACCCACTATCAACGAATCGCAACAAGCCCCTGTCGTTCTGAAACAACCACAATTTTCAAAGATTCAACCACCTGTGAAGAAGCCCTTAACGTTTGGGCAAAAGGTGGCAGACAAAATGGCAACTAAAGTAGGTTCTTGGGCGTTTCTGATTGGACAATCAACCGTTCTTGCTGGATGGGTAGGTTGCAACCTGATACCGGGACTGCCTCACTGGGATGAGTCTCCCTTCATGATGTTGAACCTGGTGTTCTCCTTTGCCTCTGCTTATACCGCTCCTGTCGTCTTGATGAGCCAGAACCGCCAATCAGAAGAAGATCGGGAAAGTGCGAATCACAACTACCAGATCACGTTACAAGCCGCTCAAAACCTCGAACTGATCCACGAAAAGCTGGATGCTGACTATGCCAAAAAACTAGACGAGCTAACTGTATTAATCAAGCAACAACACCAAGCAGCGAGCGAAGTCAAGGTTGTGTTCGTACCGGCTCAAGACTTGAATGAGTTGGAGCATCACTCCAACAAGATTGCAACGGTGGCTGTTCTCAATAGCCACTCCAGAAAACAGGCTTCCTAAACATTTTCAATAATTTAGCTCGAACTAACGGTCAACGACTAGCTAGAAATGCTAAAAATGATGCCTTTACGATTCTCGTGGCTTATTTATTAATCCTTTCGTCATCCGTAGGTTTTGAGCTTCGTTGTGAGACGTATTCTCTTCAAAGCATCTCTCACAATCCCAACAGGATTGCTACAGCGTCGCGCCAAAAGTTCGGATAGACACAACAGAATTTGGAGCATGAACTGAACATGAACGGACTTTTCGCGGCAATTTCAACCGGCTTTACCGCCTTCACAGCAACTAACCTGGATGACATTTTGATTCTGATGCTGTTCTTTTCCCAGGTTAATACCCTCTTTCGCAAACGCCACATCATTGCCGGACAGTATCTTGGCTTTGCCGCCCTCGTTCTCGCCAGCCTTCCCAGTTTCTTTGGCAGTTTGTTGTTGCCGCGTCCCTGTATTGGAATGTTAGGATTGGTTCCGATTGCGATCGGCATCAGCCGCTTAGTGAATTCTAATACAGAAGATGATGCTGACTCAGACGAAACGCCAGCTCAACCAGCCTGGTTTAGCAGTTTCATCTCACCCCAGGCGTATAGCGTAGCAGCGGTAACTTTTGCGAATGGCGGCGATAACATTGGAATCTATATGCCGCTGTTTGCAAGCTGCACCTGGGAAAATCTAGCCACCATTCTGGGAGTGTTTTTCTCGCTGGTGGGTGTGTGGTGTCTTGCCGCTTACAAGTTAACCCAAATTCCGGCGATCGCAGATAATTTGACTCGTTACGGCAACCATCTAGTCCCTTTTGTTCTGATTAGCTTAGGGATGTTAATTCTATTTGATAGCGGCACTTTAGAAAATCCAGGATTGGCAGTACTGACGCTCGTAATTAGTGGTCTTTACCTGTTAAAACTAGGAACCACAATTAATCAAACGCTACAAGCCCAAGCACCAGTTTTGAAAGTTCTGAAGTAGACAAACGGTGTGTGGTTTTAAACTGATATTTCTTTCTTGCACACCTGACTTAAGATAGTTTCCAACTTTTGAATCACATTTTTAGTTGGAATGTTCAGTTATCTCAAAGTAAGGAGAATTCCATGAAATTTATCAAAATTGCTCTCGTCGCGCTCGTGCTTCTGGTCAACCTCATGATTGCTCCTCCCTCATGGGCAGGTAAAGACTTCACGAAAGGAACGGATTACGCGGAAGTAACGCAAGCCATCAATCAATTACTACAAGCCAAGGATAATCCAGATCAAGCGGGTTACACGCCCGAAATCTATCAGCAAACGCTCAGCCAGTTGCAACAGCAGAAGTACGTGATGGAAACGGCTCGAAAGCGGGCACAGTGCCATAACGAAACCCCTGGCACAGTGGCTGTCTATGCCAACAAACCGAAGAAGTCTCCGACACAACTCTATTACCTGGCTGCGGGTGAGGAAACGGATGATGATTGGGATTGCGATGGATATTATCTACCTGCGGGAACTCAAGTGGTTCTCGGTCCCAATGCTCAAGCACAAGCGTTGACTGAACCCGTTGCAGTCAAGTTTGTGGACGGAACTCAATCAATTGTGAGAACAAATCGTGCAACGGGTGCAATTGAATTGAATCTGACTCCTGCTCATGTGTTCAAAACGGGTGAAACAAATTGGACGATTCCTAACTTGTCTCAGGCAGATGTCAATGCTCAAACTCCCAGTCCACAAATTATTGATTAATTCTCATCGGAGTTTGAGTGTTATCCAGAACGAGAAGTAACCCTACAACTCTCGGTTATGAGTGTACTTGTTTGACTGGATGCTAGAGGCTTTTCCTACAGTCAGGGAAAGTTTAGTAGGGGAGAAATAGAAAAAAGGCGATCGCCCTTAACGCGATCGCCTTTTTTCTTTGGGTTAAGAGTTATGGGTCAAGAGCCATTGATAGACTCACGACGAATAACTCAGGACTAATGATTAAAGACTCAGATTACTTAGTTTCCGTCACCCGCCAGCTGAGTTTTAGATTGATCCAGAAATTCCACAAAGTCACCGCAGCGATCGCAATTAGCTTCGCAACGTATTGATTCACACCCAGGACATTGAACAGCAAATTCAGGATCAAAAGGTTTAATACCAGCCCACTCAGACAGACCAGATTAAATTTCAACAGCCGCTTGAACCGCTTGTTCCATCCCTGTTGGCGACTGGAAATGTCAGCAAAAGTCCAGCTGTCATTCCACAAGAAATTATTGATAATTGCCAGCTCCGAAGCCAAAGCTGCACTGGTCGTCAGTCCCAATCCCACTTGGGTACGCAGCAAATAAAACACTGCCATATCTACAAATACGCCGCTGAAACCGACTGCACCAAATCGGAGAAATCGACCAATGGGCCAGCGGGAAAGGCGTAACCTCAGTAGATGCCGCAGATAATCTACATATTGCTTCGCACTGACCTTACTTTCCCCCGCTTGGCGTTCTTGAAACACGTAGCCTGCTTCAGCAATCCAACGGATATCGCCCCGACCCAGCACCTCAATTAAAATTTTGTAACCCACCGGACTCAGTGTTTTGCCCACCAAGCACTCGCGGCGTACCAAAAAGTAACCACTCATCGGATCGGAGACACGACCCACTACTCCAGGCAGCAGTATTAACCCCAGCATCTGGGCACCGCGAGATAAAAATCTACGTATAATACTCCAGTCGCTGACGCCGCCACCTTCCACATGGCGACTAGCCGCCGCCAAATCTGCGCCCCGATCCATTTTCGCTAACAGCTGCAATAACAACTCTGGTGGATGCTGGAGATCGGCATCAATTACACCTAATATCTCTCCCCGTGCTGCCTGCCAGCCGCGAATTACCGCTGTCGAAAGTCCCCGTTCTTCAACCCGCCGCATCACTCGCAGATGCGGATACTCCAACATCAGAACCTGAGCGATTTCCCAAGTTCCGTCGGGGCTATTATCATCGACCACAATCAGTTCATAGTCATTCGGGATAGCTCCATCCAACAGCTGAGTCAGTAATCGGACAATCTCCCGGATGTTGTCCCCTTCGTTATAGGTAGGAACCACTAAAGAAAAACGGAGTGGGCGCGTCTGCGCGTACCCGCGCTCGTCCCCTAGTGTCTGAGATGTCTTAGAGCCTGTTAAAGTTGTGGGAAGAGCTAATTCAGAGATTTGCAATGATTCTGATGGAACCCGCAACAGGGGTGGCAATCCAGGAAGCGTGGGATTGTTTTTAATATCTTTGCGGCTTTCCACCATATATCTTTATTCCTCTTTAAAGTCAATAAAATCAAATACTTGCAGCTAAACTTAGAGCCTGAGCGATGTTCTCAAATTCAGCCTGTCCAGACTTCAGAGAAATCTGACCCTCTAATCTTGAGATCCGTAAAAATATCCGTAAAAATTAGCGGCTCCTGTCAGGTACGCAAACTTACGGTTTTAGGGCTGCTCTATACTACGCAACAAGTACTTAATACCACATCCGTACGGCAGTATCTTTACTTAATCTTTAAATTAGTAAGTAGATTTACAGGTCAACCTGTAAAGATTGAGTGAAATGATATCTAAGCTACTGCAAATGTTACAAGATTGATGTAAAAGAGCAAATCAATTTTCTTCAGTAAGACTCCCAAGAGATTACCTTTTTACCTAGAAAAGAGATTTTAATAAATTGTAATATATAAGTCAGTAAAAATTCGCATAAAAAAGTCTGCTGACACAATAACTTGATTTGAATATCCGTAAATTTGCTCAGAATTGCATCTTTTCTCAAGTTACACTAATGTGCAATTTTTTCTTAGCTCCTTTTTTTCAGGAGGGTAGAAAATCGAAATGTCAAGGAAATTCTGACAAGATCCTCCAGTCCCCGCTCCATTAGGGAAGAAAGCCCAAAAATTGCACGCTGGGTTTAATTTTTGATCTTTAATGGTTTTTGTAGAGATTGGCGCATCACGTCCACTGGCGGCTCGCGGTTTAACCAGATTTTCAGGGCGGCGGCTCCTTGTTGGACGAGCATTTCCAGTCCATCAACGATAATTGCGCCTTGTCTTTGTGCTTGTTCCAAGAATCGGGTAGGGTTGGGCTTGTAAATCAGATCGTAAGCGATCGCGCCTTCTGGCAAATTAGCGATCGCTTCTGCATCTAAGGGAGACTCGTCAACCTTCGGGTACATCCCAATAGGTGTTGTATTGACTAACAAAGATGCTTGAGAAATCAGATTCGGGAGTTCTTCCCAAGAATGGGTGCTGATTTCTACTGGTAAGGATGAATTGCGCCAGCTATTTTGAAAAGCGGTTAAATTCTCTCGATTTCGCCCAACAACATGGATTTGGGCACAACCTAGTTTTTTACAACCGGCAACCACCGCCCGCGCCGCACCACCATTGCCTAAAATGACCGCTACACTTTGGCTCCAATCGCCCTGGTCAGCTTCCAGGGGGGCGAGGAAGCCTTCAACATCCGTATTCGTGCCCATCCATCCCTTATCCGTCTTCGTAACAGTGTTGACGGCTCCTATCGCTTGGGCAATGTCTGATACTTCTGATAGCAGGGGGATAATTGCCTGTTTGTGGGGAATGGTAACGCTAAAGCCCACAAAATTATCCATTGCGGCAAAACCGGCGATCGCTTTCTCTAAATCTTCCGGCGCGACCGACAAAGGTACATAAACGCAATCTAATCCTAAATGAGCGATCGCCGCATTGTGCATCACCGGCGATAGGGAATGCCCGATGGGATGACCAATCACCCCTAAAAGTTTGGTTGTACCTTGAATCATCTGCATTTGGAAAAGTTGGTAACAAGCATCGCTTCTTACTACCATACGGCTATCGGAAATCTTGTTGACAAGCAATTAAGAGCGACTTGTCACGGGGATGAGAAAAATCATTAACGACCGACAACTGACAACAGATAAATAACCAAGCTCAGCAAAACTGAGTTGTATGCCAAAATCAGGATTGATGCATACTGAGCGACCATGCTGGGAACACAACTGGGAGGGCGCTATAAAGTTGTCAAAGTCCTAGGAGCTGGAGGATTTAGTCAAACTTACATTGCCGAGGATACGCAGCGACCGAGAAACCCTAAGTGTGTTGTAAAGCACCTCAAACCTGCTCGTCAAGATCCTGCTTTTTTGCAGGTGGCTCGACGGATGTTCAAAACCGAGGCAAAAACGCTTGAAAAACTGGGCCACCACCAACAAATCCCTCATCTGCTAGCTTACTTTGAACAAGACCAACAATTTTACCTGGTGCAGGAGTTCATTGAAGGTTCGCCGCTGAGCGATGAATTGCACCAAGGTACGCGACTGAGCGAATCTGAAATTATTCAGTTCTTGCAGGATGTACTGGGCATCCTGGAGTTTGTTCATGCTTATCAAGTCATCCACCGCGACATCAAGCCGAGCAATTTGATCCGGCGGCGACAGGACGGCAAATTAGTTTTAATTGACTTTGGCGCGGTCAAGGAAATCCGCACCCAGTTGACGAGTGGAACCGATCAGACCAGCATTACAGTCGGAATTGGCACTCAAGGTTATGTGCCGAGCGAACAACTAGCGGGTAAGCCAAAATACAGCAGCGATATCTATGCCTTGGGGATCACTGCCATCCAACTGCTGACTGGGTTAAGACCGAACCAGCTACCAGAAGATCCTGAAACCTCTGAGATTATTTGGCGGGATAAAGTAAAGGTCAGCGATCGCCTAGCAGCAATTTTAGACAAGATGGTACGATACCACTTCCGCGATCGCTACCAGTCCGCTACAGAAGTCAGCCAAGCGATCGCTTCATTGACAGAGGTATCGTTATCTGAAAATACGCCCGTTGCAGAAAAATTTGATCCAGAAAATATTGCCGACAAAAGCGGGGAAAAAATTAGCGATCGCGCGGGTGTCCTTGAGAAAAAGGCATCGCCGATCCGTTTAGCGATCGCCAGTATCCTTGCTACCGGCTTGCTGCTGGGTGTACGACAACTGGGAGGTTTGCAGTCCTTGGAACTGGCAACCTTCGATCAGATGGTGCGGTTACGGTTTGCGACACGGGTATTGGGAGACTTAGATCGTTCATCCCCAATGGAAGGGCCAGATCCTCGCCTCCTAGTCGTCGAAATCACCGAAGCAGATATCAAAGCTCAAAACAGATATCCGCTATCCGACCGGACTCTGCATCAGCTGTTAGCGCAACTAGAACGGCATCAACCACGAGTCATCGGTTTGGATATCTATCGCGACATCCCGATGGAACCTGGTCATGCAGAATTATCCAGGCAATTACAAAAGAGCGATCGCATCATTACCGTCTGCAAAATCAGCGATATCGATAATCCTGGAGTTGCACCGCCAAAAATTGTCCCGGAAGACCGCCTTAGCTTTGACGATTTGGTGATCGATCCCGATAACGCCGTTCGCCGCAGTCTCTTGTTTGCGACTTCCGATGTCGGTGCCTGTAAGACCCCCTACTCCCTCGGTGCGCGTCTGGCACTGCGCTACCTGGAACAACTGGGAATCGAGGCACAACCGCACCCAAAAAATTATCTCCAGCTCAATTCAATTGTCTTCAAACCCCTAGAAGCCAATTTTGGAGGATACCAGCAGGCAGATTCAGGCGGCTACCAGATCCTGCTCGATTATCGCTCCGCTCATAATATCGCCCAGCAGGTAACGCTCACTGAAGTTTTGAAAGGTCAGATTAACCCAGATTGGGTGAAAGATCGCATTGTTCTGATCGGTGTCACCTCACCCACAGTTGATAACGTTTTTTATACTCCCTACGGGGGCAGTCGTAAGATGTTTGGGGTAAGGGTGCAAGCACAGACCGTCAGCCAAATCCTCAGCGTTGTTCTAGACAAGCGACCTTTGTTTTGGTCTTGGTCGGAATGGGTTGAGGTGCTATGGATTGTGGGATGGGCAGCCGTTGGCGGCTTTTTAGCTTGGCGAATCCGTCATCCCCTGCGATTGATTGTGGTTGGAACTGCAACGCTGGGCATTTTGTTCGTTACCGGCTTCTATTTCTTTATGCAGGCAGGTTGGGTACCTGTCGCAGCACCAGCGCTGGGTTTGCTAGGTAGCGGCGGCTCCACGATCGTCTGTCGGCTGGCTCCAAAAAGAAGAAAACAAGAGCAACCTAAAACTCCCCAAGAGACGCTTTCAGCACCGATAGATAACTGCCCCCCAGAGGAGTCAATCCCAGCAGATACGCTATTCACTCAGGAAGTCAACTTCCACTCAGGTTCTACACAAACAACGATGGGTGGCAACTTAGAACCTAATCAGTGCCACTCTTTCTCTCTTTCCGCCACTGAGGGGCAGCTATTGACAGTGGCAGCGGTAGAAGGCAACGTCAATATCACCGTAATCGATCCGGAAGGGCAAACGGTCGGGACGATTACCGATGGCGCACAGTGGCAAGCATTGCTGCCTTCTGATGGGAATTACAAAATTGAAGTATACGCGCCTGATGCATCTGTTTATACCGTCAGTTTTGATGTGGGAAATGACGATGCAACGGAAAGTTTAAAAACCACAATTCTGACAACTTCACACCCGAATAGCGATAATGGTTCGGCGGAGACAACAATAGATTAGACCTCCTGCATGAATGGTCAAGTAGTGTGCCAGTTCATAATCGAGATTGCACAATAAGGGAGTAGATCAGCATCAAGACACTGGGGAGTTGGTATGCCGTATACGGAGCT